>NZ_JAJSLU010000022.1:0-68458 GCF_023063025.1 Pseudomonas sp. YL2 | reverse complement strand
GGGGGGGGGCGGGGGAGGGAGGGGGGGGGAGAAAAAAAAAAATGGGGGCCCCCCCCCCCCCCCCTCGAGGCAAACCCCCCCCCCCACGGGGACGGTGTTCCGGGCACAAAAAAGGGGGCGCTCATGGCGCCCCCTTTTCGTTGCAGCGATCTAAATCAGAACGCCGGCAATACCGCGCCTTTGTACTTCTCGGTAATGAATTGCTTCACTTCCGGGCTGTGCAGCGCAGCAGCCAGTTTCTGCATCGCGGCGCTGTCCTTGTTGTCCGCACGGGATACGAGGATGTTGACGTACGGCGAGTCGTTGCCTTCGATCACCAGCGCATCCTTGGACGGATCGAGCTTGGCTTCCAGCGCGTAGTTGGTGTTGATCAGCGCCAGATCAACCTGGGTCAGCACGCGCGGGATGGTCGCGGCTTCCAGTTCACGGATTTTCAGGTCTTTCGGGTTCTGCGCGATGTCTTTCGGGGTCGACAGAATGTTGGTCGGATCCTTCAGGGTGATC
Organism: Pseudomonas sp. YL2; assembly: GCF_023063025.1. Classification (NCBI taxonomy): domain Bacteria; kingdom Pseudomonadati; phylum Pseudomonadota; class Gammaproteobacteria; order Pseudomonadales; family Pseudomonadaceae; genus Pseudomonas; species Pseudomonas sp. YL2. The sequence goes on along the minus strand of NZ_JAJSLU010000022.1, from coordinate 67,954 downwards.
AGGCCAGCCTTGGCCAGCAGCAACAGCGCACGGCCGCCGTTGGTGGCGTCGTTCGGGATCACCACGTTGGCGCCGCTTGGCAGGTCCTTCAGATCCTTGATCTTGTTCGAGTAGGCGCCCAGCGGCTCCAGATGCACGCCGGTCACCGCCACCAGGTTGGTGCCCTTGGCCTTGTTGAACTCATCAAGGTATGGCTGGTGCTGGAAGAAGTTGGCATCCAGGCGCTTTTCAGCCACCTGCACGTTCGGCTGAATGTAGTCGGTGAAGACCTTGACCTTCAGATCCACGCCTTCTTTGGCCAGGGCCGGCTTCACGAATTCGAGGATTTCCGCGTGCGGCACCGGGGTGGCGGCAACGGTCAGGGTTTCAGCGTGGGCCGAAAAAGCGGCTACGGCAGCGAAAGCAGCGATCAGTTTTTTCATTCAGCTAACTCCTTATGAGGCGCCCGTCTGGCGCCTGCCAGCGAATGGCCGGCTCATTTCTTGATTACAAAAACCGGTTATTTGCGCGAGAAATGCACGACCAGTCGGTCGCCGACCATTTGCAGCACTTGTACCAGTATCAGCAGCAACACCACGGTGACGATCATCACGTCAGTCTGGAAACGCTGGTAGCCGAAACGGATCGCCAGGTCACCCAGACCACCGGCGCCGACCACACCGGCCATTGCCGTGTAGGACACCAGAGTAATCGCGGTCACCGTAATCGCTGCGAAGATGCCCGGACGGGCCTCCGGCAGCAAGGCGTTCATGATGATCTGCCGGGTGGTCGCGCCCATCGACTGGGTGGCTTCGATGATGCCGCGATCGACTTCACGCAGCGCGGTTTCCACCAGACGCGCGAAGAACGGCGTCGCACCCACCACCAACGGCGGAATCGCACCGGCCACGCCCAGCGAAGTGCCGGTGATCAGCACGGTGAACGGAATCATCACGATCAGCAGAATGATGAACGGCAACGAACGCAGGATGTTCACCGCCAACGACATGAAGGCGTAGAGGCCACGGTTTTCCAGCAACTGACGCGGGCTGCAGAGGAACAGCAGCACACCCAACGGCAGGCCAAGCAATACGGTGAACAGCAGCGAACCACCGAGCATCAACATGGTGTCGCCAGTGGCCAGCCAGATTTCCAGCCAATCGATGTTTTCGAAGAAAGCCTTGAGCATTTCCATTAACGCAGCACCTCCATGTGAACGTCAGCGGCGGTGAAGCGGGCGAAAGCCGCTTCCATGTCGCCACCGGTGACGGCGAGGGTCAATTGCCCGTAAGGAATGTCTTTGATGCGGTCGATGCGACCGGCGAGGATGCTGTAGTCGACCCCGGTTTCCCGGGCAACGGTACCGAGCAACGGCGCGTAGGTCGCTTCGCCCTGGAAGGTCAGACGCACGATGCGGCCCGGCACATGAGCGAAGTCATCGCGCTGTTCGCTTTCGTCGATCTGCTCGCTTTCCTGGACGAAACGCTTGGTGGTCGGGTGCTGCGGATGCAGGAACACATCTGCCACCGAACCCTGCTCGACGATCACCCCGGCGTCCATCACCGCGACCTGATCGCAAACGCGACGGATCACGTCCATCTCGTGGGTGATCAGGACAATGGTCAGCTTCAGTTCACGATTGATCTCGGCCAGCAGTTGCAGAACCGACGCGGTGGTCTGCGGGTCGAGGGCGCTGGTGGCCTCGTCGCACAGCAGAATTTTCGGCTTGGTCGCCAGGGCGCGGGCGATGCCGACGCGCTGTTTCTGGCCGCCGGACAATTGTGCCGGGTACTTTTTGGCGTGATCGGACAGACCGACCCGGGCCAGCAACTCGGCGACGCGTTGATTGATTTCGCTGCTCGACAGTTCGCCGGCCAGGGTCAGCGGCAGCGCGACGTTGTCGGCCACGGTCTTGGAGGCGAGCAGGTTGAAGTGCTGGAAGATCATCCCGACCTGCTGGCGGAAACGGCGCAGGCCGTTGGCGTCCAGCGCGGTGACTTCTTCGCCGTCGACGATGATCTTGCCGCCGCTGGAATCTTCCAGGCGATTGATCAGACGCAGCAGGGTACTTTTTCCCGCACCGGAATGGCCGATCAGGCCGAAGACCTGACCGTTTTCAATCGAAAGACTGGTCGGGTGCAGGGCGGGGATGTCCTTACCGGCGACGCGGTAAGTTTTGTGGACGTTTTGAAACTCGATCACGTAGCGAACCTTGTGGGGCGCGTTAGAAAAGGATCAGCGGTTAGCCGGGCGCGCATTTTAGCCTGTCCGTATAGAGGTTCTTAGCATTTATTTCGCAATTAACCTTCGATTTGGCAATAACAAGATCAAAGGTCATAAAAAAGGAACGCCCGTTCCTGCTCATTGGTCACTAGATAAGCGACTTGAAACCCTGGGTAACCGTGCCCGGAAACGCTCAAGAGTCCCCGTCGAAACGGGGTCAACCGAGGAGTTTACGTCTGATGAGCAGCAAGAAACCTACGACCGACAAAAGCCAGCTGGCCGGAACCGATACCAAGGATCGCGCCAACACCAACGCCAAACTCGACAGCCTGGAGAAATTTCGCTCCGACGCTACCGGCCAGGCCCTGCGTACCAACCAAGGGGTGAAGGTCGCCGATAACCAGAACACCCTCAAGGCCGGCCCGCGCGGGCCGTCGTTGCTGGAAGACTTCATCATGCGTGAGAAAATCACGCACTTTGACCACGAACGCATTCCGGAGCGCATTGTTCACGCGCGCGGCACTGGCGCGCATGGTTTCTTTCAGGCCTACGAGAACCATTCGACACTGACCAAGGCCGGCTTCCTACAGGATCCGGGGAAAAAGACTCCGGTGTTCGTGCGTTTTTCCACGGTGCAGGGGCCGCGCGGTTCCGGTGACACCGTGCGCGACGTGCGCGGTTTCGCGGTGAAGTTCTTCACCGACGAGGGCAACTTCGATCTGGTCGGCAACAACATGCCAGTGTTCTTCATCCAGGACGCGATCAAGTTCCCCGACTTCGTCCATGCGGTGAAACCCGAGCCGCACAACGAAATCCCCACTGGCGGCTCGGCCCACGACACCTTCTGGGACTTCGTCTCGCTGGTACCGGAATCGGCGCACATGGTGATCTGGGCGATGTCCGACCGGGCAATCCCGAAAAGCCTGCGCAGCATGCAAGGCTTTGGCGTGCATACCTTCCGCCTGGTCAACGCCGAGGGCAAATCACGCTTCGTCAAATTCCACTGGCGCCCGACTGCCGGCACCTGTTCGCTAGTGTGGGACGAAGCGCAGAAGCTCGCCGGTAAAGACACCGACTACCACCGTCGCGATCTCTGGGAAGCCATCGAGATGGGCGACTACCCGGAATGGGAGCTGGGCGTACAGATCATCGAGGAGGAAAACGAACATGACTTCGATTTCGACATCCTCGACCCGACCAAGCTGATCCCCGAAGAAATCGTGCCGATCACCCCGCTGGGCAAGATGACCCTGAACCGCAACCCGGACAACTTCTTCGCCGAGACCGAGCAGGTCGCATTCTGCCCCGGCCACATCGTGCCCGGCATCGATTTCTCCAATGACCCGCTGCTGCAAGGCCGGCTGTTTTCCTACACCGATACGCAGATCAGCCGACTCGGTGGGCCGAACTTTCATGAGCTGCCGATCAACCGCCCGGTGGCGCCATTCCACAACGGCCAGCGCGACGCGCAGCACCGCACAGTGATCGACAAGGGGCGCGCGTCCTACGAGCCGAACTCGATTGATGGCGGCTGGCCGAAAGAGACTCCGCCAGCCGCGCAGGACGGCGGCTTCGAGAGCTACCCGGAACGCATCGATGCGAACAAGATCCGCCAGCGCAGCGAGTCGTTCAGCGATCACTTCTCGCAAGCGCGGCTGTTCTTCAACAGCATGAGTGAGCACGAGAAGGAGCACATCATTGCCGCCTACAGCTTCGAGCTGGGCAAGGTCGAACGCGAGTTTATCCGTGCACGGCAGGTGAATGAGATTCTCGCCAACATCGACCTGGAATTGGCCAAACGTGTGGCGGCCAACCTCGGATTGCCAGCGCCAAGCAAAGGCACGGTCGAGGTGCGTAAAACCTCGTTCGATCATTCGCCAGCGCTGAGTCAGGCGAATCTGCTGCCAGAGGACATCAAAACCCGAAAAGTGGCGATTCTTGCCGCTAACGGCGTCGATGGTGCAGCGATTGATGCGATGAAAAAGGCCTTGGAAGCAGAAGGTGCGCACGCCAAGCTGCTCGGCCCGACTTCGGCACCGGTGAAGACTGCCGACGGCAAAGCCCTGCCGGTGGACGCATCCATGGAAGGTATGCCTTCAGTGATCTTCGATGCGGTGTTCGTGCCGGGTGGTGCGGCCTCGATCAAGGCGTTGAGTGGCGACGGCGTGGCGCTGCATTACCTGCTGGAAGCCTACAAGCACCTCAAGGCGATTGCGCTGCACGGCGAGGCCAAGCAGTTGCAGGATCTACTGAAGCTGGAAGCGGATGCAGGACTGCTGCAGGGCAAGGATGTGCCGGGGTTGACCAAGCCGTTCTTTGCGGCGATCGGGCAGCATCGGGTCTGGGCGCGGGAGCCTAAGGCCAAGGCCATTCCAGCTTAAGTTCTTGGCTGGCTGAGAGGACGCTTTCGCGAGCAGGCTCGCTCCCGCGGGTTCACGCTGTACCTGTGGGAGCGAGCCTGCTCGCGAAGCTTTAGGGTTTGGCTGGAATCAGAACCATCTGCGCCGGCACCGTGCGCAGGATCTGCTTCTCGATCTGCAGCTCGAAATCCGGATTCAGTTTCTTCACGCGCTTGCTCAGCAACGTCGCCAGCCATGGGTAATCCTGGGTGCGCGGCGCCTGGATGCTCACGGCACACTCATAATTCACCACATCGGCGGCGATCGCGTCGAGTTGCCGGCGAAGCTTGCGGCTATCGTTAATGTTCAGCGCCACCGTGGTGCTTTCGGCAGTCGGATCGATGACCTTGGCTTTCGGCTTGGCTTCGGCCGCCAGCAGCGCCGCTTCGGCTTTCTCCAGCTCGGCCTTACGGGCTTCGGTGATGGCGCCGTTGACGCCACCGGTCAGCGCCGGGGCTTTGGGCATCAGAGCGCGGGCACGGCTCAGCGCAGTGGCTGCGGCGTTCACATCACCTTTCTGCAACACGATCTGGCTGCGGCGCAGGTAGGCCTCGGCCAACTGGCGCTGATATTGCTCCAGGGACTGATCGTTGGGGTTTTGTGCCTGCAACGCGGCCAACTGGTCTTCGGCGGTGGCCAGTTCGCTGCTGGCCAGGCTTTGCTCCAGCTGTGCGATGGCCGTGGCCCGCGCGTCGGGGGCTTCGGCCACCGGCGGCGTGCTTTGGCAGGCGCCCAGCAGCACGGAAAATGCGACAAGGAGCAGATAACGGGAGGCGAACGGCTTCATTCCTGCGACTCTCTAATTGCGCAAAAAGCGAGCAAGTCTACACCCCTCGACGGGGCAGAACAAAACTCAGCAGAAACAGTGCGGCCGCCGTCACAACGATCGACGGCCCCGCCGGGGTGTCCTTGAACCATGACGACGCCAGCCCGCCACATACGGCGAGCATACCCAGCAGGCTCGCGCCCACGGCCATCTGCTCCGGCGAGCGGGCGTGACGTTGTGCCGCAGCCGCCGGAATGATCAGCAGCGAAGTAATCAGCAACACACCGACGATTTTCATCGCCACCGCGATCACCACCGCAATCAACAGCATCAGCGCCATGCGCAGGCCCGCCACCGGCAGGCCTTCGACCTTGGCCAATTCCTCATGCACGGTGATCGCCAGCAGCGGCCGCCACAGCGTCACCAGCAACACCAGCACCGCCGCGCTGCCGCCGAGGATCCACGCCAGATCGGTCGGGCTGATCGCCAGCAGGTCGCCGAACAGATAGGCCATCAGGTCGATCCGCACTTCATGCATGAAGCTTAGTACCACCAGCCCGAGAGAGAGCGTGCTCGGTGCGAGAATTCCCAAAAGCGTGTCGGAGGCCAGCGGCTGACGCTGTTGCAAGGTCACCAGCAGCACCGCCAGCAGCAGGCAGCCGACGGTCACCGCAACGGTCGGGCTGACATCCAGCAGAAAGCCCAGGGCCACGCCGAGCAGCGCAGCGTGTGACAGGGTGTCGCCGAAGTAGGCCATGCGCCGCCAGACCACGAACGAACCCAACGGCCCGGCGACCAGCGCCAGCGCCAGACCTGCAAGCAGGGCATACAACAGAAAATCAGCCATGCTTGCAGTGGTCTCCGTGAACGTGGGTGTGGCCCGCAACGGGCGCCTTGACCACCGAACCGTGCAGGTCGTGGGCGTGGTCGTGATGGTGGTGATAGATCGCCAGGGTCGGCGCATTCTTGCCGAACAGCTCGACAAACGCCGGATCGCCGCTGACCTGCTCGGGATGCCCGGAGCAGCAGACGTGGCGATTCAGACAAACCACCTGATCAGTGGTACTCATCACCAGATGCAAATCGTGGGACACCATCAGCACGCCGCAGCCGTGACGGTCACGCAGGCGGGTGATCAGGCTGTATAGCTCGGCCTGCCCGGCGACATCGACGCCCTGCACCGGCTCATCCAGCACCAGCAGCTCCGGCTCGCGCAACAGCGCCCGAGCCAGCAGCACGCGCTGCATTTCACCGCCGGAAACACTTTGCACCGGGCTGTCGATGACATGTTCGGCGCCGACTTCCTTCAGCGCTGCCAGCGCACGCGGACGGTCTACGCCGGGCACCAGGCGCAGGAAGCGCAGTACCGACAGCGGCAAGGTCGGATCGACGTGCAGCTTTTGCGGCATGTAGCCAACGCGCAGTTTCGGCTTGCGCCAGACGCTGCCGCTGTCCGGCTTCAGCAGCCCGAGCACGGCGCGTACCAGGGTGGTCTTGCCGGCGCCATTGGGGCCGATCAGGGTGACGATCTGCCCCGGTTCGACGCTCAGCTCGATGTTGTCCAGCACGGTCTGCCCGGCAAAAGTGACGGCGACGTTCTCCAGACGGATCAACGGGTTGCTCATCAAGCCCCCTGGCAACCGGAGCACAGGCCGACCACTTCGACGGTCTGCGCTTCGACGATGAACCCGACATCCCTGGCGCTGTGGATGATCGCGTCGCTGATGGCTTTCTGTTCCAGCTCGATGGCGGCGTGGCAGTCGCGGCAGATCAGGAACTGGCCCTGATGCGCATGCTCGGGATGCACGCAACCGACGAAAGCGTTGAGCGAGGAGATGCGGTGCACCAGGCCGTTTTCCAAGAGGAAATCCAGCGCGCGGTACACGGTTGGCGGCGCGGCGCGGCGGCCGTCCTGCTCGCTGAGCACCGCCAGAATGTCGTAGGCGCCCAGCGGCTTGTGGCTCTGCCACACCAGCTCCAGCACCCGCCGGCGCAACGCAGTCAGGCGCAGGCCTTTCTGGGCGCACAAGGTATCGGCCTCGGTCAGTGCGCTGTGCACGCAATGAGAGTGGTCGTGGGGACGGCTGGCAATCGGTGTAATAGGCATGGGCGGCGACGCGTTTTGATAGAGACGTTATTATGTTACCCGTTCTCGCCTCCTTGAGTGGTCATCGTGTCCCGACTTTTTTCTGTTTTTGTGGCGTTTATCGCCAGTTTTCTGCTGATCGGTTCGGCTCAGGCCGAGGTCAGGGTTCTCACCAGCATCAAACCGCTGCAGTTGATTGCCGCGGCGGTGCAGGACGGGATCGCCATTCCGGAAGTGCTGCTGCCACCGGGTGCCTCGCCGCACAATTACGCCCTGCGCCCGTCCGACGTACGCAAGGTGCAATCGGTGGATCTGCTGTACTGGATCGGCCCGGATATGGAAGGTTTCCTGCCGCGCGTGCTGAACGGTCGTACGCTGCCGAGCGTCGCCGTGCAGGACCTGCCGGGCATGAAGTTGCGCCGCTTTGCCGAAGACAGCCACTCCCACGCCGAAGATGCCGACGAGCATGATCACGATCATCGCCCGGGCACGCTGGACGCGCATTTGTGGCTATCGCCGGTCAATGCTCGGGTGATTGCCGACAGGATGGCGGCTGATTTGAGCGCTGCCGACCCAGCCAACGCCGAGCGCTACCAGAGCAACGCCAAGGCCTTCGACGAGCGTCTTGATGCGCTCGATGCGCGCCTGAAAAAACGTCTGACCAGCGTTGAAGGCAAACCGTACTTCGTGTTCCACGAAGCGTTCGATTACTTCGAAGACGCTTACGGCCTGAAGCACACCGGGGTATTCAGTGTGGCAGCGGAAGTGCAGCCCGGCGCGCAGCATGTGGCGGCAATGCGCAAACGCCTGCAGGAAGTCGGCAAGACCTGTGTGTTCAGCGAACCGCCGCTGCGTCCACGCCTGGCGGAAACCCTGGTGGCGGGCCTGCCGGTGAAGCTGGCGGAACTGGATGCGTTGGGCGGCTATACACCGGCGACAGCTCAGGGGTATGAGCAGGTGCTGGAAAAGCTGGGCAACGATTTGGCCGGGTGCCTGGAATCGTTGTAAACCCCAACTTCTGCTCGCGAAAGCGGTGGGCATTCAACATAGATGCTGAATTTGCCGGCCCATTCGCGAGCAAGCCCGCTCCCACATGGACATTTGTCGTTCGCAAATCCAATGTGGGAGCGAGCCTGCTCGCGAAGCTTTTAAAGGGCGAAAGGTAGCTGTGTATGTACCTGCTGCCGCTGCGCCAAGCGCTGCTCGAACTCCCGCGGATCGTGAATCAGCACGTCCTGCCCGGCAAACTGCTCGGCGGCGATCAACCGCGACAGCCAGAACCGCACACAGGCCACACGCAGCAGGGTCGGCCATAGCTCCGCTTCAGCGGCAGTGAACGGACGCAGCGCCGCATAGGCGCCGAGGAATGCGCGGGCACGCGGCCCGTCAATCAAGCCTTCCTCGTCCGAACACCAGTCGTTCAAGGCAATCGCCACGTCATAGAGCATCGGCCCCGAACAGGCGTTGTAGAAGTCGATCAAGCCGGTCAGGTGCGTCCCTTCGAACATCGCGTTATCGCGGAACAGATCCGCATGAATGTTGGCCCGTGGCAGCGCGAGGATTCTTTCTTTCTGCACAGTGATTTCATCCAGCGCCTTGCGCAGCAGCACACGCGGCTCGTCCGCCAGATGCGAGAGAAACTCGGTGCCCTCCTCCAGCATCCAGTCCAGGCCACGATCGGTCTTGCGCTTGATCATGCGCTCGCCCTGGGTCGCCAGGTGCAGATGCGCCTGCAACTCGCCGACCTGCGCGCAATGCTGGGCGTTGGCAACTTTGATGTGCTTGCCGGACAGTCGCGGCTGGAGCAATGCCGGTTTACCCTTCAGTTCACGCAGGGCCACGCCGTCAGTGGTACGCAGCGCGTAGGGCACCGGCAGCTCGGCCTCGTGCAGCACGTCGAGCAGGTCGATGAAAAACGGCATTTCCTGCACCGGGCCGCGCTCGACCAGGGTCAGGACGAACTCGCCCTGTTCCAGGCTGATAAAGAAATTGGTGTTTTCGCTGCCGGCGGCGATCCCCTGGAAATCAAGCAGACGGCCGAGCCCGTAAGGGGCGAGAAAGGTTTCCAGCTCGGGCCGAGCCAGGGGGGTGAACACAGACATGGTTAAAAACTGCTCAGTTCGGGCGCCGCGATCAAGCGGCGCCGATTAAAAAGTCAGGAATCTTACTTCCAGGTAAAGATTTCCCACGACGGAATCAGCATATCCGGCTGGTCGGAACGGATGTAGTTCACGTCCGAACCATCGGCGCGCACCAGAAAATACGGTTTGCCGCCCTTCGGCGTGACCTTGATCGCATACACAAAGCCACTGCGGCTGTATTCCTGAATGACCTTGTCGCCTTCGGTGTGCGTGTTAATGGTAACTTCCGGCTCCTTTGACGGCGCATCATCCGCCGCCATCGCGGCCAATGGTGAGGCAGCAATCAAACCGACCAGCAGCAAGCGATTTAACGTACGCATGATAACCTTGTCCCTTTGTCGTCAACGGTCCCGCTATTCTAGCGCCGGGCCCGCCGAAAAGGTTGATTCTGCTCATGAGCCAAGCCCCCCTCGTCCTGGTGGACGGTTCGTCTTACCTGTACCGCGCTTTCCACGCCCTGCCACCGCTGACCACCTCCAAAGGCCTGCCGACCGGCGCGGTCAAAGGTGTGCTGAACATGCTCAAAAGTCTGCGCAAGCAGTACCCGGACAGCCCGTTCGCCGTGGTCTTCGACGCCAAGGGCGGGACGTTTCGCGATGAGATGTACGCCGAATACAAGGCCAACCGCCCAAGCATGCCCGACGACATGCGCGTGCAGATCGAGCCGCTGCACCAGAGCGTGATCGCCCTCGGCTTCCCGCTGCTGTGCGTGGAAGGCGTCGAGGCTGACGACGTGATCGGCACCCTGGCACGCAGCAGCGCGGCGGCGGATCGTCCGGTGATCATCTCCACCGGCGACAAGGACATGGCGCAACTGGTCGATGGCCACATTACCTTGGTCAACACCATGTCCGGTAGCTCGATGGACGTGGAGGGCGTGAAGGAGAAATTCGGCGTCGCACCCGAGCAGATCATCGATTATCTGGCACTGATGGGCGATTCTTCCGACAACATTCCGGGGGTTCCCGGCATCGGTCCAAAGACCGCCTCCGGCCTGCTGGTCGGTGTCAACGGCGGCCTGACCGAGCTGTACGCGAATCTCGACATCGTCCCGACCCTGCCGATTCGCGGCGCGAAAACCCTGCCGGCCAAGCTTGAAGAGCACAAGGAAATGGCTTTCCTCTCCTATCAACTGGCGACCATCAAAATCGACGTGCCACTGGACATCGGCCTCGATGATCTGCAGATGGGCGCGGAAGACCCGGCCAAGCTCTACGAGCTGTACACCTTGCTGGAATTCAAGAGCTGGCTGAATGATCTGGATCGTGACGCCAAGCGCCAGGAACTGAGCGCCGCCGCCGAACCTGCGCCGGCTGGTGATCTGTTCAGCGCCACCGCAGAAGAAGCCCCTGCCGCTCCAACCGAAGCAGCGTATGAAACCATCCTTGATCAGGCGCGTTTCGACGTCTGGCTGGAGAAACTGAACAACGCCAAGCTGTTCGCTTTCGACACCGAAACCACCGGCATCGACGCGCAACAGGCGCAACTGGTCGGCCTGTCGTTCGCGGTGCAAGCCAACGAAGCGGCGTACATTCCGCTGACCCACTCCTACATCGGCGTGCCCGAGCAGCTGGATCGCGACACGGTGCTGCGCGCGCTGAAGCCGATTCTGGAAGACCCGAACAAACTCAAGGTCGGCCAGCACGCCAAGTTCGACATGAACATTCTGGCCAACTGCGCCATCGGCGGTGATCAGAACGAAGGCATCACCGTGCGCAGCATCGCTTTCGACACCATGCTTGAGTCCTACGTGCTCAATTCCACCGCCACCCGCCACGACATGGACAGCCTCGCGCAGAAGTACCTGGATCACACCACCGTGAGCTTCCAGGACATCGCCGGCAAAGGCGCCAAGCAGCTGACCTTCGACCAGATCGCTCTGGAGCAGGCCGGCCCGTACGCCGCCGAAGACGCCGACATTACCCTGCGCCTGCATCAGACCCTGTTTGAAAAACTCAGCGCAATCCCGAGCCTGGCCAGCGTGCTGACTGACATCGAGATTCCGCTGGTGCCGGTGCTGGCGCGCATCGAGCGTCAGGGCGCGTTCGTCGATGCTGAACTGCTCGGCATCCAGAGCATCGAACTGGGCAACAAGATGGTCGCGCTGGAGCGCGAAGCGTTCGAGATCGCCGGCGAAGAATTCAACCTCGGCTCGCCGAAGCAGTTGGGCGTGATCCTCTACGAAAAACTCGGCCTGCCGGTACTAAAGAAAACCGCCAAGGGCCAGCCATCGACCGCCGAGGAAGTGCTGGCAAAACTGGCTGAGGACGATCACCGCTTGCCGAAAGTGCTGATGGAACACCGTTCCATGAGCAAGCTGAAAAGCACCTACACCGATCGCCTGCCGGAGCAGATCAACCCGCGCACCGGGCGTATCCACACCTCGTATCACCAGGCCGTAGCATCGACCGGGCGCTTGTCTTCCAGCGATCCGAACCTGCAGAACATTCCGGTTCGTACCGCTGAAGGACGGCGTATCCGTCAGGCCTTCGTCGCGCCCAAAGGCTACAAACTGCTGGCAGCGGACTATTCGCAGATCGAACTGCGGATCATGGCCCACTTGTCCAAGGACGAAGGCTTGATGAACGCCTTCCGCAACAATCTGGACGTGCACACCGCGACCGCCGCTGAAGTATTCAAGGTCGAGCTGAGCGACGTGACGTCCGACCAGCGCCGTGGCGCCAAGGCGATCAACTTCGGCCTGATCTACGGCATGGGCGCGCAGAAACTCGGCAAGGACATCGGCGTCGACACCAAGACCGCCAAGGCCTACATCGACACCTACTTCGCCCGCTACCCGGGTGTGCGCGAATACATGGAGCGCACCCGCAAGCAGGCAGCGGATCAGGGTTACGTCGAGACCTTCTTCGGTCGTCGTCTGTACCTGCCGGAAATCAACTCCAACAAGCCGCAGGAACGCGCTGCCGCCGAACGCACGGCGATCAACGCGCCGATGCAAGGCACCGCCGCCGACATCATCAAGAAAGCCATGGTGGCGGTGGATAACTGGCTGACATCGTCCGGGCTGGACGCCAGAGTCATCCTGCAGGTGCACGACGAACTGGTACTGGAGGTTCGCGAGGATCTGGTCGATCAGGTGAGTCAGGAAATCCGCCTGCACATGAGCGAAGCGGCGAAACTGGACGTGCCGTTGCTGGTGGAAGTTGGCGTCGGCAACAACTGGGATGAGGCGCACTGAGGCGTCTAGGCCGGGCGTTTGCCGCGACACACTGTCGCGGCAAACGCCCGAAAAGCGCTTATTTCGAATCGCGCTTGCGGTTATTCCAAAGCTTTTTGAAAAAAATCTGAACTAATCTGACAACTCACTACTCAGAGATACTGAATGGCTGGTGAAGCCCTTCGATGCTCCTATGTTGTGTTAAGTGTTGGCAGATATCTGAACCCCGCCCTAGCGGTTCGGAACTTGAACCCCGGAACTTCTCCCTCCCCATATGAAGTCCGGGGCTTTTTTTGCCCAAAAACTGCCTGTGGCGCAGCCAGACTGCGTTAAAAGCGCAGTTAAAAATGCTCATTTAGGTTCCCTAAACTCCGCTTTTTACCAGCGCTTTTGCCTTGCCTGGCAGCACCACAGACAGTTTTGAAATTCCCTTATTCTGCCTCGGTCGCCGCTTCGGCGCCCTTGTCCGCCAGTTCCATCCAGCCTGCCAACACAGTGTAGGCCTCTTCCAGCCCCATGCGCTTTGGCGCGGAGAACAGCTGGATTGTCACCAAATCGCCCCAACCCTTGCGGATTTCCGACTGCACCTTCAGCAGCGTGTTCTTGGCGGCGCCGTAGGTCAGCTTGTCGGCCTTGGTCAGCAGAATGTGCATCGGCATGCCGGCCGCAACGGCCCAGTCGAGCATCAGCAGGTCGAAGTCGGTCATTGGATGACGGATGTCCATCATCAGAATCAAACCCTTCAAACTCTCCCGGCCACCGAGGTACGCCTCGAGGTGACGCTGCCAGTGTTGCTTGAGCGGGATCGGTACTTTTGCATAACCGTAGCCCGGCAGGTCGACCAGACGCCGTTCATCGTCTAGCTTGAAGAAGTTCAACAGCTGTGTGCGACCCGGGGTTTTCGAGGTACGCGCCAGACTGGCGTGAGTCAGGGTGTTCAGTGCGCTGGATTTACCGGCGTTGGAACGACCGGCGAACGCCACTTCGAAGCCTTCGTCGTCAGGGCATTGATCGACTTTGGCGGCACTGAGCATGAACGTGGACTGTTGGCACAGGCCGAGGATGGGATTCTTGAGTTGCATGGGATTTCCGATGTGGGCGGCGCCGGGATTGGGCGCGGAACGCGGTGTCGCTTCCGTTTCAGTGACGCCAGTATATAATGCCGCAGATTTTGTGTGTGCTTTGTCCCAGCGAAGGATGAAGTTCATGAGAGCCAAAGACCTTGATTGCGCATCAGAACGCAGAACGCTCTCAACCCTGAAAAGGTCGTTTTATGACGAAATGGCTGCTGGCTGCCGGAGTCCTGATACCGCTTTGCGGCGCACAGGCTACACAGGAACCGGAAGCCGTGTACAACCGTGTTTGTGGTGCCTGTCATTCCGGCCAACTACCCATGGCGCCCGCAAGAGGCGATCAGGCAGCTTGGACGCCGAGGTTGGCGAAAGGTATGGAGACGCTGGTGCAACACGTGACCCAGGGTTTCAAGGCGATGCCGCCGCGTGGTTTGTGCATGGACTGCAGTGCCGAGGATTACCAGGCCATCATCCTTTGGATGAGCGAGAGTAAGCCCGGTCCATAACTCTTAACCCTTAGCCGTAGTTGGATTAGCTGATGAACAAATTGATCGTGAGTCTGCTGTTGACCGTGGGAATTTCAGGCTTCGCCCATGCTGCCGGTGATGCCGCCGCCGGCCAGGCGAAAGCTGCCGTCTGCGGAGCCTGCCATGGCCCGGACGGGAACAGCATGGCGCCAAACTTCCCGAAACTGGCAGGTCAGGGTGAACGCTACCTCGACAAGCAGTTGCACGATATCAAGTCGGGCAAGCGCCAGGTTCTGGAAATGACCGGCCTGCTGACCAACCTGAGCGATCAGGATCTGGCTGACATTGCTGCTTACTTCGCCAGCCAGAAAGGCAGCGTCGGTGCCGCTGATCCGAAGATCGTGGCTCGTGGTGAGGCGCTGTTCCGCGGCGGTAATCTGGAAAAAGGCCTGCCAGCCTGCACCGGCTGCCACTCGCCGAACGGTGCCGGCAACGCTGCTGCAGGTTTCCCGCACCTGGGTGGCCAACATGCTCAATACATCACCAAACAGCTGACCGACTTCCGCAAGGAAGAAGGTGGTCGCGCCAACGACGGCGACGCGATGACCATGCGCACCATCGCGCGCAAACTGAGCGACGAAGACATTGCCGCAGTCTCCAGCTACATCCAGGGCCTGCACTAACCGCCCTGAATCGAGCGTTAACGGTGATGGACATCTCCTGCAACGTTAACGCTCGATTAATCCGTCGCAGCAAGTATAAAAAGGGTGGCTTTGGCCGCCCTTTTTTGTGGCCGCTGCCGTTACACTACAGAACTCATGCCCGCCAGGATCTGTCTGAAAACAGGTCGCGCGAGGCGACCAAAATTGTCCAGGAGTAAAGCATGCGTAATCTGATCATCAGCGCCGCTCTCGTCGCTGCCAGCCTGTTCGGCGTGACCGCCCAGGCCGCCGAAGCACCCGCTGCCCCTTATGTCGAACTGGCCAACCCGGTGCCAGTGGCAGAGCCTGGCAAGATCGAAGTCGTGGAGCTGTTCTGGTACGGCTGCCCGCATTGCTACGCGTTCGAGCCGGTGATCAATCCCTGGGTTGAAAAACTGCCGTCCGACGTCAACTTCGTACGCATTCCTGCCATGTTCGGCGGCCCGTGGGACGCTCACGGCCAAATGTTCCTGACCCTGGAAGCAATGGGCGTCGAGCACAAGGTTCACGCTGCGGTTTTCGAAGCAATTCAGAAACAACACAAGAAGCTGATCGACAAGAACGATATGGCTGATTTCCTCGCCACTCAGGGCGTGGACAAGGACAAGTTCCTCGCCACCTTTGACTCGTTCGCGATCAAAGGTCAGATCGTCAAAGCGCGTGAGCTGGCCAAGAAGTATGAAATCACTGGCGTGCCAACCATGATCGTCAACGGCAAGTACCGCTTCGACATCGGCTCTGCCGGTGGTGCCGAGCAAGCCCTGAAACTGGCTGATCAACTGGTCGCCAAAGAGCGAGCGGCCAACAAGGCAGCCGCCAACTAAGCGCGGTAACCGCCATGCGCCGCTGGGGCACCGAACGCAGCGTTGGCCTGCATGATCCGCAGGTCAACGAGCATCACCTGGAGTCCACGGGCCTGCCCGCAGACCATCGTCTGCGCTTGCTCAGTTTCAATATCCAGGTCGGCATCAGCACCGAGCGCTATCGGCATTATCTGACCCGCAGCTGGCAGCACCTGCTGCCGCACACCGGGCGCTCAGGCAATCTGCAGAAGATCGGTGACCTGCTTGGCGACTTCGATCTGGTCGCCCTGCAGGAAGCCGATGGCGGCAGTCTGCGCTCAGGCTACGTCAATCAAGTCGAACATCTGGCCCACCTCGGCGCCTTCCCCTACTGGTATCAACAACTCAATCGCAACCTAGGCCGACTGGCCCAGCACAGCAATGGCGTGCTCAGTCGCCTGAAGCCGTGGGCGATCGAAGATCATCCGCTGCCCGGCCCCAAAGGTCGCGGCGCGATCCTGCTGCGCTTCGGCGAAGGTCCGGAGGCGCTGGTGGTGGTGATGATGCATCTGGCGCTCGGCGCACGGGTGCGCAGCCTGCAACTGGCCTATATTCGTGACCTGATCAGTGGCTACAAGCACCAGATATTGATGGGCGACATGAACACCCATGCCAGTGATCTGCTACAACAGTCACCGTTACGCGATCTCGGCCTGCTGGCCCCGCAGATGCAAGCCACCTTTCCCAGTTGGCGGCCACAGCGATGCCTTGATCATATTTTGCTCAGCCCGACCCTGACCCTGGAAAAGGTCGAAGTGCTGGCCCAACCCATTTCCGATCACCTGCCGGTCGCGGTAGAGATTCGTCTGCCGGGTTCGCTCACGGCCGATGCATTGCCCGCGTTGAGTCCTGCCCCTCGCGGAACCCCTGAATGAGCGACGACGCCCAGCGCTGGAAAGAGAAGTACCTCAAAAGCATCGAACAACAGGACAAGCTCGAACGTCGCTGGGCCGCCCGGCTCGACTTGCTGCGCCGCGGTCTGGTGCGCAGCACGCTGGCCGCTGAAGGCACCGACAAGGTCGTTGATCAGTGCATGAAAGAAATGCGCGATGTGGTGCGCACCGACGACATGGACGCCGGCCTCGCCGCCCTGCTGCCGCGCCTGGAAAAAGCCGTGCTCGATTCCGAGCAACGTCGCGAAACCCGAATCGATCAGGTCAGCACCGCGCTTACCGCGCTGGTCACCCAGCTACAAGCGCTGCCGCTGCCCCGGGAAGTCGCCCAGCCGCTGAAGAAATTCGCCAAGCAACTCGACAGCCGGGTCGGTCAGGCGCGGGAAATGCCGCTGCTGCTGAGCGAACTCAGTGGTTTGCAGGGCAAGGCGTTGAGCCAGCTGGAAACGCCGCCCGAGCCCGACCGCCCGGGCTTTTTGCAGCGCCTGTTTGGCAGCCGTGACAGTGAAGGGGTGCCAGAGTCTTCGGATCAGCCTCAGGCGCCGACGCCGGCCAACGCTGAACCTGCACCTGCACCTGCACCTGCACCTGAGCCGGTACCCGCGCCAACCGCAGCGGTCGAGCCGATTCCGGCAGCACCCGTCACCGTAGCGGCCATCGCGCAACCACCAGAGGCCGAGCTTAAGCAAACGCCAGCAGTGCAGCCCGAGTCCGAATCACCTGTGTTCGCGTTCGTGCCTCCGGTCATTGCTGCCGAGCCGATCAGCGAACCCGTTGCTGTACCTGCACTACCAGCGGCCGAACCTGAAGCCGAACGGCCAACCACCCCGATCACGGCGCCAGCACCTGCTGCCGCGTTCAACCCCGACGAGTTGATCCACCCGGGCGACATCCCGGCACCGTTGCTCCTCGATAGTCTGCCCCTGCCCGAACCGATTGCCCAGGCTTTGGCCGCCATTGATCCGGAGCAACCCGAGCAGGACATTCTGTACGCCCTGCCCGATTCCCCGGAGCCGTCTTACAGTTCAGTGGCCAAACACATCGAAGACACGCTGATCGGGCTGCTCGACGACCTGACCTTGCCCGAGCGCCATCGCCCGCAGGCTGAGGCGATGCGCGACCGGTTGAAAAATGGCCTGAACTGGTACGAACTGCTGCCGATTCTCGACGATCTGGCGACCTTGATGCTGGCGATCACCGACAGCGGCCAGCACGAATTCGAAGCCTATCTGCAGCAACTCAACGAGCGCCTCGAAGCGTTCCAGAGCAACCTGCAGGCCGCCAGCGATGGCCACGCCGACAACAGCTCGGCGGCGCGGGCGATGGACACGCAGATCCGCGAGCAGGTCGATGGTTTGCAGACCAGCATGCAGGAAGCGGCCGATCTGGATGACCTCAAGCAAGTGCTGGAGAACCATCTGGAAGGCCTGCTCGGCACCATGGATCAACACCAGAAACAACGCGACGCCCGCGAGCAGGAAGTGGCGGCACGCCTCAAGGGTCTGGCCGAGCGTGTGGCGCACATGGAGCAGGAAGCCCTGGGCTTTCGCGAACACCTGGAAGAACAGCGGCAGAAAGCCCTGATCGATCCGCTGACCGGCCTGCCCAACCGCGCCGCCTGGAGCGAACGCCTGGAACACGAGATCAAGCAGTGGCAGCAACACGGCAACACCTTGAGTCTGGCGATGCTCGACCTCGATCATTTCAAGCGCATCAACGACAACTACGGCCATCTGGCCGGCGACAAGGTGCTGAAGATCATCGCCACAGTGCTGCGCAAACGCCTGCGCGCAGCGGATTTCATTGCCCGTTTTGGTGGTGAGGAATTCGTTCTGCTGCTGCCGGCGACCACGCCTGCGGTGGGCGCCAAACTGCTGGAGACCCTGCGCGCGGCGATCGAAGCCTGCCCGTTTCACTTCAAGGGCGAACGGGTGACGATCACCATCTCCATGGGCCTGGCGTCGTTCAGGATGGGAGAACACAGCGATCTGGTGCTCAAAAGAGCCGATCAGGCGTTGTACCGCGCAAAAAACGGCGGGCGCAACCGGGTCGAGCTGGGCTGAGCAATTGTTCCATTTTGTTTAATTCAGCCCGCCGGCCGTCGAGACCCGAGGCAGTACGTTACACTGTTGCATTACTGTCTTGCGTGTACTGCCTTCTGCCATGAAATTTTTTGCCCTCCTCGCGTCGCTGCTCGTTCTGGCCGGTTGTGCCAGCGGCCCGCGTTACGACACCAGCCATCCTTCGGCCAATCACGACAGCCGCGTGCAGTTCGTGATCGTGCATTACACCTCGGCGTCCCTCGCGCGTTCGCTGCAACTGCTGACCCACGGCGAAGTCAGCAGCCACTACCTGATCGGCGACGACAAGGGCGGCACCATCTACAAGCTGATGGATGAAAACCAGCGCGCCTGGCACGCCGGGGAAAGCCAATGGCAGGGCCGCACCTGGCTCAACTCCAGCTCGATCGGTATCGAGATCGTCAATCCGGGCTTCAAGGACACGCCGACCGGGCGCCTGTGGTTCCCTTATAGCGAAGCGCAGATTCAGTCGCTGATTGTTCTGCTCAAGGACATCAGTCAGCGCCAGGGCATCAGCCCGCGCCATATCATCGGCCACAGCGACATCGCGCCCCTGCGCAAACTCGACCCCGGCCCACTGTTCCCATGGAAACGTCTGGCCGCCGAAGGCTTGGGCGTATGGCCTAACGAACAAGCGGTGGCGCGGCAGCAGGTGCTGTTCAACGCCGAATTGCCGAGCATCAGTTGGTTCCAGGAACAACTGGCGCGCGTCGGTTACGACACCCCGCAAACCGGCGAGCTGGATGTAGCGACGCGCCATGTGCTCGCAGCGTTCCAGATGCATTTCCGCCCTTCCCGTTTCGACGGTATGCCGGACGCGCAAACAGCCGCGTTGTTGCTGGTACTCAATCAGACAAAATAATGACGCCCGCCCGACGGTCAGGGCGAAATCGAAATCAGCAGCTATAACTCATTGGTAATTCTTCGGATATTCCATGATGGTTGCTACCCGAGCGACGCTGCGTAGCTGGTTTTATCGCCCGTGGTTTTTGGCGATGATCGCGGCTGTCCTCAGTGCAAGCCTGCTGATCGCCGGCGGAATGTTCGTCGCCATGCGCCAGATCGAGCAGAACGAAAGCCAGGAGATGAACGCCCAGGGCGAGCGCTTTCTGGCCCGCCTTGAGCAGCTGTTCGGGCAATTGCGCGAAAGTCTCGACGACCTTCAGGCGCAGCCGTTGCGCAGTTGCGATGAGGAAATGATCGCCACCCTGCAACAGGTCACGTTCAACTATCGCTTCGTCTATGAAGCGGCCTACATGGACGGCTCGCGGATCTGCTCCAACCGCCCCCGGCAGGAGGGACTGTCGGTCGTCCGCGCGCCGGACATCAAGGGCCCGACTTACAGCTACTGGCTCAACACCACCACCGAACCCGATGAAAACCGCGCGGCGCTGATGCTCGGGCGCGGCAACTTCCGTGTGGCGACATCGCGCGGGCATTTGACCGACATGGTCGACTTGCCACCGGACAGCAGCCTGCTGGTGGTACTCGATCATGGCAGGCGAGCGATTCCGGTACTCGGCACAGCCCAGACCTGGCCACCAAGCGAAACCTGGCCACCGAAGAGCCGCGAGGCCCTGCAAGTCACCCAGTCACGGCTGATCTACCGCATGCCAACCAACAATCCGGAATATCAGTTGGTGCTGATCACCCCGCGCAGTGGCATGCACATCCCGACCGTCTGGTGGTGGATGGTGCCGGCCTGCCTGCTGCTGGGGGCGTTTGCCGGTTTCTTCGTGTTTCTGCTGGTGCGCCAGCGCCAGTCACTGGACGCCGAACTCCAGGGCGCGATACGACGGGGCGAGCTGCAAGTGCTGTATCAACCGATATTCGACCTCGACAGCCGCAATTGCGTGGGCGCCGAAGCCCTGCTGCGCTGGCGCCGCCCGGACGGCACCCTGACCAGCCCCGACCTGTTCATTCCATTGGCGGAAAACACCGGGCAGATTCGGCAGATGACCGATTTCGTCCTGCAGCGGCTGCTGGAACAATTGGGACCAGTGCTGCGCGCCAATCCGCAGCTGTACATCTCGGTCAACCTTGCGGCGTGCGACGTGATGGTGCCGCGCATCGGTCAAGTCATGGCCAGGCTGTTGACCCTGCACCGGGTTGCGGCGCGGCAGATCGCCTTCGAAGTCACTGAGCGCGGGCTGATCGATGTGGTGGTGGCGCGGGAGAACCTGCAAGCCTTGCGCGATGTCGGCCATCAAGTGTTGATCGACGATTTCGGTACCGGTTATTGCAGCCTCGCCTACCTGCAAACGTTGCCGGTGGACTGCCTGAAAATCGACAAGGCCTTCATCGACGCACTCGGTCATGACGCGGCCAGCAGTGGCGTTGCTCCGCACATCATTCACATGGCGCAGGCACTGGATCTGAAGGTGATTGCCGAGGGCATCGAGCACGAAGCGCAAGCCGTGTTTCTCAGCAGCGAGGGGGTCAAGTTCGGTCAGGGCTGGCTGTTCGCCCAGGCCTTGAGTGCGGTGCAGTTCATTGAACTGATCACCCGTGGACGGCGCCTTGCCGGACGCCGACTGGATGACGAAGCCTAGACCGCCAGCGCCATGTAGAACTGCGTGCCCTGCCCCGGCCGCGAATAGACGCCCATCCGCCCGCCATGCAACTGCACAATTTCCTTGCACAGCGCCAGGCCAAGGCCGGCGCCACCCTTCTTGCGCCCGACCTGGACGAACGGTTCGAAAATCCGCCCCTGCTGCCCGTAGGCAATGCCTTCGCCGTTGTCCTCGACGCTGATGATTACCCGCTCGCCATGCCGACGCGCCTGCAGGCGAATCTGCCCGTCGCGGGCGGTATGGCGCAGGGCGTTATCGATCAGGTTATCCAGTACCCGGTCCAGTTGCGCCTGATCGGCTTGCAGGCGCGGCAACGGCCCCTGCACTTCGACGTTCAACGCAATGCCTTTGGCCGCCGCCGCATCCGCGAACCGCGACTGCGCCTGCTCCAGCAAATCTTCGATGGAACACGGCGCCAGGGTAAGTTTCTGCAAACCGTTCTGATAGCGCGAGAAGTTGAGCAAGTCGTTGATCAACTGCATCAAGCGCTGCATCTCTTCGTTGACCGTGTCGAGCAGGTCCGCCTCGCGTGACTCCGGGGGAAACTTCGCCCGCTCGCGAAACAGCCCGAACGCCATGTGCATGCCGGTGACCGGCGTGCGCAGCTCATGGGAGGCACGCAGCACGAACTCGCTGCGTACGCGCTCGAAAGCACGCTGTTCGGTGACGTCGTGTAGCACCATCACCGCGCCAAGAATATGCCCCTGGGTGTGGCTGACCGGCGTCAGGCTGTAAGTCAGCAGACGTGATTCGCCATCGACCTCGATGCTCAAATCTTCCGGAGCACGCTCAAGGGTGCCGCCGCGCAACACCAGTTGCAGTTGTGCGTCGAGTTCCGGGCGCTCCAGCGCTGTGCCCAAGCCCTGACCGAGTCGATCACTGTCCCAGCCCAACTGGCGCTGGGCCACTGGATTGAGGTGCTCCAGATGCCCTTCGCGATCAATCATCAGCAAGCCGTCGTCGATGCTGTCGAGCACCGCTTGCAAGCGTTGCTGACCGGCCAGCAGCTCGTCGACGTTGGTCGCCTGATGCTCGCGCAGCGCCTCGGCCATCAGCCCGAAGCGCTTGGTCAGCTGGTTCATTTCCATCGCCGAGGAAATCGGCAGCGTCACCTCGAAATTGCCTTGGCCGATGTTGTCCGCCGCTTGCGCCAGCGCCTCGATCGGTGCGCCGAAACGCCGGGCAATCGCATGCGCGGTGACAAAGCCGATGATCAGCACCGCCAGTCCCACCAACCCTAGCAGGCCGGAGACCAGCAGCGCCCTTTCCCGGGCGTCATGCTGCACGGCGTTGATGTTGTCCAGCGCATGCTTGTGCTCGGCAATCAAACCGTTGCGCAAGATGTTGAAGCGTTCTCTGAGGTCGCTGTTGCCGCTGAGCACATTGCCCGGATTACGCGACAGCTCGAACGCCTGGAGAAAACTCAGATAATCGGCCTTGGCCTGGGTAAACCCGTATTGGCGGCCATCGCCGTCGGCCTCCTGCGAAATGCCTTCATCCAGCAATTGCAGGTAATGCTGCTTTGACGCTTCGAACGCGGCGGGATCGGGTTTTTCGGCCAGCATCAGCACCAACTGGTCGCCGAGGGTCTGACGCAACTTGAGCCCCAGGTCGAGGGTCACGAAGTTGCTGCGGATCGTTGCTTCCTGAGTACCGGCCATCTGCATCACGCTGACCAGCCCGAGCAACAGCCCGAGCAAGGCGACCGTGATCAGCGCAGAAATGCTCAGGAACAAGCGAGTGCGCAACTTCATCGCCAGCTTCATCGTCGGGCGCTCACAGGTTGTACTGCTTGCGCTTGCGATACAGGGTCGACGCGTCGATGCCCAGGGTTTTCGCCGCCTGATCCAGCGTGCCTGCCGTCGCCAGCACCGCGCCGATGTGGGCTTTTTCCAGTTCATCGAGGCTCAGCGCGGCGCCGACTCGAGGTGCGTTGTTCGCCGGCTGCTCGGCCATGCCGAGGTGGCTGATTTCCACGCGTTCCTGCGGGCAGATGATGCTCGCCCGCTCCACTACGTTGCGCAGCTCGCGGATATTGCCCGGCCAGCGATAACCCAGCAGCGCCTCTCGCGCTTCGTCACTGAAGCCTCGGGCCGGGCGTGCGTACTCTTTTACGAAGCGCGCGAGGAAGCGGTCGGCAAGGGTCAGGATGTCCTCGGCACGTTCGCGCAATGGCGGCAGATGCAGGGTGATCACGTTGAGGCGATACAACAGGTCTTCACGGAAGCGCCCGTCGCGCACCATGTCTTCAAGGTTGAGGTTGGTCGCGGCGAGAATGCGCACATCGGCGCGGCGAGTCACTGGGTCCCCTACCCGCTCGTATTCCTTGTCCTGAATGAAACGCAGCAACTTGGGTTGCAATGTAAGTGGAAAATCGCCGATCTCGTCGAGAAACAGCGTGCCGCCGTCCGCCTGATTGACCCGACCCAAAGTGCTCTCACTGGCGCCGGTAAACGCACCACGACTGTGGCCGAACAGCTCGCTTTCCATGAGCTCGGCGGTCAACGACGGGCAGTTGATGGTCACGCAGGATTTCTTCTCGCGCTTGCTCCAACCATGAATGGCCCGGGCCAGTTCCCCTTTACCCGTGCCGGATTCGCCAAGGATAAGAATGTTGGCGTCGGTACCGGCGACCTGCCGCGCAGTTTCCAGCACCACTTTCATCGCCGGGCTGTGAGAGTCGAGGCCGTCCTTGGGTTTGCGGATCTCGCCTTCGAGGGCTTCCAGACGCGCCGAGAGCTGGCGCACTTCCAGCTGCTTGGCGGTAGCCAGACGCAACTGGTCGGGGCTGCACGGTTTGACCAGATAGTCGGCGGCGCCCGCCTGAATCGCGTCCACCGCAGTATCGACCGCCGAATGCGCGGTGACAATCACCACCCGCATCCATGGCGCCTGAACGCGCATCTGCGCCAGTACATCGAGACCGTTGTCTTCACCCAGACGCAAATCAAGGAAGCACAGGTCGAATACCTGGCGTTGCAACAGTGCATCAGCCTGAGCCGCGCTGTTGGCGGTGGCCACCGTATAACCTTCGTCTTCGAGGCAGTAACGAAAGGTTCGCAGGATGGCGGACTCGTCGTCCACCAGCAGAATGCGGCCTTGATGCTCAGTGGCAGATTCCATTTTTCCTACGCTCCATAGTGATTGATCTTGGGTTAGTCCCGGAAAAATCGGGCAAGTTGCATGGTTGATTCTGAACGATGCGAGCCATGGGAGGGTAGCTCTCTCCTGCCTTGACGGCCAATCCATTGATTTTGTTGAGCTTTTAAACAACCACCGATTTGCAGAGGGTTCCCTGCGTACTTTTCTGACATCCGCGACGTGCTCTCAATTCCATAAGAATGAAATCTCCTACGAAATAATCATGCATTTCGCACGACCGTAGATGACCCATCGTGCAGGATGCGTCCGTCGCTGAATTTAACTCACTCGCAACCAATTGATTTTATTGAATATTTTTCAAATAAAAAACTGGCATGCAGCCTGCAATAACTCATTCAGCCCGGGCAGATTCCACTGCCCCAACCGAATAAGAGTGAGGAACCCAGGATGACTCGCCAACGTGCCGCCCAAGTGCGTATCTCGCCACTGCATATCCAGCAAGGCCTGTTTGGCGTACTTGCACTGTTGATCACCCTGATTGCCTGCCAGCAATACCTGAGCTGGGAAAACAGCCAGAAGCCTGAGCCGCTGATCTCGATTCAACACAGCACGCAGACGCACTTCAGCGCCGTCAGCAGCAGTCAGGCCGAAAGCGCCTCGATGCGCATGATGGATGTCGATCAGCCACAGCCGCTGGATCAACTGCCACGTGAAGAGCGCTGGGTTTTCTGACGAACCGAAGAATTCAGGCGCATCGCGCCGGAACACGCAATATCCCTAAATAGAGAAGTAAGGAGAATCACCATGTTGAGCTGGGCAATTACATTCTTGATCATTGCCATCATCGCCGCCGTACTGGGCTTCGGTGGTATCGCGGGCACCGCCACGGGTATCGCCAAGATTCTCTTTGTCGTGTTCCTGGTGATGTTCATCGCTTCCTTCTTCTTTGGCCGTCGCGGCCGAGGTTAACGATGATTGCTTTAAAGACACTGGCAGCCGCCCTGCTTCTGGGCGGTAGTGCCATGGCGATGGCGGCCAATGATGGCCAGGCGCGGGTCAACGAGCTGCTCAGCTCCGACCCGCAATACCGCGAAACCTGGCAAGGCGTTGTGAAGCACGAAGAGCGCCTGCCGGAATGGGTGATGAACCTGTCCGGCACGCCAGACCAGCAGATGAATGCCGTGACTGAAGATGGCGACAAGTATCTGGTCGGGCCGCTCTGCGAATCCGCAGACAAGTGCCTGAACCACCGCTTGATCGTGGCTTTCAGCTTCGACAAGAAAGACGCATACGCCATGCTCGTCGATGTGCCCGAAGGACTGCCGGCCGACAAGTCGCCAACGCGACATGCCACCTACCGCTTCCTCGGTAAACCGGATGAGGGTATGCAGAACCTGTTGATGGAAACGCTGAAGAAAGACCCGAAGTGGTATTGATTCGAACATGAGGGCAGCGCCCCGCTGCCCTTTATTGCGCCTACCCGAGGAAGGCTGGCGCATGACCAAGGGGCCGGGACGTTCTGACTGTTGCAGGGTCGGAGTGACCTACGGGTACAGGGAGTGCCTGCGCGAGGGCCGGGTCAGGGTAAAAGCTGCGACGCAGGTTCGCCGACCCTCAGTGGTTCGACGGACTTGCGCTGAGCTTTATCCGATGCAAAAACATTGATCCAGAGCGTCCTGCTCATCTTTTTATGCCTCACACTGCGCGCGAAAACATTACGCGGTGTTTCCTGGCGACCGTATATCGAGAAAGAGTCCCTTTAAACAGTGGGACATCTAGTCTGCAAACGTAGGCTTTTTCTTAAGATTTCCGTCGAAATTTCTCGTTTAAAAAATAACCAATCTACGCTGCAATGGCCGGTTCACGGCACTTATGCCGGCTGAAATGTCGTAATCGAACCGGTTGGGACGCCAGTTTCAATTAAAAAAGCTCATGCCGATTCGGCATAGGGTAGGCGTTTACGGCATTAGACGGCGCAACCTTGCATCGGAATAGTTGCGCCTTTTTTCGCCTGCCGAAGAGCCGTAAATACGCGCTTCGGGGCACCTTATACGGAGGCAGATGCACAGACTTTTCCGCTGACAGAGCGTTCCAGTTCCTGCATGTGCCTGAGTCAAACGCAAGTAAGGGTAAAGATAATGAAGAAGGCAAAACTCAGCCTCGCCTGGCAGATCCTCATCGGTCTGGTTTTAGGGATTGCAATTGGTGCGTTGCTCAACCACTTCAGTGCCGAAAAAGCCTGGTGGATCAGCAACGTCCTGCAACCGGCAGGCGATATCTTTATCCGTCTGATCAAGATGATCGTGATCCCGATCGTCATCTCCTCCCTGATCGTCGGCATCGCCGGCGTGGGCGACGCCAAGAAACTCGGGCGTATCGGCCTGAAGACCATCATCTATTTCGAAATCGTCACCACCATCGCGATCCTTGTCGGTCTGGTGCTGGCGAACGTGTTCCACCCGGGCGCCGGCATCGACATGAGCACCCTGGGCACGGTGGACATCTCCAAGTACCAGGCAACCGCCGCCGAAGTGCAGCATGAACACGCGTTCATCGAGACCATCCTCAACCTGATTCCGTCGAACATCTTCGCGGCCATGGCCCGCGGCGAAATGCTGCCGATCATCTTCTTCTCCGTGCTGTTCGGTCTCGGTCTGTCGAGCCTGCAGTCGGACCTGCGCGAGCCGCTGGTGAAGATGTTCCAGGGCGTCTCGGAAAGCATGTTCAAAGTCACCCACATGATCATGAACTACGCGCCGATCGGTGTGTTCGCCCTGATCGCGGTGACCGTGGCCAACTTCGGCTTCGCCTCGCTGCTGCCGCTGGCCAAACTGGTGATCCTGGTTTACGTCGCCATCGCCTTCTTCGCCTTCGTGGTGCTGGGCCTGATCGCCAAGCTGTTCGGCTTCTCGGTGATCAAGCTGATGCGCATCTTCAAGGATGAGCTGGTCCTGGCTTACTCCACCGCCTCCTCGGAAACCGTACTGCCACGGGTGATCGAGAAGATGGAAGCCTACGGCGCACCGAAAGCCATCTGCAGCTTCGTGGTACCGACCGGCTATTCGTTCAACCTCGACGGTTCGACCCTGTACCAGTCGATCGCAGCGATCTTCATTGCCCAGCTGTACGGCATCGACCTGTCGATCAGCCAACAATTGCTGCTGGTGCTGACCCTGATGGTCACCTCCAAAGGCATCGCCGGCGTACCGGGCGTGTCCTTCGTGGTGCTGCTGGCGACCCTGGGCAGTGTCGGTATCCCGCTGGAAGGCCTGGCGTTCATCGCCGGTGTCGACCGCATCATGGACATGGCGCGTACCGCACTGAACGTGATCGGCAACGCCCTGGCAGTGCTGGTTATCGCGCGTTGGGAAGGCATGTACGACGACGCCAAGGGCGAGCGCTACTGGAACTCCCTGCCGCACTGGCGCAGCAAGGAAAAACTGCCGGCTGGCGAGATCTCCAAGCCATAATGCAAACACCCTTGTGGGAGCGGGCTTGCTCGCGAAGAGGCCGGTACATTCGACATCTCAGTTGATTGACACACCGCTTTCGCGAGCAAGCCCGCTCCCACATTGGATCGGCGCATACAGAAGACAAACCCCGGAGCAATCCGGGGTTTGTCGTTTCTGGCGACCCCGCTATCATTCGCCGCATCTTCCGGGGGATTTGACTGATGCTTAATGGCCTGTGGCTTGGCTTCTTCGTCGTGGCAGCAATATCTGCGCTGGTGCAGTGGCTGGTCGGTGGCAACGCCGGGATTTTCGCGGCGATGGTGGAAAGCATTTTCGCCATGGCCAAACTCTCGGTCGAGGTCATGGTGCTGCTGTTCGGCACGCTGACCCTGTGGCTGGGCTTTCTGCGCATCGCTGAAAAGGCCGGGATCGTCGAGTGGCTGGCCAAGGTGCTCGGCCCGCTGTTCCTGCGGCTGATGCCGGAAGTCCCGGCCGGGCACCCGGCGCTCGGTCTGATCACCCTTAACTTCGCCGCCAACGGCCTGGGCCTAGACAACGCCGCCACGCCGATCGGCCTCAAGGCCATGAAGGCGCTGCAGGAGCTCAACCCCAGCGCGACCATCGCCAGCAACGCGCAGATCCTGTTCCTGGTGCTCAACGCCTCGTCGCTGACCCTGCTGCCAGTGACAATCTTCATGTACCGCGCCCAGCAAGGCGCACCAGACCCGACTCTGGTGTTTCTGCCGATTCTGCTGGCGACCAGTTGCTCGACCATCGTCGGCTTCCTTTCGGTGGCGTTCATGCAGCGCCTGCGCATCTGGGACCCCGTGGTGCTGGCCTATCTGATTCCCGGCGCACTGATCCTCGGCGGCTTCATGGCGCTCTTGGCGACGATGTCGGCCACGGCGCTGGCCGGGCTGTCGTCGATCCTTGGCAACCTGACGCTGTTCGGCCTGATCATGCTGTTCCTGGTGATCGGCGCGTTACGCAAGGTCAAGGTTTACGAAGCGTTCGTCGAGGGCGCGAAGGAGGGCTTCGACGTCGCCAAGAACCTGCTGCCGTACTTGGTGGCGATGCTCTGCGCGATTGGCGTGCTGCGTGCCTCGGGCGCGCTGGACTTTGGTCTGGATGGCATTCGGCATCTAGTGCAGTGGGCCGGGTGGGATACGCGTTTTGTCGATGCGTTGCCGACGGCGATGGTCAAACCGTTTTCCGGCAGCGCCGCACGGGCGATGCTGATCGAGACCATGAAGACCTCCGGCGTCGACAGCTTCCCGTCACTGGTGGCGGCGACAATTCAGGGCAGCACCGAGACCACGTTCTATGTACTGGCGGTGTATTTCGGTGCGGTGGGGATTCAGCGCGCAAGGCACGCCGTTGGATGCGCGCTGCTGGCCGAATTGGCCGGCGTACTCGGTGCGATTGGCGTCTGCTACTGGTTCTTCGGTTAACCACAAATCAAAACTGTAGGAGTGAGCCTGCTCGCGATAGCGGTAATTCAGTCACCACTGATGTGATTGGTAAACCGCTATCGCGAGCAGGCTCACTCCTACATTGGTTTTGCGTGGGGTTTAAGGTCTGGGTTGTTGGGTGAATTGCTGGCCTTGCTGAACAGCCCAGGCGACAACCTTGGCCGTCAGCCGATCACTGGCCTGTCCAAACCCCGCGACCACCGCCGGCACCTGTACATCATTCAATGGCTGGCGCTCTTCGAAGCGGCGGCTGGCGAGAATCTTCTGGTCATAGCCGCGCACCAGCAGCGCATCGACCCGCACTACGACGCTGGCCTGATTGCCCTGATACTCGGTCTGAAACGCCTGCAAGCTGCCGCCCAGTTCCAGATCCGCAGCGAAGTTGCTGTCATCGGTGCTGAGCAGCGTCACCCGACCATCGCGGGCAAAACCATCCAGCAGCCGATTACGCACCAGCACCGGCGCCGGATCGCTCCAGCGCGACGCCTTGTAGCTGCTGATCACGTCGCCCTGTGGAATCACCGCAATGTTCGGCCGGTTCAGCGCTTCGCTGGCCTGCAGTTTGTTCAGGCGCAGCGACCAGTGCTGCGTCGCCGCTGAGCTGGCCGAGGCGGGCACTTGTGTGGCGGGCAGGCGATAGACGTCCGAAGGTTCGGCCTTGGGCAGGATCGAGCAGGCACTGGTCAAAGCGAGGCTGGCGAGGAGAGCGAAGTGAATCAGCTTCATGGGGTGAATTCCTTGTTCTTGTCACTGCCCAGCAAGTAGCCGCTGGGGTTGGCCTCAAGGCGTTGGGAAATGCCGCGCAGCGAAGTCAGGGTTTCGCGCAGTTCGCGGATCGCCGGCGCCAGGCCATTGAGGCCCTGCATACCGTTGTCGAGGGAGTTCTGATTCTTGCTCAGCAGGCCGTTGATGGTGGCGCTGCTTTGCTCCAGCGACTTCATCGCCTGCTCGGCACTGCCCAGCGCCTGCTTGCCCTGATCGTTGAGCAGGCCGTTGGCGTTGCGCATCAACGCCGAGGTTTGTTCGAGCATGCTGCCGGCCTGCTTGCCGACGCTCGCCAGTTGCTGCATGGCCTGGCGCAGGTCGCCGCGCTGATCGTTGATCGAACCGGTGGTCTGCTCCAGATGCGCCAGCGTGTTGCTGACGCGCTCGACGTTCTCCGGGGAGAACATCTGGTTAGCGTTGCTCAGCAGCGCGGTGATGCCGGTCATCAGGTCGTTGCTGTCGTTGAGCAGGCGGGAAATCGGCGAGGGCGCCGCGACGATGGTCGGCAGCTCGCCGTCATGCCCACGCAGCTTCGGACTTTCTGGAGTGCCGCCGCTGAGCTGGATGATCGAAGTGCCGGTGATCCCGGCCAGCGCCAGTTTGGCCTGGGTGTCTTCCTTGACCGGGGTGTCACCGCCCAGACGAATCCGCGCCAGCACCCGGCGTGGGTCTTTCGGGTCGAGACGCAGGCTGACCACGTCACCAACCTTGATCCCGCTGTACTGCACCGGGCTGCCCTTGGACAGGCCGCTGACCGCCTCGTTGAAGACCACTTCATAATCCTTGAACTCGCTGTCGACGCTGGACTTGGCCAGCCACAGGCCGAAGAGCAGGGCGCCTGCAACCACTATCACCGAGAACAGGCCGATCAACACATGATGGGCTCGGGTTTCCATGTCAGACCTCGTTGAGCAATTTGGCGGCGTCCAGCGCCGAGCGGCCACGCGGGCCGTGGAAGTATTCGTGAATCCACGCGTCATCGGTTTCCGACACCACATCGATAGGGCCGGCCACCAGCACCTTCTTCTGCGCCAGCACCGCCACCCGGTCGGTGATGGTGTAGAGCGTGTCGAGGTCGTGGGTCACCAGAAACACACTCAGGCCCAGCGCATCGCGCAGGGTCAGGATCAGTTGATCGAACTGCGCCGCGCCAATCGGATCGAGGCCGGCGGTGGGTTCGTCGAGAAACAGGATGTCCGGGTCCAGCGCCAGAGCCCGCGCCAGCGCAGCGCGCTTGATCATCCCGCCGGACAGCGAGGCCGGGTATTTGTCCGCCGCCGACAGCGGCAGCCCGGCCAGCGCCAGCTTCACCGCCGCCAGATGCTCGGCGTCGTGGCGGCTCAGGCCGGCGTGTTCGATCAGCGGCAGGGCGACGTTCTCGGTCACCGTCAGCGAGGAGAACAGCGCACCTTTCTGGAACAGCACGCCGAAACGCCGCTCGACCAGCGAACGCTCATGCTCGGACAGGCTCGGCAGGTTTTGCCCGAACACCTTCACGTTGCCTTCGCTGGGCCGGCGCAGACCGACAATGCTGCGCAACAGTACCGATTTACCGCTGCCGGAGCCGCCGACCACGGCGAGGATTTCGCCCTTGTACAAATCCAGATCGAGATTCTCGTGCACGCTCTGGCTGCCAAAGCGATTGCACAGGCCACGGACTTCGATCACCGCCTCCGAGGGCGCGCGGGGTAGACGACTCACCAGCCCATCTCCATGAAAAACAGCGCAGCCACCGCATCGAGCACGATCACCACGAAAATCGACTGCACCACGGCTGACGTGGTGTGCGCACCGACCGATTCGGCGCTGCCGCTGACCTTGAAGCCTTCCAGGCAACCGATCGTGGCGATCAGGAAGGCAAAGATCGGCGCTTTCACCAGGCCGACCAGAAAGTGCTGAATGCCGATGTCGCTCTGCAGCAGCGAGAGAAACATCGCCGGCGAAATCCCCAGCGACACCGCGCACACCACGCCACCGCCGATGATCCCGCAGAGCATCGCCAGAAACGTCAGCATCGGCAGCGCCACTAGCATCGCCAGCACGCGCGGCACCACCAGCAGCTCCATCGGGTCGAGGCCGAGGGTGCGGATCGCGTCGATCTCCTCGTTGGCCTTCATCGAACCGATCTGCGCGGTGAAAGCACTGGCAGTGCGGCCGGCCATCAGGATCGCCGTGAGCAACACGCCGAACTCACGCAGGAACGAGAAGCCCACCAGGTCCACGGTAAAGATTGTCGCGCCGAAACTGGCCAGCACCGTGGCGCCGAGAAACGCCACCACCGCGCCGACCAGAAAGGTCAGCAGCGCCACGATTGGCGCGGCGTCGAGACCGGTCTGTTCGATGTGGGCGACGACGGGGGTGATGCGCCAGCGCTTGGGGCGCAACAGGTTGCGGGCGATGGTTTCGAGGATCAGGCCGATGAAACCCAGCACTTGCAGGGTGTCCTGCCAGACCGTTTCCACGGCGCGCCCGATGCGGGTCAGCAGTTGCACGCTGACACTGACTTCCGGCTCTTTGACCGGCACACAGAAATCAGTCAGCGAGCGATACACAGTCTGCAGCAGCGCGCGGTCAGCCTGGGAAATCGTGCAGTCGGGGTGTTCGGCGGATTTGCCCAGACGCTCGGAACCGAGCAGCTCCACCAGCAACGAAGCGCCAGCGGTGTCGAGCGCACCGAGGCTGTTGAGGTCGACCACGGTATTGGCGTCGTACTGGCCGCGGAGTTTTTCGGTCAGGTGCTTGAGGTCGGCGTAATGGGCAAGCGTCCAGTCCCCGGAAACCCGCAGGCGGGCAGGGCTGATTGACGTGTCCAGCTGGGCATTACCGCTCATTGAGCTGCTGATCATAAGCTCCGTGCTTGTCCGGCTATTAAGCGAACTAACGTAATAGCACGAACCGGATTACTTTTCTTTGATCGCTGTGCTGTCTGTCACTTCGAAACGCAACACGCCGATCACCTGACCATCTTCAGTCAGCACCCGCACCTGCCACTTGCCCGCCGGGTTGCCGGGGAAGTTCTGCTTGTGCGTCCACGCCCGGTAACCCTCCTTACGCCCGCCGTGGATATCGAGAGCGATGCGGTCGACCTCTTTGCCGTCGAACTGCCACACGTGGTAGATCCGCTCATCCAGCCCGCGCGGCGCGTTGATTGCGGTGTAGGCGTAGAGACCGCCGTTGCGGATCTGCTCGGCGCTGACCTGTTCGAGGCTGTCGCCCGGGGTGCGATCCTGCAACTGGGTGCTGATCGCCACGTCGGTCATCCACAGCGTCGCCGGCGGCACCCACGAGCGCAGCGTCCAGCCGACCGCGCCAATGCCGAAGGTGATGCACAGAATGGCCAACGCGTTGCGCACGGTGCGGATCGGGAAGATCGACGCCAGACTCGGGAACGACAACACCACCGCCGTGCCCAGCGCCCATTTGAAACTCTGCGCGGTGGTTAGGTGCATGATCACCGGCAGCGCGGTGAGCAGGGCGGCGAACAGGGTCAGGGTGTGCAACGCGAGAAAAGCCCAGCGCCGTGGCGCCAGCCATTTGTAATAGAGCGGATCGACAATCGAGATCAGCGCGGCGATGCACAGCAGGCCGGTGAAGATCAGTTGACCGCTGTTCCAGGTGGTGGTGATGAAGAAGAACGGCAGGACGAAAAACAGGCTTTCCTGATGGATCATCTGCGTCGCGTAACGCAGCAGCGGCTGGGGGATCTCCCGCTTGAAGATGCGCGTGAACAGGCCGGTCAGGGTGTTTTCCAGCATCAGCCAGATCCAGCTCAGCAGCATGATGATGGTGATCCAGCTCGCCAGTCCCTGCTGGCGATCGACCAGAATGAAACTGCCGACCCCGGAGATGAAACCGCCAAGCGCAATCACCCCGGGATAGCGCTTCATCAGCTCGAGAATGCGCTGGATCAGGAGGGGGATTTTCTGCATGTTGGCGGTTCACGACTGAGTAGGAAAAAACCTCGACAGAGTACCGTCCGCCGGGCGACGTGGCGAGGCTCCCGGTCAGTAAAGTCAGCACGGATCCCTGTGGAAGCGGGCTTGCTCGCGAAGGCAGTGTGTCATTCAGCAATGATGTCGACTGAGACGGCCCCTTCGCGAGCAAGCCCGCTCCCACAGGTTCAGTGTTCGGCTGGCTTACGGCGGTGCAAGCGCCAACCCACCAGGATGAGCAGCACGACGCCCAATCCACCCGCCACCAGCCACAACACCTGATCATCACTGAGCAACGGCTTCTCGATCCGCAGATACCCCGGTTGCAACAGCAACTCGCGCATGGCCTTGTTTGCCGTTTCCAGGGTCACGCCTTGCAGCTCCCGGGCCGGGTTGGCAAAGCGCCCGTCCTCGTAATCGCCCAGCGCGCTCCAGTAGTAATCCGCCATCGCACTGTTGCCCTGTACCGCCCAGGCCTGATGGGCGATGGCGGCTTGTTTGATCCGGGCGAAGGTGTCCGGGTCGAGGCCGTTTTTCAGCAGGTCGGCCTTGAGGTCTTCCAGCACCTGTTGGGCTTCGGCGAGGTCATCGCGATCCACGTCAGCGTTGAGGCTCATGAAGCCGACCCCGCCAAACACTTCGCGCTCGGCCCATGGCCCGTAGGACAGGCCGTGATTCAGGCGAATCTGCCGGTACAGCGCCCAGTCGAGGTAGTCCTTGAGGATGTCGAAGGTCTCGTCGTACTGATCGTCGAGCATCGGCTCCGGCACCAGCCAGTGCAACTTGGCGCTGTCGCCGATGAAGCCACGGGTGAGGGTGCGTTCATGGGCGGCGCTGGTGCGGATGTCCGGCAGCTCACGGTGCTCCGCCGGGTCCACCGCTTCGAGCGCGCCCCAGGTGCGTTCCAGATAGGCCGGCAGCAGTTTGTCGAGCTCACCGACGACGATCAGGGTCATGTTGTTCGGCGCGTACCAGGTCTTGCGCACCTTCTCCAGTTGCTTCTGGGTCAGGTGACCGACCTCGGCCCGTTGCGGGCATTTCAAGCCAAGCTCAACCGCCAGTTGATTGCTCGCGGTGTGGCCCAGATCCTGACGGTCGAGAAAGCGTTGCAGGCGGGTGTAGTGGCCGCCGTCCTCGCGCTCGACTACGCGCTTGGCAGCGTTGATCGCGTTGTCGTCGATGCGGGTCTGGGTCAAAAGGTCGAGCAACAGGTCGAGGACCTTGCGCTGATTCTTTGCCGGGGCTTCGATGACGAACGTGGTGTCGGCGTTGCTGGTGAACGCGTTCCACTCACCGCCCAGCGCCTGCATGCGCTCCTCGAGGCCGCCTTCGCCGGTGGCATCGACGCCGCTGAACAGCAGGTGCTCAAGCAGATGCGGCAGCTCTTTTTCATCGCAGTCGAAATCGTCGAGACCGACGCCCACCACCAGACGAATCGCCACATGCCCGCGCTCGGTGCCGGGCTTGAGCAACAGCTGCAAACCGTTGGGCAGCGCATAGCCTTCGACCTGAAAGCGATCAACGGCGAAGGCGGGCAGGGAACCGAGCAACAGACAGGCGAACAACAGGCAACGCATAACAGGCTTCCATACGGCTGATTTGGAGATCCGTGTTGTCAGTCAGGCCCTCATCGCGAGCAGGCTCACTCCTACATTTGAAACGCGTTCCCCCTGTAGGAGTGAGCCTGCTCGCGATAGCGCCCTGAAGGCTGAATCAATGTTACTGACTGACCCCAGCCCCAGACGTTCAAGGCGAATGCGTAATGTCGGCAATATCATCCGCTTCCAGCGCCCCGGTATCCGCCGTTTCCAGCACCACGTAAGCACTGCTGCAAAACAGCGAATTCAAGCGCTTCATATCCGCAATCAGCTCCAGATGCAGCGAACTGGTTTCCAGACTCTGCACGATCTTACGTTGCAAACGGCTGACATGGGCATGGGCCAGACGCCGTTCCTGTGCGCGAAAGCGACGTTTCTCGCGCAACAGCTGACGGGCGCTTTCCTTGTCGCCGCTGAGGAACACTGACAGGCCCAGGCGCAGGTTGGCGATCAGTTGCTGATGCAGCCCGGCCAGGTCCTCCAGGCCTTCTTCGGAAAACGACCGACGCTGCGAAGTCTTCTGCTGCTGCACTTTGCGCAGCATGCGTTCGATCAGGTCGCTGGCCAGTTTCAGGTTGATCGCCAGCTCGATGGTCTCAGCCCAGCGCCGACTGTCCTGTTCGCCGAGATCCTCGCGGGGCATTTGCGCCAGATACAGCTTGATCGCGCTGTACAGCGCTTCGACGTCATCGGTCAGTCGGCGCATTTCCTGGGTAATGGCGGTCTGCTTGCCGCGCAGCACATCGAGCATCGCGTCGAGCATGTTGTCGATCAGGTCGCCCATGCGCAGGGTCTCGCGGGCGGCGTTGGCCAACGCCAGGCTCGGGGTGACCAGCGCCGTCGCATCGAGATGCCGCGGCTTGGCGGTGCCGTTGACCTCCGGGCGCTCCGGCAGCAGCCAGGCACACAGCCGTGCCATCGGCGAAACACTGGGCAGCAGGATCAGGCAGCGCGCGGTGTTGTAGAGCAAGTGGAAGCCGATGACCATTTCCTGCGGGCTGAAATCCAGGCCG
Organism: Pseudomonas sp. YL2; assembly: GCF_023063025.1. Lineage (NCBI taxonomy): Bacteria > Pseudomonadati > Pseudomonadota > Gammaproteobacteria > Pseudomonadales > Pseudomonadaceae > Pseudomonas > Pseudomonas sp. YL2. Next base: position 31,218 of record NZ_JAJSLU010000022.1, on the reverse strand, counting down.
TCCATCCAGTGCACCAGCGGGTCAAGCACCGGGATGATCAGCAGCAGGCCGATCAGTTTGTACAGCAGGCTGCCCAGCGCCACTTGCCGCCCGGCCGCGTTCTGCATGCTGGTGCTCATGAACGCCAGCACGCCGCTGCCGATGTTGGCGCCGATCACCAGACCGATCGCCACCGGCAGGCTGATCACGCTGGCACCGGCCAGCGTCGCGGTCAGGAGCACGGCGGCGAGGCTGGAATAGGAAATCATCGCGAACAACGCACCAACCAGGGCGTCGAGGAGGATGTCGCCGGTCAGCGAAGCAAAGATCACCTTCACCCCTTGGGCGTGGGTAATCGGTGCGGCGGCCTCCACGATCAGTTGCAGCGCGAGAATGATCAGCCCCAGACCGATGCTGACCCGGCCCATCTGCCCGAGCCGCGTCTGTTTGCGCGACAGAAAGAAAATCACCCCGAGGAAAATCAGCAGCGGCGACAGCCACGACAGGTCGAACGTCAGCACCCGCGCCATCAGCGCGGTACCGACGTCGGCGCCAAGCATGGTCGCCAGCGCCGGGGTCAGCGCCATCAAGCCCTGACCGACGAAGGAGGTGACGAGCATGGCCGTGGCGTTGCTGCTCTGCACCATCGCAGTCACGACGATGCCGGCGACGAACGCGAGCCAGCGTTTGGACATGTTCTGGCCGATCACATGGCGCAGATTGGTGCCGTACACCCGCAGGATGCCGGTTCGGACGATGTGCGTGCCCCAGATCAGCAGGGCCACGGCAGACAGCAAATTGAGCAGGGTGAGCATGCAGACCCCCTGTAGTAGCAGCGCCCCAAAGGGGCAAGTTGACGGTACCGCGCGGTTTCTACGTTTTTGATACTTAAGCTGTAGTTGGCTAACGGACTGGGCGCCAGCATTGCACAGCTAAAGTGCGGATTGAAACAAAAGTGTCATGAAAACAGGTTCATCCACCTCATCTGAAATCACCGCAGTCCGACTGGTATTACGGCTGCCCCATATTCTTCAGTACCCCTAAACAACTGTGGGAGCGAGCCTGCTCGCGAAAGCGGTGGATCAGCCAACATTGTTGTCGACTGACACTCCGTCTTCGCGAGCAGGCTCGCTCCCACAGGGGTGTTGCGTGATTCAGGACTACCGGGTTACTGCCCCGGCACGTCCTTGCGCAGCTTCACCGGATCCTGCTGCTGTTTCTTCCGGGCCATCGCGCCACGCAGCTTGATGTTGATCGCTTCCACCGCCAGCGAGAACGCCATGGCGAAGTAGACGTAGCCTTTCGGCACATGCACGTCGAACGACTCGGCGATCAGTACGGTACCGACCACCAGCAGGAACGACAGCGCCAGCATCTTCAGCGACGGGTGCTTGTCGATGAACTCGCTGATCTTGCCCGAGGCCGCCATCATCACCAGCACGGCGACGACGATTGCCGCGACCATCACCGGCACATGGGAGACCATGCCCACGGCGGTGATCACCGAGTCCAGCGAGAACACGATGTCGATGATCGCGATCTGGATGATGGTGTAGAGGAAGTTGCCGCCCTTGCCCGAAGGCTCGTCGCCGCTTTCGTCTTCGCCTTCGAGTGCGTGGTACATCTCCTGCGAGCTCTTCCACAGCAGGAACAGGCCACCGAAGAACAGAATCAGGTCGCGCCCGGAAATGCCCTGGCCGAACACCACGAACAGGTCGGCGGTGAGGCGCATGACCCAGGTGATCGACAGCAGCAACAGGATCCGCGTGATCATCGCCAGGCCCAGGCCGAAAATCCGCGTACGCTGCTGCATGTGCTTGGGCATGCGGCTGACCAGGATCGAAATCATGATGATGTTATCGATGCCCAGAACGATTTCCAGGGCGGTCAGGGTAAAGAAGGCAACCCAGATTTCGGGGTTGGTCAGCCAATCCATGTGTATTCCTTTGAGCGAGTGTTAAACCATGACGCCAGCAAGCAGCTGGCGTCATGGTGAGTGAATGCCGTTACAACGTGCTGAACAGCGGGAACGTCCCCAGCAGCAACGCGGCCACCAGTATGCACAGGCAGACCAGCACTGCCCACTTCAGGGTGAAGCGCTGGTGATCGCCGAATTCGATACCGGCCAGCGCCACCAGCAGGTAAGTCGATGGAACCAGCGGGCTGAGCAAGTGGACGGGCTGACCGACGATCGAGGCACGGGCCATTTCCACCGCGGTGATGCCGTAATGGCTGGCCGCTTCGGAGAGCACCGGCAACACGCCGTAGTAGAACGCGTCGTTCGACATGAAGAAGGTGAACGGCATGCTCACCAGCGCCGTGATCACGGCCAGGTACGGGCCGAGGAAGTCCGGAATCACTGCCAGCAGACTTTTCGACATGGCGTCGACCATACCGGTTCCGGACAGGATACCGGTGAAGATACCCGCAGCGAAAATCAGACTGACCACCGACAGCACGCTGCCGGCGTGGGCCGCAACGCGGTCCTTCTGCATTTGCAGGCACGGATAGTTGACGATCATCGCGATACTGAACGCCACCATGAACAGCACCGGCAGCGGCAGCAGGCCGGCGATCAGCGTGCACATCAGCGCCAGGGTCAGCAGGCCGTTGAACCAGATCAGCTTCGGACGGCGGGCATCGGGGAACTGCGAGACGCTGATTTCGCTGTGATCGATCTCGTCGCCGATCAGGTGCAGCTCGCCCAGACGCGCACGCTCACGTTTGCCGTAGAAGTAGGCAATGATCAGGATCGCCACCACACCGGCGGCCATCGCCGGGATCATTGGTACGAAGATGTCCGACGGGTCGACATGCAGCGCACTGGCGGCACGGGCGGTTGGGCCACCCCACGGGGTCATGTTCATCACGCCACCGGCGAGGATGATCAGACCGGCCATGATCCGCGGGCTCATGCCGATGCGGCTGTACAGCGGCAGCATGGCGGCCACGCAGATCATGTAAGTGGTCGCGCCGTCGCCATCGAGGGAAACGACGAGCGCCAGCACGGCGGTACCGACCGAAACTTTCAGCGGGTCGCCCTTGACCAGTTTGAGGATCTTGCGCACGGCCGGGTCGAACAGGCCGGAGTCGATCATCAGGGCGAAGTACAGAATGGCGAACATCAGCATCACGCCGGTCGGCGCAAGCTTGGTAATGCCTTCGAGCATCATCGGGCCGATCTTCGGCGCGAAACCACCGAACAGGGCGAACAGGATCGGGATGATGATCAGGGCGATCAGCGCAGACAGGCGCTTGGTCATGATCAGGAACATGAACGTGATGACCATGGCGAAGCCAAGGAAAGTCAGCATGGGATTACTCCAGGCGTAGCGCGGCTAATTGAGTGAGCGGATCGGAAGGGATCAGCGCAGAACGGGAAGCACGAGACGTACGGGCGGAGTTTCAGCGAGAAGGCGGGCTACAGAGGACATCAGAATCACCATTGTTGTTGTTAATTGGGCCTGACATGCGAGCGATCACACGCGTTGGCCAACCGGTCTGTTGCCGGTAGTGGCGGCGATCCTAATCGGGCAACCTTTCAGCTACCTTTCGCTGACGAAAGCTTCAGGCGAATGGCCAACCGGCTGTCGGATGCGGCTAGAGTCAATCATTTCGGGGACGGGAGGGCAGGGACATGGAAGAAGTGCATAGTGGTGGCTGCCACTGCGGAAAGATTCGCTATCAGTTCAGCGGGCCGTTGCACGACATTGCCCACTGCCACTGCTCGATCTGCCGCAAGGTCAGCGGCGGGATTGTCACCACGTGGATCACGGTTCCGGCAGCCAGCTTTCATTGGCTGGCGGGGACGCCAACGCGCTATGACTCGTCGAGCAGTTGCGCGCGGTATTTCTGTCCGCGTTGTGGCGCGCAGCTGGCGCTGGTGACATTGCTCAGTCCCGAGAGCATCGATGTGACCATCGCCACGCTAGATCACCCGGGGCTGGCGCCGGCCGAGCGGCATATCTGGACCGACAGCCAATTGCCCTGGCTGCATCTGGACGAGCATCTGCCGGGCGAGCCCCAAGAAACGCTTTGATCAAAAAATAGACAGATCCAGCGGCCGCATCGCGCCCATCCAAATCGCGTGCTCGGTGTGATCGAGCAAATCATCGCCAGTGTCGGGGTGCAAAAACACCACCAGCCCCTTGCGATTGAGCGCCAGCCACGGCAACACCTCACCGATCAGCTCCGGGCCGAAAGCCAACTGGCAGCTCCAGTCCGGATGCGGGCCGACCGGGCGCTCATGGACGCGCCCCATCTTCAGGGGAAACAACTGCGCCGCCTGTTCACACAAGGCGCGCGCCTGATCGATGGTGTCGGCGTCGAAATAGACGTGGGCGTGATAGCCATTGATTGCGTGCATCTGAAAGCCTCTGAATCGGTTCGAACCCTCGGCGCAGGCTGCGTGTCACAGGCCATACGAGGGACAACAAAAAGGAATCAGCCATGAAAAATGCCGAAACCCCGACGGTGAAAGTGGTGCTCTATGGTGCCATGGCCAGCCTGGGCGGTGCGTTGATGGCTGAATTGCTGCGGCGGCAGCACGAAGTCATCGCGATTCTCGACGATTTGAACGTACTCGCACCACGTCCTGGCCTGCGCACCAAAAGCGGCGATCTGTTCGATGCCGAGCGGGTCAAGCAAAGCGTAGCGGGCAGCTCGGCAGTGATCTGCTTGTTGGACGCACCGGGCCTGCCTTTCAGCAGCGACCATGTAGAAAGATCCGTAGTGCTTGGGCCGGTGGAACAGGTTTTAGCAGTCGATGCGTTGGTCGACGGCTTGCAAGCGGCCAACGTGTCACGGTTGTTCCTGGTGGGAAATTTTGCCGTGCTCGACGAGCCAGATCTGGACGACGGGCTGCAACGCCACGCCGCCGAAGAAATCCGCGAAGCCCTGCAAAGCAGCCCGCTGCAGTGGACACTGGTAAATGCGCCGCACGGGGTGGCGGGGCTGACCATTGAGCATTTCAGTCAGGTGGGCGGCAATCTGGAGCCGGGGCTGGCGGAGCCGCTGGAACGGCTGAACCGGGTCGCGGTGGGGATTGCCGATGAGCTGCGGTTGAATCTGCATGTGGGGCAGCATGTGAACTTTGTCGCCGCAACTGGCTGAGCCTTCAAACCGCAATCGACGGTAACGCTACCCCGGCGAGAGATTCGGCGCTGCTGGCCTGCTCGGCCATTAACCAGTCGACAAACTGCTGAATCAACGCGCCCCGGCGTTTGCGTTGCGGCAGCACCACGTAATAACCGAGGCGCGACAACGTGGTCTCGGCGATCGGCCGACACAGCAAGCCTTGGCTCAGCAAGTTATCCACAAGGTGGCGCCAGCCGATGGCCACACCCTGACCGCCAATCGCCGCTTGAATCAACAAGGTGTAATTGTCGAAACGCAATTGGCCCGGTGCTGGCGGGGTACTGATGCCCAGTTCGCGAAACAGCCCACTCCAGTCAAACCAGTTACTGCTGTTTTCCCCGCGCAGATGCAGCAGCGGAAACTCCAGCAACGCCTGGGCAGGCAAGGGCAGGGCACGCTCCTTGAGCAATTGCGGACTGCACACCGGAAACACTTCCTCGCTGAACAGCCAATGGCTTTCGCCCTGCTTGAAACGCCCGTCGCCAAACAGGATCGCGACATCGATGTCGGTGCGCAGCATGTTGTGGTTGCGCTCGCTGGTGACCAGGCTGACATCGACGTTCGGGTTGGCTTCGTGGAAGCGGTGCAGGCGTGGCATCAGCCAGTAGGCGGCGAAGGCGAAATCGGTGGCGACCTGCAATACCTCGTGTTGTTGCTGCGTACTGATAGCACTCAATCCTGCGTCGATATTCTGCAAACCGAGCTGAACCTGCTCGAACAGGATCGCTCCGCCCTCGGTCAGTTCAATACCGCGATAGATCCGGTCAAACAACCGCGCGCCCAGCTGTTCTTCCAGACGCTTGATCTGCTGGCTGATCGCCGGCTGCGTAGTGCCCAGCTCCACCGCGGCGGCGGTAAAACTGCGATGGCGTGCAGCCGCTTCGAAGGCGCGTAACAGGTCGAGAGATAAGTTGCCGAGGGCGTCATACATAAGCTGTGCTTATCCTAGTCATTGTCCGGCGCAGGCTTTACCGGACGGGGCATGGACTCCATGCTCGATCGCAGCAATGTCGCATAAATATTCACTATGGAATGCCGCGATCACATGAAGCGCAAGAACATTCTTTTCATCATGGCCGATCAAATGGCCGCGCCAATGTTGCCAATCTACGGCCCGTCGCCAATCAAACTGCCGAATCTTTCGCGCCTCGCCGCTCAGGGCGTGGTGTTCGATGCCGCTTACTGCAACAGTCCGCTGTGCGCGCCGTCGCGTTTCACTCTGGTCAGCGGCCAGTTACCGAGCAAGATCGGCGCCTACGACAACGCCGCCGATTTCCCTGCCGATATTCCGACCTACGCCCACTACCTGCGTCGCCTCGGTTACCGCACCGCGCTGTCGGGCAAGATGCATTTCTGCGGCCCGGATCAGTTGCACGGTTATGAAGAGCGCCTGACCAGCGACATCTACCCGGCCGACTACGGCTGGGCGGTGAACTGGGACGAGCCGGACGTGCGCCCGAGCTGGTATCACAACATGTCGTCGGTGCTGCAGGCCGGGCCGTGCGTGCGCACCAACCAGCTCGACTTCGATGAAGAGGTGGTGTTCAAGGCCCAGCAATACCTGTTCGATCACATTCGCGAGGACGGCGATCAGCCGTTCTGCCTGACCGTTTCGATGACTCACCCACACGACCCGTACACGATTCCCAAGGCGTTCTGGGATTTGTACGACGACGGTGACATCCCGTTGCCGAGCACCCCGGATCAACATTCCCTCGATCCACACTCGCAGCGCCTGCTCAAGGTCTATGACCTGTGGGACAAGCCGCTGCCTGTGGATAAGATTCGCGATGCGCGCCGTGCGTACTTCGGCGCGTGCAGCTATATCGACGCCAACGTCGGCAAACTTCTGCAAACCCTCGAAGATACCGGGCTGATCGATGACACCATCATCGTGTTCTCCGGCGACCACGGCGACATGCTCGGCGAGAAAGGCCTCTGGTACAAAATGCACTGGTTCGAGATGGCTGCACGGGTGCCGCTGCTGATCAGTGCGCCGGGGCAGTTCGCTGCCGGCCGGGTTAGCGCGGCAGTGTCCACCGCCGACCTGTTGCCGACGTTCGTTGAACTGGCCGGCGGCAGCCTGGAGCCGAACTTACCGCTGGACGGCCGCTCGCTGCTGACGCACCTGCAAGGGCAGGGCGGGCATGACGAAGTATTCGGCGAATACATGGCCGAAGGCACCGTCAGCCCGCTGATGATGATCCGTCGCGGCGCCTACAAATTTATCTACAGTGAAAGCGACCCGTGCCTACTCTTCGATGTACACAACGATCCGCGTGAACTCGAAGAACTCAGCCAGTCGCCGCAACATCGCCAGCTGTTCGACGAATTTCTCGCCGAAGCGCGGGCCAAGTGGGACATTCCGGCGATTCACCGGCAAGTCCTCGCCAGCCAGCGCCGTCGCCGTTTTGTCGCCGATGCTCTGACCATCGGCAAGCTGAAGAGCTGGGATCACCAGCCGCTGGTGGACGCCAGTCAGCAGTACATGCGCAACCACATCGACCTCGACGATCTGGAACGCAAGGCCCGTTATCCACAACCCTGCCAAAACCAATAATGTAAGGGGAAGTCCATGCGCAAGTTATCCACAGCACTGACGATTGGCCTGCTGGCTCTGGGCAGCGCCTCGGCATTTGCCGAGCAAAGCTGCGAAACGGTGAAAATGGCCGACCCGGGCTGGAGCGACATCGCCGCGACCAACGCCATCACCGGGTTTCTGCTGGACGGCATGGGCTACAAGGCCAAGGTCGACACCCTCGCGGTGCCGATCACCTTCGGCGGTTTGAAGGACGGTCAGGTGGATGTGTTCCTCGGCAACTGGATGCCGGCGCAGCAGGGCTTCTATGACAAGTTCGTCGCCACCGGTGACGTCACGCAACTGGCGAAGAACCTCGACGGCACCGAGTTCACCCTGGCCGTCCCGGATTATGTGTGGGACGCAGGTGTGCATGACTTTGCCGACCTGAACAAATACGCCGACAAGTTCGACAAGAAGATCTACGGCATCGGTTCCGGTGCGCCCGCGAACATCTCGCTGCAGGAAATCATCAAGAAGAACGACTTCGACCTCGGCCAGTGGAAGCTGATCGAATCCAGCGAACAGGCGATGCTCGCCGAAGTGTCGCGGGCAGTGAAGAAACAGAAATTCGTCACCTTTCTCGGCTGGACCCCACACCCGATGAACGTGCAGCTGAAGATGCATTACCTCAAGGGCGGCGAGAAGTATTTCGGCGACACCGGCAGCGTCTACACCCTGACCCGCAAAGGCTACGCCGAGGCCTGCCCGAATGTGGGCAAGTTGCTGACCAACCTGGCGTTCACCCAAGACATGGAGAACAGCATCATGGCTGAGGTGGTGAACAAGAAAGTCAGCAATGCCGATGCGGTGAAGGCGTGGATCAAGGCCAATCCGGCGGTGCTGGACAAGTGGCTGGGGGGGGTGAAGACCGTGGATGGCAAGGATGCTTTGGCGGCTGTAAAGGCAAAGCTTTGACCGTGGGGTGGCTTTGAATTTTGCTCGGCTTGAGATTTTGCCCCCTCACCCCAGCCCTCTCCCCCAGAAGGGGCGAGGGGGAAGGGAGCCGATCTTTATGTTGTTCAGAACCTGAGTTCGACTGAATATCTCAGGTCGGCGTACTTCCCTCTTTCACCTCGATCAGTCCCCTCTCCCTCCGGGAGAGGGTTAGGGTGAGGGCCTTTACCCTGGCACCCTGATAACCTTGAATAAAACCCGCCCGCGAGGACCCATGGCCCTGCCAAGTCGCCATTCACTCTTTCCCTTCCTGACCTGGCTGCCCCGGCAAACCCGCGCCAGCGTCGGCCGGGATCTGGTCGTTGGCCTGAGCGGTGCGATTCTCGCGTTGCCGCAGTCGATCGCCTACGCACTGATCGCCGGCCTGCCGCCGGAATACGGCCTCTATGCGGCGATCATCCCGGTGCTGATTGCCTGTCTGTGGGGTTCGTCGTGGCACCTGATCTGCGGCCCAACGGCGGCGATTTCGATTGTGCTGTATGCCAGCGTCAGCCCCTTGGCTGTGCCGGCGTCACAGGACTACATCACGCTGATCCTGCTGCTGACCTTCCTTGCGGGGATTTTTCAGTGGCTGCTGGGGTTGCTGCGCTTCGGCGCTTTGGTGAATTTCGTCTCGCACTCGGTGGTGCTCGGCTTCACCCTCGGCGCGGCGGTGGTGATTGCCATCGGCCAGTTGCCGAATCTGCTGGGGCTGGATCTGCCGGCGAAAGCCACGGCGCTGGCCAGTCTGATGGACCTTCTGCAACACCTGCGGGCTGTGGATAAACCATCACTGGTGTTGGGTGTGGCCACGGTGCTGGTCGGTTTTGTCCTCAGACAACTGCTGCCGCGCTGGCCGACTCTGTTGATAACACTGGTGCTGGGCAGCGCAGTGGTGTGGTTATGGCCGGAGATGTTCGGCCACGTGCATCTGGTCAGCGCCTTTGTCGGGCGTTTGCCGCCGTTCAGTGCGCTGCCGCTGGATCTGGATCTGATTCTGCGTTTGCTGCCGAGCGCGGTGGCGGTGGGCATGCTCGGGCTGGTGACGAGTCTGTCGATTGCCCGTTCGATTGCTGCACGTTCGCAGCAGTTGCTCGACGCCAATCAGGAAGTCCGCGCACAGGGCTTGTCGAATATCGTCGGGGCGTTCTTTTCCGGCTCGTTGTCGGCTGGCTCGTTCACCCGCTCAGGGCTGAGTTACGAGGCGGGTGCCTGTTCGCCGCTGGCCGGGGTGTTTTCGGCGATCTGGGTCGCGCTGTTCGCGATTTTTGGCGCCGGGCTGATTTCACACATTCCGATTCCGGCGATGGCCGGGAGCATTCTACTGATCGCCTGGGGCCTGGTGGATCATCGCGGGATTCGTTCGTTGCTGCGGGTCAGCCGTGCCGAGTTCGTGGTCATGGCGCTGACCTGCCTCGCCACGCTGCTGCTGGAATTGCAGACGGCGATTTATGCCGGGGTGCTGGCGTCGCTGTTCTTCTACCTCAAGCGCACCTCGCAACCGCGGGTGCAGCATTGGTGCGACGGCGAGGAGGACGTACTGCGAGTCGGCGGCTCGATCTTCTTCGGCGCCAGCCATTATCTGCAAGTGCGCCTGCAACGGCTGCACGGTACGCGGGTGGTGATCGAGGCGCAGCAGATCAACTTCATCGATTATTCGGGGGTGGAGATGCTGCATCAGGAGGCGCGGCGCCTGCTGCGTCAGGATCGCAGCCTGACCCTGCGCCGGGCGCGGCCGCAGGTGGTGGAGGAGTTGCGGAAGCTCGAAGGGCCGGAGAAATGCCCGATCCGGTTTGAGGATTGATCCAGGATCGGCGGTGCGGCCATTCGCGAGCAAGCCCGCTCCCACATTGGAATGCGATCAAATGTGGGAGCGGGCTTGCTCGCGAAGCTTTTAAAGGGCCAACTGGCGGCGTAGTTCGGCCAGTACCGGCGCCGTATCCGGACGCACCCCGCGCCACAGGAAAAACGCCTCGGCCGCCTGTTCAGCCAGCATCCCCAGACCATCCATCGACACTGCCGCGCCATGCTCGCTGGCCCAGCGGCAGAACGCAGTCGGCTCCTTGCCGTACATCATGTCGTAGCACAGGGTCTGGCCCGGCTCGATCAGGCTCGCGGCAATCGGCGGCACGTCACCGGTGAGGCTGGCGGAAGTGGCGTTGATGATCACGTCCACCGGCTCCTGCAACCAGTCGAAACCACTGGCCGACACCGGCCCCAGATCACAGAACAGCTCGGCCAGCAGCTCGGCCTTGTCTACCGTCCGATTGGCGATGATCACCGATGCCGGTTTTTCCGCCAGCAATGGCTCCAGCGCGCCACGCACCGCGCCGCCAGCGCCGAGCAGCAGAATGCGTTTGCCGGTCAGGCTGAACCCGGCATTCACCGTCAGGTCACGCACCAGACCGGCGCCGTCGGTGTTGTCGCCGAGCAGCGAACCGTCGACCAGTTTGCTCAAGGTGTTCACCGCACCAGCGCGCTGCGCGCGAGCGGTCAGGCTGTTCGCCAGGCGATAGGCCTCTTCCTTGAACGGCACCGTGACGTTGGCGCCGCGACCGTCCTGGAAGAACGCCATGGCGCAGGCACTGAAGTCGTCAAGCGGCGCCAGCAGGGTGCTGTAGTCGAGGCGCTGACCGGTCTGCTCGGCGAACAGTTTGTGAATCATCGGCGACTTGCTGTGGCCGATCGGGTTACCGAAAACGACGTAACGATCCATCAGCAGTCCTCAGGCCTCGGCCAGCCAGTCGCGGTCTTGCAGGAAGTAGTCGGTCAGGCGCGCTTCTTCGCTGCCGGGTTCGGCCTTGAAGTCATAGGCCCAGCGCACTTGCGGCGGCAGCGACATGAGGATCGACTCGGTACGCCCGCCCGATTGCAGGCCGAACAGGGTGCCTCGGTCGTAGACCAGGTTGAACTCGACGTAGCGGCCACGGCGGAATTCCTGGAATTCACGCTGTTTCGCAGTGAACACATCATTCTTGCGGCGCTGCACGATCGGCAGGTAAGCGTCGATGTAGGCATCACCGATGGCGCGCATGAAGGCGAAACTGGTGTCGAAGTCCCACTCGTTCAGGTCATCGAAAAACAGACCACCGATTCCACGCGGTTCATGGCGATGCTTGATGTGGAAATAGGTGTCGCACCAGGCCTTGTAACGCGGATAGACGTCCGCACCGAACGGCGCGCAGGCCTGCTCGGCGACGCGGTGCCAGTGGATGCAGTCTTCTTCGTTGCCGTAATACGGGGTCAGGTCGAAGCCGCCGCCGAACCACCAGACCGGCTCTTCACCTTCCTTCTCGGCGATGAAAAAGCGCACGTTGGCGTGGGACGTCGGCACATGCGGGTTGTGCGGATGGATCACCAGCGACACGCCGAGGGCTTCGAAACCGCGACCGGCCAGTTCCGGGCGATGGGCGCTGGCCGACGGCGGCAGCCCGCTGCCGAACACGTGGGAAAAGTTGACGCCGCCCTTTTCGATCACCGTACCGTTTTCGATCACGCGGGTACGGCCGCCACCACCGGCAGGCCGGGTCCAGGCGTCTTCGACGAAGCGCGTGCCGCCGTCCTCGGTTTCCAGCGCGGCACAGATGCGGTCTTGCAAATCGAGCAGATAGGCCTTTACGGCGTCGGTGCGGGTCGTCATGGCTTCACCTTGAATCGGGCATAACTACGCGGGCGCCCCGCAGGCAGGGGGCGGCGCAAATGGGCGCGTAGCATAACACCGCAAACCTGCGCGCCGCAGTTGACGAAGATCAAGCAGGGGAGTTGGATAGGGGGCTTACAAACGACCCAAGGAGAGCAGGCAGATGGCAAAGCGTATCCAGTTCCGCGCCCACGGCGGTCCCGAAGTGCTTGAGTTTGTTGACTACGAACCCGCCGCGCCCGGCCCGAATCAGGTGCGGGTGGCGAACAAGGCGATCGGCCTGAACTTCATCGATACCTATTACCGCAGCGGTCTGTATGCCCCGCCAGCCTTGCCGTCCGGCCTCGGCGCTGAAGGCGCCGGCATCGTCGATGCCGTGGGCAGCGACGTCACCCGGTTCAAGGTCGGTGATCGCGTGGCATATGGCAGCGGCCCGTTGGGCGCCTACAGCCAGTTGCACACCCTGCCCGAAGCCAATCTGGTGAAGCTGCCGGACGAAATCAGCTTCGAGACCGCAGCCGGGGTCATGCTCAAGGGCCTCACCGTGCAGTACCTGCTGCGCCAGACCTATGAGCTCAAGGGCGGCGAAACCATTCTGTTCCACGCCGCTGCCGGGGGTGTCGGTTCGCTGGCCTGCCAATGGGCCAAGGCACTGGGCGTGAAGCTGATCGGTACGGTCAGCTCCAAGGAAAAAGCCGAACTGGCCAAGGCCAACGGTGCCTGGGCAACCATCGATTACAGCCACGAAAACGTGGCACAGCGGGTGCTGGAGCTGACCGATGGCAAGAAAGTTCCGGTGGTGTACGACGGCGTCGGCAAAGACACCTGGCTGACCTCGCTCGACAGTGTGTCGCCGCGTGGGCTGGTGGTGAGTTTCGGCAACGCCTCCGGTGCGGTGGACGGGGTGAATCTGGGGATTCTTTCGGCCAAGGGCTCGCTGTACGTGACCCGCCCGACCCTGGCGACCTACGCCAACAACGCCGAGAACCTGCAGCGCATGGCCGACGAGCTGTTCGAGATGATCATCAGCGGCAAGCTCAAGGTCGACATCAGCCAGCGCTATCCACTGGCTGATGCGGCGAAGGCGCAGACCGAATTGTCGGCACGGCGCACCACCGGCTCGACCATCCTGCTGCCCTGACAAACCTTCGGCGTCTTGCCAGTCAGGGTTGCAAACCCACGGCTGGCAAGTCAGTTCGAACGCGTTCAACACCTCGGCAGATGACACTCCAACGGTTTCTGCACCACGTGGCCAACCGCCGGATCAGGCGGTTGGACCGCCGCGAGAATTTGCCGCCACTCGGCTGACAACACCCAGTAATCGCCGCGTGCGCGCTGGTCGATATGCAGGGCATTGGAAGCGATCGGCATCAGGCCGAAGCGCTGGTAGAAGCGCAGTTGTTGCGATCTGCACAACGCGGTTACCCCGTTATAACCGCGTTTAATGGCCCACTCGGTAGCGGCCGCCAGCAGACCGTTGACCGCGATGGGCAACTGATTGGGCGTGTACGACATCAATCGGCTGAATTCGACATGGCGCGACAGCGCCACCGTGGGAGAAACGTGTTGCTGCGCCAGCGATACCCACTCGAACGGTGCCGGAGTCGCTCTCAATACCGCCAACAGTTGATCGTGCCGATACAGCAGGAAATGGGTACTGCGCGACTTTATCGCCAGTCTGGTTTCGAGCATCCGCGCCCGTGAAGTCAGCATGTAATGCTGCAACCGAAGCCGAAATTGCCGATCGACAAACCGGTCGAACTCCTGAGTATCCGCCCCCGCTTCAAGCATCACGATGCGACAACCCTCATGGTGACTCTTCAACGTCACCTGAAGCGCCTGCAGGTAATCCGTGAGTTGCAAATTGGTAGTGTCCATTCTTTCTCCGCAGACCTTAACTTATCGAAGTGTTTCGAGTGCAGGGAAAGGATGGTTGCTTTTGCCGATTCCGCCACGCCAGAAAGTCTGATAATCAAGTGGGAAAAGCCAATGAATCCGGGGACTTGGCGACTTTTCCGACAGGGAAACCGGCGTCATTGCAGGATAAATCGCAGGCGCGCGTAGTCCTCCTCACCATCAAGGCGAGGAAGACTCACGGTAAAGGTTTTCGCGCAGGATCAGTCGGGACGAATGACCTTGCCGGTTGCCAGATCGCGGATCACGCTGGGGTTCTTGCGCCCGCCCAGTTGTCCGCCAAGGATCAGGTCGATCTGCCCACGGAAATACTGCTCGACGCGCAACCGCGTGCGCGCCGCCGGCCGACCCTGCGGGTTGGCCGAGGTGGAAATCAGCGGCCCGACCATCGAGCACAGATCCCGCACCTGCGGGTGATCGCTGACCCGCAGCGCCACCGTGTCATGCACGCCCGTCACCCATTCCGGCAACAGGTTCTGATGCGGCACCAGCCAGGTATTCGGCCCCGGCCACGTGCTGGCCATGCGGTCGAGCCACTCTTGCGGGAAGTCTTCGAACAGGAAGTCGAACTGGCGGATGTTGTCGGCGACCAGGATCAGGCCCTTGTCCACCGAACGGTTCTTGATCGCCAGCAGCCGATCCACTGCCTCTTCGTTCCACGGGTCGCAACCCAGCCCCCAGACGGCTTCGGTTGGATAGGCAATCACCGCCCCGGCGCGAATCTCTCGTGCGGCTTGTTGCACACGCCAACTGTTGACCATGAAAAAACTCTCCGAAAACAGGTTTTGCGCAGTTTACCGATCTTCCCTGTAAAACCTAGCGTGTCCTCGCCAGCCAGCGACCGTTTTCACACACTGCGCGGCCGTCCATTTCCAGCTCGGTGAGCGCCGCGAGGACTTTGGGCAACGCCCAGCCGCTGCTCTCGACCAAGGCTTCGCTGGTGTGCGGCGCGGCGTGCAGCAGATCAAGCAAGGGATGCGCGGAATCCGGCGGGTCTGTGGATAACGGCAAATGCTGCCAGCCGCGCAGGGCTTCGAGAATGTGTTCGATGGTTTCCACCAGCACCGCACCGTCGCGGATCAACTGATGGCAACCGCGTGCGCCGGGGTGATGGATCGAGCCAGGAATCGCATACACCTCGCGGCCCTGTTCCGCCGCCAGCCGAGCGGTGATCAGTGAACCGCTGGCGACACTCGCCTCGACCACCAGCACACCGAGGGACAAACCGCTGATGATCCGGTTGCGCCTGGGGAAGTTGCTCGCCGTTGGCCCGGCGTCCAGTGGAAACTCAGAAACCACTGCGCTGCCCGAGGCAATCATCGCGTCGGCCAGTCGACGATTGCGCTGTGGATAAAACTTTTCCAGGCCGGTGCCGAGTACACCGACGGTTTGCCCGCCAACGTCCAGCGCCGCTTGATGGGCAGCCGCATCGATACCCAGCGCCAGCCCACTGGTGATGACGAAACCGGCCCCGGCGAGGCTGCGGGAGAACGCTGCGGCGGTGTCCATTCCCGGACGTGAAGCACTGCGACTGCCGACCATCGCCAGTTGCGGTTTTTCCAGAATCAGCGGATCACCGGCGACGAACAACAGCGGTGGCGGGTCAGGGATCTGCGCCAGCAGCGCCGGATAATCCGCCTGGTCCAACATCAATAGATGCTGGCCGGGCCGCTCTAGCCAGCGCAATGCATGGCTGGCGCCGTCGCGCACTTCAGGGTTGCGCCGGGCCTCGGCCGACGCCGCCGGCAACCCCAGCGCACGCCAGGCACTGGCCGGTGCGCTCAGGGCTTTTGACGCCGAGCCGAAGGCTTCAAGCAGTTTGGCAAAACGTTTCGGGCCGATTTCCGGCAAGCGGTGCAGGCGCAAACGCGCTTCCAGTTCCGCAGGGGAAACCGGCGTACAGGCAGACAGCATCGTGGATCATCCTTGATCGTTATAAGTCCCGAACCATTCGGAACAAGCTGTGGATAACTCTGTTGGTAACTTGTTAAGCCTGCTAAGGATTTCGCACCTTGTCGAGCACCGCCAGCGAGCGCGATGCGTTGAGTACGAGGCCGTAACTGAGCTTGTCGTAGGTGCGGAACACCATCAGCAGACCGGCCCGTTCATCGGGAATTTTCAGCGGCTGGCCGGTGACCCGGTCGCGCACGGTTTCCCCGGTTTTCATCACCACCAGCACATTGCCTTCGGCCAGACCGTCGCGCTTGCCTTTGTTCAGGGTGACCACGTCCATCACGCCGATCTGCGTGACGCCGCGCGGCACGTCGATGATAAGGCCGTTGATGCTGGTGCTCGGGGCGCTGGGCATGAAAGTCGAATTGATCGAGCGCTCTTCGCCGCTGAACAGACGATCGCCCAGACGTACTTCCTGGGTGGTGCGTTGCAGGGCGAGGGTGGCGACGTCGCCTTCGGTGGCGACGATTTCACCGCCACCGATATCGTCGGCGTTGATCCCGAGAAACTCCTTGGTCTGCGGGTCGGTGTAGACCTTGCCCTGGCGGAAGATGCCGTACACCGGTTGATTCGGGTCGAAGTGGCCACGGGCGAAGATCCGGTCGCCAGTGCCACTCAACACGCGCTCGGCATCGCCGGCGACGATATACGGCGCCTTGTCGAAGTCCTCGACCTTGTCGACGATGCGGTTGCTCAGCAGGAAACTGTTGATCGATTTCAGCGGAATGCTCGGAATCGCCTCCGCCACCGGGCTGGTGCGGATGCGTGGCGACAGCTTGATGGTGCCCCGTGACTCGCCGCGATTGAGGGTCAGCTGCGGCTGGCCGTTGACGTAACGGAGCGTCAGCGTGTCGCCGGGGTAGATCAGGTTGGGGTTTTCGATTTGCGGATTGGCCCGCCACAGCTGTGGCCATTGCCAGGGCTCGCGCAGGTATTTGCCGGAAATGTCCCAGAGGGTGTCTCCCGAAACCACCGTGTATTGCTGTGGAAAACCATCCCTGAGTTGCACTTGCCCTTGCGCAGCCGCGGCCGAAGCCAGAAGCAGCAGGGCGAGTAGTGTTTTCCTCATGCAGCGAATCCCTTTATCATGTGCGTTCGCGTGAACCGTCAGAGTCCCCGTGGCTCGCTACTGCAAATTGCATTAGCTACGCTTCACAACGGTAGCCTGCATCTTCGGACCTGCCAGGCCATCGACCCGACTTTACTCAATACGTGCAGCAATCAGCCTATGGCCATTTTAAACATCCTCGAATTTCCGGACCCGCGTCTGCGTACTATCGCCAAGCCTGTGGCAGTAGTGGACGACGAAGTGCGTCAGTTGGTCGATGACATGTTTGAAACAATGTATGAAGCGCCGGGCATCGGCCTCGCCGCGACCCAGGTCAACGTGCACAAACGTATCGTCGTGATGGACCTTTCCGAAGACCGCACCGAGCCCCGGGTGTTCATCAACCCCGAGTTCGAATCGCTGACCGACGAGATGGATCAGTACCAGGAAGGCTGCCTGTCGGTGCCGGGCTTCTACGAAAACGTCGACCGCCCGCAGAAGGTCAAAATCAAAGCGCTGGACCGCGACGGCCAGCCTTACGAACTGATCGCCGAAGGCCTGCTCGCGGTGTGCATCCAGCACGAATGCGACCACCTCAACGGCAAGTTGTTCGTCGATTACCTGTCCACGCTCAAACGCGACCGGATCAAGAAGAAACTGGAAAAGCTGCATCGCCAGAACGCTTGATGCCCTCCTTCAAAGGCTTGCTGCGGCAAGCCTTTTTCTTTTTATGAGACGCCCTTCATGACTGAGCCACTGCGCATCGTTTTTGCCGGTACCCCGGAATTTGCCGCCGAACACCTCAAGGCCCTGCTGAACAGCCCTTACGAGATCGTTGCGGTCTACACCCAACCGGATCGTCCGGCCGGTCGCGGGCAAAAACTGATGCCGAGCCCGGTCAAACAGTTGGCCCTGGAAAATAATATCCAGGTGTTGCAGCCGCCGACCCTGCGCAACGCTGACGCTCAAGCCGAGCTGGCCGCGCTGAAACCGGACTTGCTGGTGGTGGTCGCCTACGGCCTGATCCTGCCGCAAGCGGTGCTGGATATTCCGCGTCTGGGCTGCATCAACAGCCACGCCTCGCTGCTGCCACGCTGGCGCGGTGCGGCGCCGATCCAGCGCGCCGTGGAACACGGTGATGCCGAAAGCGGCGTGACCGTGATGCGCATGGAAGCCGGCCTCGACACCGGGCCGATGCTGCTCAAGGTCGTGACCCCGATCAGCGCCGATGACACCGGTGGCACGCTGCACGACCGCCTCGCCGAAATGGGCCCGCCCGCCGTGGTTCAGGCAATTGCCGGCCTGGCCGCTGGAACCCTCGAAGGCGAAGTGCAGAACGACGAGCTCGCCACCTACGCCCACAAACTGAACAAGGACGAAGCGCGCCTCGACTGGAGCCGTCCGGCGGTTGAACTGGAGCGCCTGGTGCGTGCCTTCAACCCATGGCCGATTACCCACAGCACCCTCAACGGTGAAGCGCTGAAGGTATTGGTCGCGACGCTGGTTGACGGCAAAGGCGCACCGGGTGAAATACTCAGCGCCAGCAAGGACGGCCTGATCGTCGCCTGCGGTGAGCAGGCGCTGTGCCTGACCCGCCTGCAGCTGCCCGGCGGCAAGGCGCTGAACTTCAGCGACCTGTTCAACAGCCGCCGCGAGAAATTCGCCGTCGGCACCGTGCTCGGCGCCGTGGTGGACGCGCAATGAACCCGCGTCTGGCCGCCGCCAAGGCACTCGCAGCCGTGCTCAGCGGCAAGGCTTCGCTCAACAGCTCCCTGCCGGCGCAACTGGACAAGGTCGAGGACCGTGATCGCGGTTTCACCCAGGATCTGGCGTTCGGCACCGCGCGCTGGCAGCCACGGCTGTCGGCGCTGGCGGAAAAACTTTTGCAGAAACCGTTCAAGGCTGCCGACGCCGATGTCGAGGCATTGCTGCTGGTCGGTCTCTATCAACTGCTCTACACCCGCGTGCCGCCGCACGCGGCCATCGGCGAAACCGTCGGTTGCGCGGACAAGCTGAAAAAGCCGTGGGCCAAGGGTCTGCTCAACGCCGTGCTGCGCAATGCCCAGCGCGAAAGCGAGACGATTTTTGCCGAGCTGGAGCGCGATCCGGTGGTGCGCACCGCCCACCCGCGCTGGCTGCAAAAATCCCTGAAAGCCTTCTGGCCGGAACAATGGGAAGCGATCTGCGCGGCGAATAACGCGCATCCGCCGATGATCCTGCGGGTCAACCGTCGGCACCACAGCCGCGACGCCTACCTCGGCTTGCTCAGCGAGGCCGGCATCGCTGCCACGCCTTGTGTTTACAGCCGCGACGGCATCGTCCTTGAAGCCGCCACCGACGTGCGCAGCCTGACGGGTTTTGCCGAAGGCTGGATCAGCGTGCAGGACGAAGCCGCGCAACTGGCCGCCGATCTGCTCGATCTGGCGCCGGGTCAGCGCGTGCTCGATGCGTGTTGCGCGCCGGGCGGCAAGACCTGCCACATCCTCGAAGCCGAACCGGCGCTGGCCGGCGTGGTGGCGGTGGATCTGGAAGCCAAGCGGCTGGTGCGGGTGAAGGAGAACCTTGAGCGGCTGGGGCTGAGCGCCGACCTGATCGCTGCCGACGGCCGCGACACCGCAGCATGGTGGGACGGCAAGCCGTTCCAGCGCATCCTGCTCGACGCGCCGTGCTCGGCCACCGGCGTGATCCGCCGCCATCCGGACATCAAGCTGACCCGTCAGCCGGACGACATCGCTGCCCTCGCGCAACTGCAAGGCGAGCTGCTCGACGCCCTGTGGAAAACCCTCGAAGTCGGCGGCATCCTGCTCTACGCCACTTGCTCGACCTTGCCCACCGAGAACACCGAAGTTATCGCCGCGTTCCTTGAACGCACGCCCGGTGCCCGCGAATTGGATCTGGCAACTACGGCCGGGATCAAACAGCCCCATGGTCGCCAATTGCTGGCCCAACAGGGCGGGCATGACGGGTTCTACTACGCCAAGCTGATCAAGATCGCTGCCGCGCGCGGCTAAACGGATTCAACGGAGTGACTGGATGAAAATCATCATCCTCGGTGCGGGGCAGGTCGGCGGTTCGCTGGCTGAACACCTGGCGAGCGAAGCCAACGACATCACCGTGGTCGACACCGATGGCGAACGCCTGCGCGACCTCGGCGACCGTCTCGACATCCGCACCATTCAGGGCCGCGGCTCGCTGCCGTCGGTGCTGCGTCAGGCCGGCGCCGACGATGCCGATATGCTGGTGGCGGTGACCAACAGCGACGAGACCAACATGGTCGCCTGCCAGGTCGCGCACACGCTGTTCCACACCCCGACCAAAATCGCCCGGGTGCGCGAAGCGTCCTACCTCAATCGCGAAGAACAGCTGTTCCAGAACGAAGCGATTCCGGTCGACGTGCTGATCAGCCCCGAGCAGGTGGTGACCAACTACATCAAGCGCCTGATCCAGCATCCGGGCGCGCTGCAAGTGATCGACTTCGCCGAAGGCCAGGCGCAGCTTGTCGCAGTGCGCGCCTATTACGGCGGGCCGCTGGTGGGTCAGCAATTGCGCCAGTTGCGCGAGCACATGCCGAATGTCGAGACGCGTGTCGCGGCGATTTTCCGCCGCGACCGGCCGATCCTGCCGCAGGGCGATACGGTGATCGAGGCCGATGACGAAGTCTTCTTCATCGCCGCCCGTGAGAATATTCGCGCGGTGATGAGCGAAATGCGCCGTCTCGACGAAACCTACAAGCGCATCGTGATTGCCGGTGGCGGGCAGATCGGCGAGCGTCTGGCCGAGGCCATCGAAAGCCGCTACCAGGTGAAGATCATCGAGATGAACCCGGCCCGCTGCCGCTATCTCTCCGACACCCTCGACAGCACCGTGGTGCTGCAGGGCAGCGCCTCGGACCGTGATCTGCTGCTGGAAGAGAACATTGCCGACGCCGACATCTTCCTTGCGCTGACCAACGATGACGAAGCCAACATCATGTCGTCGCTGCTGGCCAAGCGCCTGGGCGCGAAGAAGGTGATGACGATCATCAACAACCCGGCTTACGTCGATCTGATCCAGGGCGGCGACATCGACATCGCCATCAGCCCGCAACTGGCGACCATCGGCACCTTGCTGGCCCACGTACGCCGTGGCGATATCGTCAGCGTGCACTCACTGCGCCGGGGCGCGGCGGAAGCCATCGAGGCGATTGCCCACGGTGATGCGAAGTCGAGCAAGGTCATCGGCCGGCCGATCGAGAAAATCGGCCTGCCACCGGGCAGCACGATTGGCGCGATCATCCGCAACGAAGAAGTGATCATCGCCCACGACGATACGGTGATCGAAACCGGTGACCATGTGATTCTGTTCCTTGTGGATAAAAAGCATATCCGCGATGTGGAGAAGCTGTTTCATGTGGGTTTGAGCTTCTTCTGATCCAGAAATATCGTCGGTTGTAATGGCCTCTTCGCGAGCAAGCCCGCTCCCACAGGGGGAATGCATTCCAAATGTGGGAGCGGGCTTGCTCGCGAAAGCGGTGTAACTGACACCGATCTACGCCTGACACTCCACAGAAAAGGACTGCATCAATGCTCGAATCCCTGGAAAAAATGCTCGCCAAGGGTGTGGATAACTCATTGCTGCGCTTTGGCCTGGGCAAGGGTTATCTGGATTTGGGAGAGAACGCCAAGGCAGCCGAGCATTTCCAGCGCTGTGTCGGTTTCGACCCGAAGTACTCGGCGGCGTGGAAGCTATTGGGCAAAGCGCAACTCGCACTGGGCGATCACGCGGCCGCGCGGCAGGCGTGGGAACAAGGTCTGGAAGCCGCCCGCGCCCATGGCGACAAGCAGGCCGAGAAGGAAATGACGGTGTTTCTGAAGAAGCTCGACCGCCAGGCGCAATAAGTTAGAGATAACGCAGGCCGATGCCCTCGGCATCCACCGTCACCACTTCCATTCGCACCCGCGGCGCGCCTGTGGGTAAATCCTGCACCTGGCCATAAACCACCGCACCCTTGGGCAATGACGCCAGACGCGGATGCTGCACATACACGCCGGTGGCCGACAGATTGCGCGTCTGCCCCAGGCACTCGCCGAAGCTGTCGTGGGTGATCTTGATGCGGAAGGATTTGCGTTGTTCGGACATCTTTATGCGCCCTTGAATGAACGGGTTGTGGATAACCTCAAGCAAGATCAAAAGATCACAGCCTTCGGCGTTCCTACAGGTTATCCACAGAGTGTGCCAACTTGCTCAGTACCAGCGCGCTTCGCCCGGCGGACGTTTCTTGAAACGCTTCATGCTCCACATGTACTGACTCGGATACGCCGCAACGTAACGCTCGACCACCTTGCTCATCGCCGCGCAGGATTCCTCGGTATCGGTGCTGTACATGGCCTCGGGCGCCGCTTCGAGGATCACTTTGTAGCCAGAGCCGTCCGGCAGGCGCAGGGCGTGCAGGAACACGCCGACCGCTTTGCCGCCGGCGAGCATGTTCGGCACGAATTTACTGGTCAGCGCCTGGGTGGCGAAGAACGGCACGAAGATCCCGGCGGATTCGGCCGGTTCCGGGTCAGCCGGAATGCCCACTGCACCACCTTTGCGCACTTCCTTGATGACGCTGAGGATGCCTTCCTTGGTGGAGGCAGCGACCTTGTTGCCCAGCTGCACGCGTTGCTTGCGCAGTAATTCATCCACAGCCTTGAGCTTTGGCGGGCGGTAGAAAATGATCGGTTTGCACTGGCTGCAATAGAAGTGGTTGAGCACTTCCCAGTTGCCCAGGTGGCTGGTGATGCCGACCACGCCTTTGCCCGAGGCCAGCGCCTCCTTGAGGATGTCGAGGCCTTCGACTTCGCGCACCAGATCGATCGAACGCTGGGCCGGCCAGATCCAGGCGCAGGCACTTTCGGTCAGGGATTTACCGATGTCTTTGAGGCTCTGGCCGACCAGGCGCTCACGTTCGGCCGGGTCCATCTGTGGAAAACATTTGGCGAGGTTGATCCGCACCACGTCGCGGGAGCGGTTGGGGGTTTTCCACATGATCCAGCCGATCGCCGAACCCACGGCCTGCACGGCCCGCCATGGCAGCAGGGCAAACAGCCGCAGAGCGCCTACCAGCAAGGCGCCTTTAAACTTTTCCACAGGTCACTCCTGATTTTGTGCTGTGCGCGAGGCGGCCATTCTAACCGCCGTTGACCAGCTGCGCGTAGCGGTCGCAGTCCTGAGTGTGATCCATGACCATGCCCGAAGCCTGCATCAGTGCGTAGCAAATGGTTGGGCCAACGAAGGTGAAGCCGGCCTTTTTCAGGGCTTTGCTCATCGCCAGCGCTTCGGGGGTGATCGCCGGGACTTCGCTGCGATCCTTGAAATGATTGATGATTGGTCGGCCGCCGACGAACGACCAGAGGAAGGCCACCGGGTCCTCCAGCGCCAGCCAGGCCTGGGCATTGCGTCGGGCGGCATTGAGTTTGAGGCGGTTGCGGATGATCCCCGGATCGAGCATCAGTTCATCGATCTCGGCGTCGCTCATCTGCGCCACACGCTGCACGTCGAAGCCGTACAACACCTCGCGGTAGCGCTCGCGTTTACGCAGCACGGTGATCCACGACAGCCCGGCCTGGAACCCTTCGAGCAAAAGCAACTCGAACAAACCCTGCGCATCGCGTAGCGGCGTGCCCCACTCCTGATCGTGATAAGCCATGTACAGCGGATCTTCGGTACACCAAAAGCAGCGTGGCATAAGGCTCCAGGGGGTGGAGGTGCGACTGAATCGGGTATACTCCCGCTCTTTAAATCGCAGCCCAAGAAACAGGTGAATTTCGTGAGCCAGCCTACGCCAGCCGTGCGTACCTTCCAAGACTTGATCCTCGCGCTCCAGCAATACTGGGCCGAGCAAGGTTGTGTGGTACTTCAGCCCTACGATATGGAAGTAGGCGCCGGCACTTTCCACACCGCGACCTTCCTGCGCGCCATCGGCCCGGAAACCTGGAACGCCGCGTACGTGCAGCCAAGCCGCCGTCCGACTGACGGCCGCTACGGGGAAAACCCGAACCGTCTGCAGCACTACTATCAGTTCCAGGTCGTGCTGAAACCGAACCCGGACAACTTCCAGGAACTGTACCTGGGCTCGCTCAAGCATGTCGGCCTGGACCCGCTGGTCCACGACATCCGCTTCGTCGAAGACAACTGGGAATCGCCAACCCTCGGCGCCTGGGGTCTGGGCTGGGAAGTCTGGCTCAACGGCATGGAAGTGACTCAGTTCACCTACTTCCAGCAGGCTGGCGGCATCGAGTGCTACCCGGTCACCGGTGAAATCACCTACGGTCTGGAGCGTCTGGCCATGTACCTGCAAGGCGTGGATTCGGTCTACGACCTGGTCTGGGCTGACGGTCCGTTCGGCAAGGTGACCTACGGCGACGTGTTCCACCAGAACGAAGTGGAGCAGTCCACCTACAACTTCGAACACGCCAACGTCGACAAACTGTTCGAACTGTTCGACTTCTATGAAAGCGAAGCCAAGCGCCTGATCGAGCTCGACCAGCCGCTGCCGTTGCCAAGCTACGAAATGGTCCTGAAGGCCTCGCACACCTTCAACCTGCTGGACGCGCGCCGGGCGATCTCGGTGACCGCGCGTCAGCAATACATCCTGCGCGTACGCACCCTGGCGCGTTCCGTTGCGCAAGCCTACCTGCTGGCTCGCGCCAAGCTGGGCTTCCCGATGGCGACCCCGGACCTGCGTGACGAAGTACTGGCCAAGCTGGAGGCTGCACAATGAGTGCTCAAGATTTTCTGGTTGAACTGGGCACCGAAGAACTGCCGCCAAAAGCCCTGAACACCCTGGCTGAAGCGTTCCTCGCCGGTATCGACAAGGGCCTGCAAGCTGCCGGCCTGAGCTACGAAAGCAAAACCGTCTACGCCGCACCGCGGCGTCTGGCCGTGCTGATCACCGCGCTGGCCACCCAGCAACCGGATCGCAGCATCAACCTGGATGGCCCGCCACGTCAGGCCGCCTTCGACGCTGAAGGCAACCCGACTCAGGCAGCCCTGGGCTTCGCCAAGAAGTGCGGCGTCGAGCTGAGCGAAATCGACCAGAGCGGCCCGAAACTGCGTTACAGCCAGAACATCGCCGGCAAGCCAACCGCAAGCCTGCTGCCGACCATCGTCGAAGATTCGCTGAACGACCTGCCGATCCCGAAACGCATGCGTTGGGGTGCGCGCAAGGAAGAGTTCGTGCGTCCGACCCAGTGGCTGGTGATGCTGCTCGGTGACCAGGTCATCGACTGCACCATCCTCGCGCAGAAGGCTGGCCGCGACTCCCGTGGTCACCGTTTCCATCACCCGGAAAGCGTGCGCATCGGTTCGCCATCGAGCTACCTGGCCGACCTGCGTGCCGCTTATGTCCTGGCCGATGCCAACGAGCGTCGCGAGATCATCAGCAAACGTACTGAAGAGCTGGCAACCCGTCAGGAAGGCACCGCGATCGTGCCGCCGGCGCTGCTCGATGAAGTGACCGCGCTGGTCGAATGGCCGGTGCCGCTGGTGTGCTCGTTCGAGGAACGCTTCCTCGACGTGCCGCAGGAAGCACTGATCACCACCATGCAGGACAACCAGAAGTACTTCTGCCTGCTGGATGCCGACGGCAAGTTGCTGCCACGGTTCATCACCGTCGCCAACATCGAAAGCAAAGATCCACAGCAGATCATCGCCGGTAACGAGAAAGTGGTTCGCCCACGCCTGACCGACGCCGAGTTCTTCTTCAAGCAAGACAAGAAGCAGAAACTCGAAGCCTTCAATGATCGCCTGAAGAACGTGGTGTTCCAGGAAAAACTCGGCAGCGTCTACGACAAGGCCGAGCGCGTTTCGAAACTCGCGGCCTACATCGCCGCGCGGATCGGCGGCAACGCTTCCTGGGCGGCCCGTGCCGGCCTGCTGTCGAAGTGCGACCTGGCCACCGAAATGGTCGGCGAGTTCCCGGAGATGCAAGGTGTCGCCGGTTACTACTACGCGCTCAATGACGGCGAGCCGGAAGACGTCGCGCTGGCGCTGAACGAGCAGTACATGCCACGCGGTGCCGGTGCTGAACTGCCGGCGACCTTGACCGGTGCCGCTGTCGCGATCGCCGACAAGCTCGACACCCTGGTCGGCATCTTCGGTATCGGCATGCTGCCGACCGGCAGCAAAGACCCGTATGCCCTGCGCCGTGCGGCCCTCGGCGTGCTGCGCATCCTGATCGAGAAACAACTGGATCTGGACCTGAACGACGCCGTGGCTTTCGCCGTGGCTGCGTTCGGTACCAAGGTCAAGGCTGCCGGTCTGAACGACGCGGTGCTGGAATTCATCTTCGACCGTCTGCGTGCGCGTTACGAAGACGAAGGCGTCGATGTCGCCACTTACCTGTCGGTACGTGCCCTGAAGCCGGGTTCGGCGCTGGACTTCGACCAGCGTGTGCAAGCGGTTCAGGCCTTCCGCAAACTGCCGGAAGCGGCAGCGCTGGCGGCGGTCAACAAGCGTGTATCGAACCTGTTGAGCAAGGTTGAAGGCTCGGTGCCGACCGTGGTCGAGGCCAAGTACTTCGACAACGCCAACGAGTTCTCGCTGTACTCGGCGATTCAGCAAGCGGATCAGGCGGTGCAGCCAATGGCCGCAGCGCGTCAGTACAACGAATCGCTGGCGCGTCTGGCGGCATTGCGCGAGCCGGTGGATGCGTTCTTCGACGCGGTGATGGTCAATGCCGAAGACGCCAAGGTCCGGGCCAACCGCTACGCGCTGCTCGCGCGTCTGCGTGGTCTGTTCCTCGGGGTTGCCGACATTTCGCTGCTGGGTTGAGGGATTGCTGTTGAAACTGCTGATTCTCGATCGGGATGGAGTGATCAATTACGACTCCGACGCTTACATCAAGTCGGTGGAGGAGTGGATTCCACTGCCCGGCTCGATCGAGGCGATTGCGCAGTTGAGCAAGGCCGGCTGGACGGTGGCGGTCGCTACCAACCAGTCGGGCATTGCTCGCGGCTATTACGACCTTGCCACCCTCGACGCCATGCACGCGCGCCTGCGCACGCTCGTGGCGGAGCAGGGCGGTGAAGTCGGGCTGATCGTGTACTGCCCGCATGGTCCGGACGAGGGTTGCGATTGCCGCAAGCCGAAGCCGGGGATGTTGCAAACCATCGCGGCGCATTACAACGTGACGCTGACGAATGTCTGGTTCGTCGGCGACAGCCTTGGTGACCTGGAGGCCGCCAAAGCCGTCGATTCACAGCCCGTTTTGGTAAAGACCGGGAAAGGCGAAAAAACTCTGGGCAAGACCCTTCCGGTCGGCACCCTGATTTTTGACGATCTGGCGGCGATTGCCGCAGAACTTATCCACAACTAGAGTGCTTCTGAAGTTCCTGACCAGGGATTGATCGGGAGTGCGCTTGAACAGTCGGGCATCGCCCGTAACGGTAAACGTCGCCATGTCGATACTGCAGGCCATCAGAATTTTTCTCTTTTACCTGCTGCTGGGCACTACTGCCTTGCTGTGGTGCAGCCTGAGCTTTTTTATCGCGCCCTTTCTGCCGTTCAAGGCGCGTTATCGTTTCATCAACGTGTACTGGTGCCGTTGCGCCTTGTGGTTGACCAAGGTGTTTCTCGGCATTCGTTACGAGATCAAAGGCGCGGAAAATGTGCCGGATCGGCCCTGCGTGATTCAGTCGAACCACCAGAGCACCTGGGAGACGTTCTTTCTCTCTGCTTATTTCTCGCCCTTGAGCCAGGTGCTCAAGCGCGAATTGCTCTACGTGCCGTTCTTCGGCTGGGCCATGGCCATGCTGCGGCCGATCGCGATTGACCGCGACAACCCGAAAGCGGCGCTCAAACAAGTCGCGGCCAAGGGCGATGAACTGCTCAAGGATAACGTCTGGGTATTGATCTTCCCTGAGGGCACTCGCGTTCCTTACGGCACCGTCGGCAAGTTCTCGCGCAGTGGCAGCGCGTTGGCGGTGAATGCGGCGCTTCCGGTGCTGCCGATTGCACACAATGCCGGCAAATTCTGGCCGAAAATCGGCTGGGGCAAGACGCCGGGCGTGATCACCGTGGTTATCGGTGAGCCGATGTATGCCGAAGGCACTGGTCCGCGCGCCATCGCCGAGCTGAACGACCGGGTACAGGCCTGGAACGAACAGACCCAGCGCGAAATGGGTTCGCTGCCACCAGCACCGCAGGCGCCTGCCGCGAATGATCAGGTGGCTGTCTGAGATTTTGTGGATAACCTGTGTACGGTTTTGTTGAAAAAGCCTGAATATTGAAAGTAACCGATTGATTTACTTATATATTTCTCAAGCTCATAAAACACCGTAAAAGGTGCATAAGTTTTTTTCGGAAGTAAAAAAACCGGCTGATATAGCCGGTTTTTTTGTGCCTGTTCACTCGCAGATCAGCGGTAACTGCAGCCGGAACGTGGTGCCTTGATCGACGATACTGTGGCACTCGATGTTACCGCCATGATGGTCGACTACTGCCTTGACCATCGACAGCCCCAACCCGACGCCATCAATCCCCTGCGCCGACGAAAAGCGCCGGTACTGGGTGAACAGATCCGGCAGCTCCTCGGCGGCAATGCCTTTGCCCTGATCGGTCAATTCACAGCATAGCCACTCACCTTGGCAACTGACGTTCAACTTGATCGTGGTACCGACCGGGCTGTACTTGATGGCGTTCTCCAGCAGGTTGAACAAGGCGCGGGTCAGCAGGCCCTGGTCAGCGTTGATCAGACGCTCCTGGGATTGTTCGTCCATCGTGTGCAGCAGTTTGATGCTTTTCTGCTGAGCAATGGGCAGCGCCTGATCCAGTACGTCCAGCACCAGCATCGCGAACAGACTGGGCTGGAACTGATAAGCCTCGGACTCGGCTCGCGCCAGCAGAACGAAACCGTCAGTCAGATCGAGCGCCCGGCGTACCTGGCGCTCGATCTGCTCGAACAGCGGTGAATCCGCGCCGGCTTGATGGCGATGTACATCGAGCAGGGCCAAAATCGCCGAATGCGGGGCGCGCAGATCGTGGGAAAGGAACCGCAGCAAGACCCCACGCTGTTCTTCTGCGGCGCGTTCGGCGCTCAGATCGGTGAGGCTCAGCAGCCAGCCGATGGGAGTATCGCCATCCACCGGCAGCAAAGCCGCCCGTTCCAGACGCAAACTGCGTTCCTTGTGATCGCGAAACTCCAGCAGCGTCAGGTCCGACAGCGCCGGAAGTGGTTCTGTGGACAATTCCGGATAACCGAGGCGGGCCAGTTGCTCGAGAACATAGTCACCGACCAGCGGGTCATCGAACAATACCCGGGCCTTGCGGTTTCCCAGCAGAATCTGCCCCTTGGGATCGCTGATCAGCGTCGCCACCGGCAGGTATTCCAGACCGTCGGCAATGAAACGCCGGGTATCGCGGGTGCGGCTCATGGCTTGCTCCAGTGCCATGATCTGGCCCTGCAGCTGATCAGCGCTGGTGAATTGCGCACGGCGCCGCTCGGGAAATACTTTCGGCTCGCGGTCCAGTCGGGCCAGCTCCCAGCCAAAATACGTCAGCACCACACTCAGGCGCCGCCAGTTCCAGATCAGGTAGCCGAACAACATGCCCAGCGCCGCTGGAGTCGGTGACCACCAGTGTCGAACTTCCGCCAGCCCGGCGCTAGCCAGCAGCACACAAGCCACACCGCACGATGTCACCCAGATCGCCCAGCGCGGGCGCCACAGCAGCAATCCGAGTACGCAGGCTACCAGCCCTACCGAAAGCAACGCGCTCCACATCGGTACCACGTCGTGCAGATTGATCTGCGCGCGATACGACAACAAGGCAGTCAGCGGCAACAGCACTAGACTTATCCACAACCACTCACGCACCAGCCGTCGAAACAGACGCTGGACCTGACTTGGCTCGCGGCTTTCACGCCGACGCGGGCTATTCATGACAAACAGGGCAGGGGACAGTGAATGGTTTCATGGGCCACAGGTCTGAGGATGTAGATCCGAAGAATCATAGCGGACGTCGACCGATGGTGGACTGCTTACTTTTACCGCACAGGCCGAGCCTTCAGGGTTGCCGGCCACTGCTCAAGCAACAAGGAACCCACGCGTATGCGCGTTGCGATACTGGACGATGAACCCGCCGAACTGCGTCGGGTCGAGCAAACCCTGCAGCAGATGGCTGCGGAGGGAGACCAGCCTTGGTCGTTGCACAGCTTTGAACGGGGCGAGGACCTGTTGCGCCAATTGCGGCGGGACACCTTCGACCTGCTGATCCTCGACTGGCAACTGCCCGACCTGTCCGGCCTGGCGCTGCTGCGCTGGACCCGCGAACACATGGAGGCGCCGCCCGCCGCGATCATGCTGACCAGCCGCGACGGCGAAAGCGATATCGTCCAGGCGCTGAACGCCGGTGCCGATGATTACGTCAGCAAACCGTTCCGCCCCAACGAGCTGAAAGCCCGAGTCGCCGCCGTACTGCGCCGGCACAGCCAGCAACGTAGCAGCGCTGCTGAAGTCCTGAGTTTCAATGACCTGACCTTCGACGACGCCGAACTGAGCGTCACCCGCGAGGGCAAGGCAGTGGTCATGACGGAGCGTGAATACCGCCTGGCGCGCTGCCTGTTCAGTAACCTGGGTCGGCCATTGTCGCGGGAGTACCTGTACGAACGCTTCTGGCCCCACGAAGAAGTCGCTTCGTCACGGCCGCTGGATACGCACATTTATCGCCTGCGCAACAAGCTGGGACTGACGGCGGATCGCGGTTGGCAGTTGCTGACGATTTATGGGTATGGGTATCGGTTGGAGAGTGTGACGGTTGCATCCGAGTAAAAACAAAAGATCGCAGCCTACGGCAGCTCCTACCGGTAATCCATGTGGAGCTGCCGTAGGCTGCGATCTTTTGATCTGTGTCTAGTCCTGAAATAGGTTTACACCTGTTTCAGTCTCAAAACGCCCGATGCACCGCATCGGGCGTTTTGTATTTCAGGGATAAGGGCGGGCGCTCCCCGTTGGAGATTTGCACCGGTTCATCCCCCCTTTTCACCGCCTCCCCCCGGTCTTTTGGGGGGTGGTG
>NZ_JAJSLU010000021.1:109744-115925 GCF_023063025.1 Pseudomonas sp. YL2 | reverse complement strand
TGCAGTAAAATTGGGGGATGAAGCGGTGCAAACCTCCAACCGGGGGCGGCCCCCCTTATCCCTGAAATATAAAACGCCGGATGCGGTGCATCGGGCGTTTTGAGACTGAAACAGGTGTAAACCTATTTCAGGACTAGACACGCAGATCACTCTGCCGGCTGATCCTTGCTCTGACGCTTTTCGATCAAGTCCACCAGACGCTTGGCCAGCGCCGGGTAGTTCTCGTCGAAGTGGTGGCCGCCAGGCAGTTTCACCGCTTCGCCAACTGCCGTCTTGTCGGTGCAGCCGCTTTCGTCGGTTTCTTCGGCGCCGTAGATGCACACTACTTTGGCCGCTGGCAGCTTGGCCATTTCCGGGCCGGTGGCGGCTTCTTTGCCGGCGTTGCCGAGCCAGCCTTCGACTTCGATTTCGAAGCTGCCGGTGCGGGCGAAAGCCAGCAGGATGATGGCGTCGACGCGTTGCTGCTCGGTGTCCGGCAGGCGGTTGTAGATCGCTGGCAGGACGTCGGCACCGAACGAGTAACCGGTCAGGATGAAGCGTTTGGTGCCCCATTTCTGCCGGTAGTGCTGCATCAGTTCGGTCAGGTCCAGCGCGCTTTGCTCGGGGCTCTTGTGCTGCCAGTAGTAGCGCAGGGTGTCGATGCCGACCACCGGGTAGCCAATCTTGGCCATCTCGCCCGCTACGTCGCGGTCGAGGTCGCGCCAGCCGCCGTCACCGGAGAGGAACAGGGTCACGGTGTCCTTGGCCTGACCGGCCGGCACTTCCACCACCGGGATTGCCAGACCGCCGTTGGCCTTGTCGCCGCCGACGAGGATCTTGCGCAGCTCGTTGTTCAGCACTTGCGGCAGGTTGATGTCGTAGTCGCTGATGCTGGTTTCGGCGTTCGGTTGATCGCGCACGAAACCGGCGCTGGTGTCGTCCGGGTTGTCGTTCCATGCCACCAGCCAGTGGCCATGAGCCGCGGCTTTCGGCAGCAGGTGAGTGCAACCGGGTTTTTCCAGCGCCAGGTCAACCGAGATCGCCTGGGCCTTGTCCTCCTTCTGCTCGGACAACCAGCGCCAGGCTAGCACGGCGCCAGGGCCGATACCGCTGACCAGCGTGGCCGGGCCGTTCAGTTCGCGCAGGCCGGTCTGCAGGGCGCGGCTCTGTTGCAGGCAGTCCTTGGGCAGAATCACTTGAACGATCTGCGCCGAGGCGCTGCGGCTCAGGGTGCTCAGTTGGTTGTCGGTCAGCTTCTGGTCGTCATTGACCGCGACCAGCACCTGAGCCTTGGGCTGGGTGCCGGGAATGACGCGGGTCATGACCGTGCCGTCGGCGGCCGTCAGTGGTTGCAGAGTCGGTTGCGGTGCCGGGCGTTTGAGGTACCAGTAACCGCCGCCGGCAATCACGGCCAGCACGATCAGTGCGGCCAGGATGTACTTCAGGGAGCGTTGAATCATCAGCGTTTCACCAATCCAGTCAAGCCGCCCGCGATCAGGGCAGCAGTATCGGCCAGCGCCACCAGCGGATCGAGTCCGGCGGGCACTGCCATATAACGGGGTTCCCAGTCAGGCTGGAACTTGTCTTTGAAGCGGCGCAAGCCTTGGAAGTTGTACAGCTGCTCACCACGGCGGAAGACCATCGAGCCCAGACGCTGGGTCAGCGGTGCACCACGCCGGGGTTGCAACCCCGACAACGGCACCATGCCCAGGCTGAAGCGCGCGTATCCGTGACTCTTATAGTGTTGAATCAAACCGACCATCAGGAACTCCATGGTCAGCTTGGGGGCGTCCGGGTGCGAGCGCATCAGGTCGAGACTGGCCAGGTCATGGCTGAAAGTCTCGAGCAGGTTGGCGAACGCCACCGGGCGGCCTTCGAAGCGAATCACCGCAATGCGGAAATGCTTCAGGTAA
This sequence comes from Pseudomonas sp. YL2, assembly GCF_023063025.1. Classification (NCBI taxonomy): domain Bacteria; kingdom Pseudomonadati; phylum Pseudomonadota; class Gammaproteobacteria; order Pseudomonadales; family Pseudomonadaceae; genus Pseudomonas; species Pseudomonas sp. YL2. The sequence continues at coordinate 114,033 of NZ_JAJSLU010000021.1, read as the reverse complement.
TCGTCGCTGAACCGACCGAGGGAGAAACCTTTCTCGCGCACGTTCTTGCCGGTCAGCCACGCATCGGAAATCACTTTCAACTCGTCCATCGGCGCCTGGCCCGGCTCATGGATTTCCAGCGACAGACCATCGCGGGTACCACGGTTCCAGGTGTAGCGCAGGTCCTTCATCTCTTTGCCCTTGGCTTCCAGGTCAAAGCGCTGCAGATCGACCCGGGCTTCTTCGCCGAGCTTGATCGCGGTCAGGCCGATGTCCATGTAGTACGGCAGGTTTTCCGCACGTACCTGATAGAACACCGGGCGAGCGTGATGGATGTCGCACAGGTCGCGGAACTGCCAGATCATCTCGGCGCGTTGCTGGCCGGGGCCGATCGGGTCGTACAGCGCCACCAGGCTGCGGCCACGGCGGGCGTACATCAGGAAGGCTTCGTCGTTCTGGTGAAACAGCAACGCCTTGTCACCGGTCAGCGCGAGGCCGCCATCGGGTTGCGACGAAGCCATCAGGATTTTCGCGGCGCGATCCAGTTCGTCCGGGGTCGGCAGGTGGATCACCGGGCGCGCGGTGCGCAGCAGCCAGGTCAGGGCGATCACCAGCAACAGCACGGCGGCGCCGAGCAACGAACGCAAGCCGCGTGGGGCGTCTGCGTCGAGGGTGAACTGCCACCACAGTTGATGGCTGTAAGGCACGTCCTGATAGGCGAACAGCAGCAACCAGGTCGAGGCGCCCAGGACGCAAAGGCTGGCCACCAGATACAGCGGCGAGAAGGGCAGTTCAGTCAGGCGGCTCGGGCGATAGAACGAACGACGGAACACTCCCAGCAACGCGGCGGTAAGTGTCATCAGCGTGGCTTCTTCCCAGTCGAAGCCTTTGAGCAGCGAGAGCAGGGCGCCGACCAGCAACAGAATGGTGGTCAGCATCCACGCCGCCGACAGGCGCCGGCGCAGGCCCTGCGCCAGCATCAGGCACAGTACGCCGATCAGGCTGGCGCCGAAGTGCGAGGCGTCGACCAGGCGATGCGGGATCAGAAAACCGATGTGTTCAAGACGCGTGTCGATCTCCGGGGTGGCGCCGGAAAACAGCAGCACCACGCCGGACAGAAACACCAGCACCGCCAGAATCGGCGCGGCCAGACCGGATGCGGCGCGCATGGTCTGGGTCTGGAACAGGCGCTGGCCTTCGTTGATCAGCAAAAACAGGCAGGCCACCAGCAGCGGCAGCACGACGTAGATCAGACGATAGAGCAGCAGGGCGGCGGCGAGTGGCGCGGCCCCGAGGGTGTCGGCAAACGCGGCGAGCAGGATCGCTTCGAAGACCCCGACACCCCCCGGCACATGGCTGAGGACGCCGGCGGCCAGGGCCAGCAGGTACACCAGCAGGAACGCGCCGAACGGCGGGGCTTCCGGCAGCAGCAGATAAAGCACGGTGGCTGCTGCGGCGACGTCGAGGGCGGTGATGATCAGTTGCAGGAAGGTCAGGCGGCGGCCTGGCAGGCGCAACGTCCGGCGACCGGCCCTGACCAGCAGGTTATCGCGGTACGGCTGCTCCGGCAGGCGGCGGCGGTAGATGCCGATCGCCAGAATCGCGCCCAGACCCAGCACCACCATGGCTATCGTGCCGAGCAAGCCTTCTGACAGGCCCAGTGCGGCGGAGGCGGCGGGCAGGTCGCTCAGGGTCGCGAGAGCCGCCAGCGGTGGCAGGGCGCAACCCAGCGACAGGCTGGCGAACAGCGTCATGTGCGCGACTTCGGAGGCGCCCAGCCCATGGCGTGCATATAAACGGTAGCGCACCGAGCCGCCGGACAGCAGCGACAGGCCGATGGCGTTGCCAATCGCAAATGCGGTGAAGCCACCCAGCGCCAGAGTGCGCGGCGGCAGTGTCACGCCGGCATAGCGGCTGGCCGACCATTCATAGCCCAGCAATATGATGAAGCCGACCACCGTAGCAGCCACTGCGCCGAGCAGGGCCGGTTTCGGCACCGCCAGGATCGAGTCATGCAGGGCATACAGATCGAGTTCGCTCAGCAGATGGCGGCAGGCAATCAGCGCAATGGCAAACAGCAGCAACGTGACCGCCAGACCGATCGGCTGGCGATATTTGCTCAACCGATCCAGCAAGCGCAGGCGCTCGGGTTTGATCGGATGTTCTGCTGTGACGGTGTCTTGTGAATCAGACGAGTTGGCGCGCATCAATCACCTCTTGGATTGTGCGCGACAGGATGGAGGTATCCAGCCAAGTTACCAATCCCTGTAGAAAAAAATAATCACAAAATACTACGCCTCTCATCCGGGATCGGCGAGGGCGGGTCATGGATTGCAGACGTCTTGCCTGCGACTCAAGCATAGTCGCAACCGGGCGGGTCTGATGATCCTGAGCGTTTCACTGCAGCGTGACAGATCATTGTTGCGAAAGGACTTTTTCCACAGATACAAAAAAGGCCACTCTTTCGAGCAGCCTTTTTTGATGTTTGGTTGCGGGAGCCGGATTTGAACCGACGACCTTCGGGTTATGAGCCCGACGAGCTACCAGACTGCTCCATCCCGCGTCTGTGTGGCGGCATTCTACAGGCGAACGGCGAGGTGTCAACCGCTAATCCCATAAAGGGTCAAATAAGTGTGAATTTGCGTCAAACGGTCGCAGCGGCACGGTAAGTTTCGGAAATGCAACGAATTCCTGTTCGCCAGGATGTGCGTGATGCAGAGGCTGGTCTGAAAAACAGACAGGCACAAAAAAGGCCACTCTTTCGAGTAGCCTTTTTTGATGTTTGGTTGCGGGAGCCGGATTTGAACCGACGACCTTCGGGTTATGAGCCCGACGAGCTACCAGACTGCTCCATCCCGCGTCTGTGTGTCGGCATTCTACAGAGGATCGCCGGGGTGTCAACCTTGAATCTGGATAAATCTGTTCCTGTTCAATCGGTTAGCGCTTTTTCCAGTGCAGGAGACGGGCGCGCAGGGCAGGCGGGACAAGGGTTTCAGCTCTATCGGCCGGTGATTCTCGATTGAGAAAATAAATTCATCGTTGTTTTCCCACAGGCTGAAAAGAACCTTCGTACCACTGGTGCTATATACAGGTCTCAGTGAGATACTGCGTTTCCGGCTCGCCATGTTTCCTTTTCTGTCATGACCCAGCGAAAAATCATCCACGTCGACTGTGACTGTTTCTACGCCGCCATCGAGATGCGCGACGACCCGAACCTGGCCGGCAAACCGCTGGCGGTGGGCGGGTCGGCGGATCGGCGTGGGGTGATTGCGACCTGCAACTACGAAGCGCGGGCATATGGTGTACGTTCGGCGATGTCATCCGGACATGCCTTGAAGCTGTGCCCCGACCTGACCATCGTCAAGCCGCGCATGGAGGCCTATCGCGAAGCCTCGAAGGAAATCCATACGATCTTTCGCGATTACACCGATCTGATCGAGCCACTGTCGCTGGACGAGGCCTACCTCGACGTCTCCGACAGCGCGCATTTTGGTGGCAGCGCCACGCGCATCGCGCAGGATATCCGCCGGCGGGTGTCCAATCAGTTGCACATCACCGTCTCTGCTGGCGTGGCCCCGAACAAGTTTCTGGCCAAGATCGCCAGCGACTGGAAGAAGCCCAACGGGTTGTTCGTGATTACTCCGGACCAGGTCGAGGATTTCGTCAGTGGCTTGCCGGTGAGCAAGTTGCACGGCGTCGGCAAAGTCACTGCCGACAAGCTGGGCAAGCTCGGCATCGTCGATTGCCTGCAACTGCGCGAGTGGGACAAGTTGGCGCTGGTGCGCGAATTCGGCAGTTTCGGTGAGCGACTCTGGAGTCTGGCCCGTGGGATTGATGACCGGTTGGTGCATAACGACAGCCGCCGACAGTCAATCAGCGTGGAAAACACCTACGACGTCGATCTGCCGGATCTGCGCAGTTGCCTCGACAAACTGCCGGAGCTGCTGGAAACCCTGAAAACCCGCATGGAACGGATCGACAGCAGTTATCGCCCAGGCAAGCCGTTCGTCAAAGTGAAGTTCCATGACTTTACCCAGACCACACTGGAGCAGGCCGGGGCGGGGCGCGATCTGGGCAGTTATCAGTTGATGCTGACGCAGGCGTTCAACCGGGGTGGGAAACCGGTGCGGTTGTTGGGGGTGGGGGTGAGGCTGGAGGATTTGCGCGGCGGGTTTGAGCAGATGGAGTTGTTCGAGCGCTGAACTCATCAGTGATTTCAAGGTCGTGTTTGGGGGGAAGGCCAGCCCCCCCTCTGTATGGTGTTTCCCCTCAGGGGGATGATCCAAAGTGGGGGGGGGGGTTGTTCCCGA
>NZ_JAJSLU010000021.1:98727-109734 GCF_023063025.1 Pseudomonas sp. YL2 | reverse complement strand
GTGATTCCAAGGTCGCCTCCGCGAGCAGGCCCGCCCCCACATTTGACTGTATCCCCCCTGAAGGAACTCGATCAAATGTGGGAGCGGGCTTGCTCGCGAAGCTTTTCAGGCTTAATTCGGTCCAGGATCAGCGACCAGGCGCCCCGCATCCTTGGTCAGCGACTTGAGAAATTCCGCCTGCAACTCAGGATCGTTACGCGTCAGTTCGATCAGGCTTTGCTCCAGCTCGCTGGCTTCTTCTTCCAGACCCAGTTCCGACAGACGTTTGACCCGGTGTACCCACTGGCTCACTTCGTCGTCTTCCAGATCGTCGTAAATCAACCCGTGCGCTTCGAGCAACTTGCTGCGCAAATGGCTGCTGATCGCCAGGGATGAGTCGCTGTGCACGTCATCCTTGCCGTCTTCGACGCTGATCTGCAGCTTGCCGATACGGTTCAGGTCATTTTCGGCGAACGGACTGTCCAGCAGGTTCAGGCGTAGCACGCCGTTGCGGTCAGTGGTCATGTCGAAGGTCTGCTTGCCGGCCTTGACCTGCACCGGACGCTCGCTCCACGGCAGGCTCGAATACTCCGTGCGCTTGTCGCGCTGGACTTCATCGATACCGGCCAGGTTCTGTTGCGCACGACCGTGGGACTGCACGTTCATGAACGGGTTGACCCCGGCGATGCCGTAGTTCAGCCAGTCCTTGGTCACGCTGTCCGGCAGATTGCCTAGGGCGAAAACATTGACCACATTGGCGCCGATACCGGCGACCACGGCCACCGCGCCCAGCGGAATCTCGTAGATTTCGCGCCAGGGCTGATAAGGCGTGTAGCGATCGTAACGACGGGTGACTTCGAACTCGGTGACTTCGAAGGTCTTCTGTTCGTTGATCTTCACGCGTCGTTGCGGCAGCTCGAGCACCTTAGGCTCACCGACATCGATCTGCAGGCTGTGATCGAGCAATTTGCGCTCGACCCGCTCTTCGTGCTCGCTGCGCTGTGACATCTGATTGGCACAGCCGCTGACCAGCAGGGCGCCGCACAAGGCGGCACCACCGAGGCCCAAGGTGTTTCGCTTGAACATGAGGTCTCTATCTGGATTCAGCGGCGGATACGGGCCTGAAGGAAGGACAGCACATCGGCAACCGGCAGCGCTTGCGCTTCGGCTTCGGTGCGGCTCTTGTATTCCAGGTTGCCTTCGGCGAGGCCGCGGTCACTGACCACGATCCGGTGAGGAATGCCGATCAGCTCCATGTCCGCGAACTTGATGCCCGGGCTGGTTTTCTTGTCGCGATCGTCCAGCAACACTTCGAAACCGGCCGCCGTCAGTTCTGCGTACAGCTTGTCAGTGGCTTCGCGCACCTGCTCGGTTTCATAACGCAGCGGTACCAGAGCGATCTGGAACGGCGCCAGGGTGTCGCTCCAGATGATGCCTTTGTCGTCGTTGTTCTGCTCGATGGCGGCAGCGACCACGCGGGATACGCCGATACCGTAGCAACCCATTTCCAGGGTGACCGGCTTGCCGTTCTCGCCCAGTACTTCGCACTTCATTGCCTTGCTGTACTTGTTGCCCAACTGGAAGATGTGCCCGACTTCGATGCCGCGCTTGATTTCCAGGGTGCCTTTGCCGTCCGGGCTTGGGTCACCGGCGACGACGTTACGCAGGTCGGCAACGGTTGGAACCGGCAGATCGCGCTCCCAGTTCACGCCGAAGTAGTGCTTGTCGTCGATGTTCGCACCGATGCCGAAGTCGCTCATCAGTTCGACCGAGCGGTCGATGATGATCGGCAGCGGCAGGTTCAGCGGGCCGAGGGAACCGGCGCCGGCGCCAATGGCGTCACGCAGCTCGGCATCGGAAGCCATGACCAGCGGGCTGGCCACGCCTGGCTGGTTGGCAGCCTTGATTTCGTTCAGCTCGTGGTCGCCACGGATGATCAGGGCAATCAGCTTGCCTGGCTCTTCGGCGTGGACGATCAGGGTCTTGATGGTCTTTTCAATCGGCAGATTGAATTTTTCCACCAGCGCGGCAATGGTCTTGGTGTCTGGAGTGTCGACCAGGCGCAGCTCTTCGGCCGGCGCTGGACGCGAGGTTTCCCGTGGCACGGCTTCGGCTTTCTCGATGTTCGCCGCGTAGTCGGAACCGTTGCTGAAGACGATGTCGTCTTCGCCGGACTCGGCCAGTACGTGGAACTCGTGGGAGCCAGCGCCACCGATCGAGCCGTTGTCGGCTTCAACCGGACGGAATTTCAGGCCCAGACGGGTGAACACGTTGCAGTACGCCTGATGCATGCGGTCGTAGGTGACCTGCAGCGACGCCTGATCGGCGTGGAACGAGTAGGCGTCCTTCATGATGAATTCGCGGCCGCGCATCAAACCGAAGCGTGGGCGGATTTCGTCACGGAATTTGGTCTGGATCTGGTACAGGTTGATTGGCAGCTGTTTGTAGCTGCTCAACTCGTTGCGCATCAGATCGGTGATCACTTCTTCGTGGGTCGGGCCCGCGCAGAAGTCGCGACCGTGGCGGTCTTTGATGCGCAGCAGCTCAGGGCCGTATTCTTCCCAGCGCCCCGATTCCTGCCACAGCTCGGCCGGTTGGGTGCTCGGCATCAACACTTCAAGAGAGCCGGCAGCGTTCATTTCTTCGCGAACGATGGCTTCAACCTTGCGCATTACCCGCAAGCCCATCGGCAGCCAGGTGTACAGGCCCGAAGCGAGTTTGCGGATCATGCCGGCGCGCAGCATCAGCTGATGGCTGACGACGACCGCATCGGAAGGCGTTTCTTTCTGTGTGGCGAGCAAAAATTGACTGGTGCGCATGGTTGGCCGTTGTCGGTTGCTATGACTGGAAATGACGGAGCAGTGTACCGGCGAGATTTGCCGACGTACAGGATTGCGCTCGGCGGTGAGGCGCTACGGCGGGAATCCTCCCGCCGTAGCTGAAATGTCCTACGATTCTTCGACGACGGAGGTCGGTGCAGGCTCAGGCGTTGGCGTCGGGCCCGCGCGGCGGTTTTCCTGGAACCAGTGCAGGGCAATCAACAGCAGCGTCGGCACGCCGAGCAGCGCCGTGATCATGAAGAAGCTGTGGTAGCCGAACTTCTCGACCATTACCCCGGAATAGCCGCCCATCAGCCGCGGCAGCAACAGCATGATCGAACTGAGCAGGGCGTACTGGGTAGCCGAGAACTTGAGGTTGGTCAGGCTCGACAGATAGGCGACGAACGCCGAGGTCGCAAGCCCGGAACTGAAGTTGTCGAGCGAAATGGTGACCACCAGCATCTTCAGGTTCGGCCCCATATCGGCGAGCATCACGAACAGCAAGTTGGTCGCCGCCGACGCCGCGCCACCGATGAACAGGATCGGCAGGATGCCGAAGCGCACGATCAGCAGGCCGCCCATGCCGGCACCGACCAGGGTCATGATCAGGCCGAAGATCTTGCTGACGCTGGCGATCTGGTCCTTGGTGAAGCCCTGATCGATGTAGAACACGTTGGCCATCACGCCCATCACCGTGTCGGACATCCGGTAGGTGGCGATCAGTCCGAGCAGCAGCAACGCCTGCCAGCGGTAGCGCAGGATGAAGTCGTTGACCGGAGTCAACACTGGCGCCAGGCCGCGACGGCCCATGGTCGACAGGCACAGACCGGTGAGCAGGGTATAGAGGATCGCGCGCAGGAAGGCGCGGTCTTCGAGCAGCAGGTCGAGCGGACTCATCTGACCGAACAGTACGCTGGCGAAATCAGTGTTGTAGAGCTGGGTGAACATCGCCGGAACCGACACCAGCAACACGATCAGTACGAATACCGAGGCCAGTTGATGCGCGAAGCTGTAGCGGCCGGCCTGCAGCTGCGTGCGCAGTGGCACTGGCGGCTCGCGCATCAGCAGCGAAGTCAGCAGGGCAGGCACCATCAACACGCCGAACAGCGCGTAGGTGCCGGTCCAGGCCGAATGTTGATAGTTGAAGCCGGTGGAGCCGAAGCCTTCGGCGAAGAACAGTGCGCCCGCGGTGGCCAGCAGGGCGGCGACGCGATAGCCGGACATGTAACTGGCGGCCAGCGCGGCCTGGCGGCTGTCGTCGGCGATTTCCAGGCGATAGGCGTCTACCGCAATGTCCTGGGTGGCGGAAGCGAAAGCGACGATAACGGCAATGGCGATCAGCCAGGACAGGTGTTTCTGTGGATCACAGAAGCCCATGCCGATCAGGCCCAGAATCACCAGCGTCTGCGAGAGCACCAGCCACGAACGGCGGCGGCCCAGCTTGCCCAATAAAGGCAGGCGCCATTGGTCGAGCAGCGGTGACCAGACCCATTTGAAGGCGTACGCCAGACCGATCAGGCTGGCGTAGCCGATGGTTTCACGGGCAACGCCGGCCTCACGCAGCCAGACGGAAAGCGTCGAAAACACCAGCATGTACGGCAGGCCGGCAGCAAAACCGAGCAACAACAGCACGAGCGTCGAGGGACTGGCATAGGCGGCGAGCGCGGCGCGCCAGGTTTTACGGGGCATGGGCTGAAGTCTGCCTCAAGATTGCGAAAACAAAGCGCGCACTCTAACCGCTGTGCTCTACCGGACGCCAGCCATGGCGCTGAATATCCACACGATTGTTCAGGACGGTGACGCCTTCAGAACGCAATCGTGCCCGTTGTTCGTCCCCCGAAGGGCTGCCCGGCGGCAGGCTGATCCGACCGCCGGCACCCAATACCCGGTGCCACGGCAGTCTGGTATCGCCGGGTAATTGGCTCAGGGTCCGACCGACCCAGCGGGCGGCGCGCCCCAACCCTGCGAGTTCAGCCAACTGACCATAGCTGACCACCTTGCCCTCAGGCACTTGGGCAAGGGTGGAATAAAGCGCCGTGCGTCGGATTTGCGCTTCGCTTTCCTCGGGATGATTCGGCTCTTTCACCTGCGCGGTTCCTGAACAATAGTCGTATCGATGGGCTCAAGCGTAATCGCTCGTTGGTCAGATGAGAAATGAACTCAATGGAAATCGCTCGGTCAGTCCTTGTCAGGGTCTTATTCCTACGGATAATGCCGACCTTTTTCGCAAACTTGAGCCCTCGATCCGCTTATGTTGTCCAGAACCTTGCTGTGCCTTGCTGTTTTCAGTGCCTCCACGCCGCTGCTTGCCGATACCGTCTGGTTAAAGAACGGTGACAAGCTGAGCGGTAAGATCTCCGTTTTCGATGGCGGCAAATTGCTGATTCAGACCCAGTATGCGGGTGCGGTCAGCATCGACTGGAAAGAGGTCAAGACCCTGCAAAGCGATCAGGAACTGCTGGTCAAACAGGATGCCTACAACGGTGAAAAAGCCAAGTCGCTGACCGCTGCCGATGACGGCAAGGTCACCCTGGCCAACGGCGAGGCGCCGAAGACCGTCGAGCTGGCGAGCATTCAGCAGATTCTCAAACCCAAACCGGTGGTCGAGGATCTGGTATGGAAAGGCAATATTGGCCTGGCGATGGATTATCAACGGGCGGAAAAGGACACCGACGACTACGACATCGACTTCAAGACCACCGCGCGTCATGGCCGCTGGCGGCACACCGCCGAGGGCGAATACAACCGCGAAGTGCAGGACGAGCAGGTCACCACCAATAACTGGCGCGCCGAATACGCACTTGACCGCTTCCTCACCGACAAATGGTTCTGGCAGGGGCGCCTGAACTACAAGCGCGACTACGTTGAAGAGCTGTCGCGTCAGCGTGTGGTCGGTACCGGTCCGGGTTACCAGTTCTGGGACGACGAGCTGGGCGCGTTCTCGCTCGGTTCGCTGCTCAACCGCACCGATTACGAGTACAGCGATGGCGGCAAGGACAACTTCTATTCGGTCGCCATGAAGTGGGATTACAACCGTTACCTGATCGGCAAAAAAGTCGAGTTCTTCACCAATGGCGAACTGGGCAAGCCGCTGTCTGACGTAGCCAACTATGCGCTCGATGCCGAGATGGGCTTGCGCTACAAGGTCACCGACTGGGCGTCGCTCAACCTCAAGGCCGAACGCGACATCATCAGTGGTACCAAGGATGCGGATTTGAACAAGACCCGCTACACCGCAGGGTTTGGCGTGGCCTGGTAAGGCACAAACGAAAGATCGCAGCCTGCGGCAGCTCCTATAGGAGGGCTGTCACGGACTGCGATCTTTTTTGTGGTCGTTAAAAACACACGCCCACAAAAAAGCCCCGCTTTTGAGGGCGGGGCTCTTTTCTAAAGAAGCTACAAGTTAGATAACTTGTACTTCTTCAGCTTGCATGCCTTTCTGACCGCGGGTAGCGATGAAAGAAACCTGTTGGCCTTCTTTCAGGCTTTTGAAGCCGTCGGATTGGATAGCTTTGAAGTGAACGAACAGGTCGTCACCGGATTGTGGAGTGATGAAGCCGAAGCCTTTTTCATCGTTGAACCACTTAACGGTACCGGTTTGGCGATTAGACATGGTGTAACTCCTTGAACAAAGATAACTGCGACTCAGGAAGAACCCTGGCCGAGACTGAGTGCAAAGAGCAGGAAAAATTCTTGTAGATGGTTGGATCGAAATTCAACATATCGTGTAGAGATTCTCAGTGACACAAGCAACACAGTGGCGCCACCTTAACCCTTTTTCCGGAACGTGCCAATGTTTCTTGCGAAGGTTTCTCTGTTTTAGGGATCGACGGTGTGACGGTTCGTCGCCAGAGCCTGTATTTCCAGCGTGTTCGGCGAGAATTGCAGCGCGGACTTTGAACCCGGCGGCGCGCCCGGTAAGATGCCGGACAGATTTTTTCCACCTCGCTATTCAGGACACCCGCCATGAGCATCAAATCGGACAAGTGGATTCGCCGCATGGCGCAGGAACACGGCATGATCGAGCCTTTCGTCGAGCGCCAGGTGCGCGGCAGCGACGACAGCCGTGTGATCTCCTACGGTGTTTCGAGCTACGGCTACGATGTGCGCTGCACCAACCATTTCAAGGTGTTCACCAACATCAATTCGGCGATCGTCGATCCGAAGAACTTCGACGCCGGCAGCTTCGTCGACATTCACAGCGACGTCTGCATCATTCCGCCGAACTCTTTCGCCCTGGCCAGCACCGTTGAATACTTCCGCATTCCGCGCAATGTATTGACCATCTGCCTGGGTAAAAGCACCTACGCGCGCTGCGGCATCATCGTCAACGTCACCCCGCTCGAGCCTGAGTGGGAAGGCCACGTGACCCTGGAATTCTCCAACACCACCAACCTGCCGGCGAAAATCTACGCCAACGAGGGCGTGGCGCAGATGCTGTTCCTCGAATCCGACGAGCAATGCGAAGTTTCGTACAAGGATCGCGGCGGCAAATATCAGGGCCAGCGTGGCGTGACCCTGCCGCGTACCTGATCCATCCGGCAGTTCGCGGGAATTCTTTGGCGGGCAGACACTCTATGGGGTGTACTGCCCGTTTTTGCTTCTGGCAAAGCGGGCCTTCGCCGAGGAGGTTGCATGAAGATCGATCCGCATATCACCGCCCAACTGGCAAGGCTTGAGCCCAATCAGGTTGGCGTTTTGGCCTGGTCATTGTTGGCACACCCGGCTTTCCATATGGCAGGCGGCATTCCCGGTCAGCCTGATCCCGACACCCCTAACGAACAACCGACCGAACCCGGCGAGCCGACGCTGCCGGACGAGCCGCCACCCGCGCCAGTGGCCTGAGTCGCTACTCCATGAATGGCCAGTCAGCTGAGGTTTGCCCAAGACCTCAACTGACGGGCCATATTTCGTTGTCGCCGATGACGAAAATCCTGCACTGAGCGTCTTTCTCGACTTGATAACCCCCGGTAAAGGCACCAAAGGCCGGCAGCAGGCTCAATCGCTCACCCAGTCGAAAACATGCCAGCCGCAAACGCTGCCGCCCCTTGCCGTTGAGCCGATAGACCGGATGCACATGCCCGGCCAGCACATGCCGTTCGGGATGCGGGTCGGGTTCGTGTTGCAGGGCAAACGGCCCGAGCAGCATCGGTTCCGGAACCACCCGGATATTCAGCGCCGTCGGTGGATCCCCGGCACGTTTGTCGTGGTTGCCGCGAATCAGCGTCATCGGCAGATCGGCATGACGTGCGCGCCATTCGGCCAAGGCATTCAGCGTACCCGTCGCATGCGAACCGGGGCCGTGCAGAAAGTCACCAAGGAAAATCAGCTGCCTACAGGGCAGTCTGGCCAGCAAGCGGTCGAGCACTTCGATATTCGCCGTCGTGGTGCCTTGTGGTACCGGCTGGCCGAGGCTGCGATAGGCCGCAGCCTTGCCGAAATGCACATCGGCGATCAGCAGTGCTTGCTGCGCCGGCCAGTACAGAGCCTTTTCCGGCAGCAGCCAGAGCTCCTCACCAGCCAGGCGCACTGGATACGCTGCACTCATGAGGCTTGACCCTTGTCGGCGGATTTCTCCAGATCGCCGACCATGCGCCGGATGCGGTCAGCGAGTTTTTCCGAACTCATGCTTTCGCGCATGCGCTCCACCAGCAACGGAAAGCCTAGCGGTGTAGGACGTTTGATCAGGTGCATGTCCAGTTTCATCCGGTTGATCCGCTCCAATGTCTGTTCCAGACGACGAATATCCAATTCTTCGCGCAGGACTTCTTCCCCGGCCTGGGCCAGCAGCAGATTGTCGGCGTCGTATTGCTTGAACACCTCGAAGAACAATCCGCTGGAGGCCTGTACCTGTCGGGTGCTTTTCGGCGCGCCGGGATAGCCGGCGAACACCAGCCCGGCGATCCGCGCGATCTCGCGAAAGCGCCGCAGCGCCAGCTCTCCGGCATTGAGGCTGGCCAGCACGTCGCGCAGCAGATGCTCGGGGCTGAGCAGCGCCGTATCGAATTGCTCGAACCAATCGACCGGCGTGGCGCTGAGCAACTCCAGCCCGTAATCATTCACCGCAATCGAGAACGTCAGCGGCTGGCGCTGACTCACGCGCCACGCCAACAGGCTGGCGAGCCCCAGATGCACCTGGCGCCCGGCAAACGGATAAAGGAAAAGGTGCCAGCCTTCACGGGATTTCAGCGCTTCGGCCAACAGACAGTCGGAGGTGGGCAGACCCGACCAGCGTGCCTGGGTTTGCAGCAACGGTTGCAGCGCCTGCATTTCCGGGCCGACGAACTCACCGCGCGCTGCCGCCGTGAAGCGGCTGACCACAGCGGCGGCCAATTCGTTGGAAAGCGGCATCCGCCCGCCATTCCAGCGCGGCACGGCGGCTTTTTTCGCGGTGCTGCGTTTGACGTACGCGGTCATGTTCTCCACCCGCACCAACTCCAGCAGGCGCCCGGCAAAGAGAAAGCCGTCGCCCGGTTTCAGCCGCGCGATAAAGCCTTCCTCGACACTGCCTAACTGCTTGCCACCGCCACCCTTGCTCCAGAATTTCAGATTAATGCTCGCGTCGCTGACGATGGTGCCGATGCTCATGCGATGACGGCGCGCCAATCGCGCATCGGGCACGCGCCAGACACCGTGTTCATCCGGTTCGACCCGGCGGTAATCCGGATAGGCCGTCAGAGAAAGCCCGCCATGACGTACGAAAGCCAGCGCCCAGGCCCAATCTGCCAGTGTCAGATCACGATAAGCCCAGGCACCACGCACTTCTTCGTACAGCTCTTCGGGAATAAAGCCACCGCCCAGCGCCATGCTGACCAGATGCTGCACCAGCACATCCAGCGGTTTGTGCGGCGACAGACGCGGTTCGATGAGTCGTTGCGCCACGGCATCGCCTGCGGCGGCGGCTTCGATCAGTTCCAGGCTGTGGGTCGGCACCAGCGTCACTCGCGAGGTGCGCCCCGGCGCGTGACCGGAGCGCCCGGCGCGTTGCATCAGTCGCGCTACGCCTTTGGCCGAGCCGATCTGCAGGACCCGTTCCACCGGTAAAAAGTCCACGCCAAGATCCAGGCTCGAGGTGCAGACCACGGCTTTCAGCTTGCCGTCCTTCAACGCTTGCTCGACCCAGTCGCGGGTCTCGCGGGACAGCGAGCTGTGGTGCAACGCGATCAGCCCGGCCCAGTCCGGCCGCGCTTCGAGCAATGCCTGATACCAGATTTCCGACTGCGCCCGGGTGTTGGTGAAGACCAGACTGCTGGCGCAGGCGTCCAGTTCGGCAACAACCTGCGGCAGCATCTTCAGACCGATGTGCCCGGCCCATGGAAAACGCTCGATGGCCGGTGGGATCAAGGTGTCGACATTGAGTGATTTTTCGCTCTGGCCTTGCACGCTGATGCCGCCGCCCTGTGGGATCAGCACCTGTTCGGCGTGGGCTTGATTGCCGAGGGTGGCGGACACGCCCCAGACGATCAGCTCGGGTTGCCAATGGCGCAGACGGGCGAGGGCCAGTTGCAGTTGTACGCCGCGTTTGTTGCCGAGCAGTTCGTGCCATTCATCGACAACGATCATCCGCAGGCTCGACAACGCAGTCCTGGCGTCGGCACGGGCGAGCAGCAGGGTCAGGCTTTCCGGGGTGGTGATCAGCGTGGTCGGCAGGCGCCGGCCCTGACGCGCACGTTCGGCGCTGCTGGTGTCGCCGGTGCGCAGACCGATGCTCCACGGAATCTGCAAATCGCTGACCGGCGCTTGCAAGGCGCGCGCGGTGTCGGCGGCGAGGGCGCGCATCGGCGTGATCCACAGCACGGTCAGTGGTTCGGCTGGTGCTTTGCGTTTTTTGCTGTCTGCAACGCTGGGTTTGATGCGGGCGAAGCGGTTGAGCGCGGCGAACCACACCGCATAGGTTTTACCGGCGCCGGTGCTGGCATGGAGCAACCCCGACTGACCTTGTTTGACGGCGACCCACACCTGCTTTTGAAAGGCGAACGGCCTCCAGTTGCGTGCGCTGAACCAGAGTTTTGCGAAGTCGGTGGAGGTGGGCATACCGGCGGCGTGCGCTCTGAGGGTGTTCCTTCAGTGACCGCGCCGTTGCGGGACAAGTTTAATTTTGTGCGAGCACACACACCTATGGGAGCGGGATTTGACGCGGAAGGGGGGGGGCGGGTAAGACAAAGTTTTGTTTGAAAACGCCTTTGCGGGCAAGGCCCCCCCCCCCCGG
>NZ_JAJSLU010000021.1:70588-98717 GCF_023063025.1 Pseudomonas sp. YL2 | reverse complement strand
GGCTTGCTCGCGAAAGCGGTGTGCCAGTTAGAACAGTTTTGACTGACATACCGCTTTCGCGAGCAAGCCCGCTCCCACAGGTTTTTATCTGCGTCTGTTACTTGAGGTTCCCGCTGAGGAACTGCTTCAGCCGTTCGCTCTTCGGGTTGCCCAGCACATCTTCCGGCGCGCCTTCTTCTTCCACCAGCCCTTGATGCAGAAACAACACCTGGCTGGAGACTTTGCGGGCGAAGCTCATTTCATGGGTCACCATGATCATCGTCCGACCTTCTTCAGCCAGACCTTGAATCACCCGCAACACCTCACCCACCAGCTCCGGGTCGAGTGCCGAGGTCGGTTCGTCGAACAGCATCACTTCCGGCTCCATCGCCAGCGCCCGGGCAATTGCCACCCGCTGTTGCTGGCCGCCGGAGAGAAACGCCGGGTACTGATCGGCAACCCGCGCCGGCAAGCCGACCTTGTCCAGGTAGCGGCGGGCGCGGTCTTCAGCTTCCTGCTTGCTGCAACCCAGCACCCGGCGCGGGGCCATGGTGATGTTTTCCAGCACGGTCATGTGGCTCCACAGGTTGAAGTGCTGGAACACCATGGCCAGTCGCGTGCGCAGGCGTTGCAGTTCATTCGGGTCGGCGACGTGCATGCCGTGGCGGTCGGTGACCATGCGGATCGCCTGGCCATCGAGGCTCATGGCGCCGTCGTTGGGTTGTTCGAGGAAATTGATGCAGCGCAAAAAGGTGCTTTTACCCGAGCCGCTGGCGCCGATCAGGCTGATCACGTCGCCGGTTTTGGCCTTGAGCGAAACGCCTTTGAGTACCTGATGGTCGCCATAGCTTTTGTGCAGACCTTCAACAGTCAATTTGTACATGGGACAGACATCCTCAAGGCGAAAGTAGGTAGCCGCTGCGATAGGCTTCGGCGCCCGCCACGTGGGCGATCACCATGCCGGCAGTAGCCATGCGCCGCAGCGAGCGGGCGTACAGCAGGCCGGCGGCAGTGCAATGAATGGGGGTGACCCGGTCGTGGATCGGGTCGATGATTTCGGCAATCTGTTGCCCGGCTTGCAGGTATTGCCCGGCCGTAGCGGTGTACACCAGCAAGCCGCCCACCGGCGTGGTCACCGGTTCGACGCCGGCCAGCGGCGTGGCGGGGAACGGCAGGGGCGGCTGCGGCTTGGTCTCGCCGACGATCGCGTCGAACTGGATCAGGTAATCGATCAAGGCCTGGCAGTCACGACTGGCCATTGGGTGATTGACGTCACCCTGGCCGCGCAATTCCACGGTCACCGAAAAGCTGCCCAGCGGAATCTCGAAGTGTTCGCCAAAGCGCTCCTGCAGTTGCCACCACAACAGGGTGAAGCATTCGTCGAATGACTGGCCGCCGGAATCGGTGGCCAGCAGACTGGCCTGAGCTTCGATGTAACGCGCCAGCGGCTCGACCTGCGGCCACGCTTCGGGCGTGGTGTAGAGATGAACCACGGATTCGAAATCGCAGTGCAGATCCAGCACCATGTCGGCATCGCACGCTAGCCGTTGCAAGGTCAGGCGCTGGGATTGCAGTTGTGTGCCGGGCGTTTGACGGGCGAGGGCGTTGCGCAGGCTGGCGCGGATCAGCTCAAGGTTGCGCTGCGGGTCGTCGCCCAGCTTGCCCTCGATGTCGTTGCCGATGTCTTCGCTGAGGTCGACGAACCAGCGATTGAAATTCTGCCCGCTCTCCATCTCGTAGCGGCCCAGCGGCACGTCCATCAGCACTTGTTCGAGGCCGACCGGGTTGGCCACCGGCACTAGCACGATCTGGCTGCGCAGGCGCCCGGCGGCTTCCAGCTCCGCCAGTCGCTGCTTGAGGTGCCAGGCGACGAGCATGCCGGGCATTTCGTCGGCATGCAGCGAGGACTGGATGTAGATCTTGCCTTGGGCCTGCTCCGGGCCGAAGTGGAAGCTGTGGATCTGTCGTGCGGTCCCCGGCACCGGGGCCAACAGGTCATGGATCTGGTGTCGCATTACAGGTTTTCCTAGTGGGTCGGCCCGAGGAATGCCAGCCATCGGCGTTCGGCGAGGCGGAACAGGCCGACCAGCGCGAAGGTGATGGTCAGGTAGATCAGCGCGGCGATGCCGAACGACTGAAAGGTCAGGTAGGTCGCCGAGTTGGCGTCCCGCGCAACTTTCAGGATGTCGGGGATGGTCGCGGTGAAGGCCACGGTGGTCGAGTGCAGCATCAGGATTACTTCGTTGCTGTAATACGGCAACGAGCGACGCAGCGCCGACGGCATGATCACGTAGGCGTACAGCTTCCAGCCGGTCAGGCCGTAGGCCTTGGCTGCTTCGACTTCGCCATGGTTCATGCTGCGGATCGCCCCGGCGAAAATCTCCGTGGTGTAGGCGCAGGTGTTCAGGGCGAACGCGAGGATCGTGCAGTTCATCGCATCGCGAAAGAAACTGTCGAGCAACGGCTGCGCGCGCACGGCGGCCAGGCTGTAGATCCCGGTGTAGCAGATCAGCAACTGGATGTAGAGCGGCGTGCCACGGAACAGGTAGGTGTAGAACTGCACCGGCCAGCGCACATAGAAGTGCGAGGACACCCGGGCGATCGACAACGGGATCGATACCAGAAAACCGATGAAAATCGAGGCGCTGAGCAGCCACATGGTCATCGCCAGACCGGTGATGTTGGTGCCGTCGGTATAAAGGAAGGGTTTCCAGTATTCCTGCAGGAGTTCGATCATCGTACGGCCTCCCGGGCACCGGCGGCGTAACGGCGCTCGAGCCAGCGCAGGATGACGTTGGATGCACTGGTGATCAGCAGATAGATCAAGGCGGCGAGTACCAGGAAGTAGAACAGTTGATAGGTGCTTTTACCGGCGTCCTGCGCGGCTTTGACCAGATCCGCCAGACCGATGATCGACACCAGCGCGGTGGCCTTGAGCATCACCATCCAGTTGTTGCCGATGCCCGGTAGAGCGAAGCGCATCATTTGCGGGAACACCACAAAGCGAAAACGCTGGCCACGCTTGAGGCCGTAGGCGGTGGCCGCTTCGACCTGACCACGCGGTACGGCGAGGATCGCCCCACGGAAGGTTTCGGTGAAATACGCGCCATAGATGAAGCCCAGGGTGATCACCCCGGCGGTAAAGGAGTCGATTTCGATGTAGTCCCACTCCATGACGTCGGTCAGGGCGGTCAGCCAGGTTTGCAGGCTGTAGAAAATCAACAGCATCAGCACCAGATCCGGCACCCCACGAATCAGCGTGGTGTAGAGCTGGGCAGGCAGGCGCAACAGTTTCGATTTCGACAGTTTGGCACTGGCGCCCAAGAGGCCGAGCAACACGGCCACCAACAGCGACAACGCCGACAATTTGATGGTCATCCAGGTGCCTTCCAACAGCAACGGACCGAAGCCCTTGAGGCTGAAGGCGGAGAGCCCCAGATTTTGTAAGAGGTTTTCGAACATAAATCAGCAACCTGAGCGGATGGAAAAGGCGCCCATCGACTGATGGGCGCCAGGGCATTATTTACCGCTGTACAGATTCAGATCGCCAAAGTGTTTCTTTTGAATCTCGGCGTATTTGCCGTCATCGTGTAACGCTTTGATACCTTTATCTAAAAGCGCCTTCAGCTCTTTGTTACCTTTCTTAATACCGACAGCGGTTTTGGCTGGCAGCAATTCGCTGTCGACCGGCTTGCTGACTTCGTAGTTGGCGCCATCCGGCGACTTCAAAAAGCCCAGTTCGGCTTGCAGCATGTCCTGGATCGAGGCGTCGAGGCGGCCGTTTTTCAGGTCGGCATAGACCTGATCCTGGTTGGCGTACGCCTGGATTTTCACCCCGGCCTTCTCCAGTACGGCCTTGGCGTAGGCTTCCTGGATGGTGCCTTGCTCGTAACCGACCGACTTGCCCTTGAGGGAAGCGACGTCATCGCTCAGGCCGGAACCCTTCTTGAACACGTAGGAAGTCGGGCCGGAGAACAGCTCGCTGGAGAAGTCGATCGCCTTTTCACGGGCCGGGGTCACGGTCATCGACGAGATCACACCGTCGAATTTGTTGGCGTTGAGGCCCGGAATCATGCCGTCGAAGTCACTTTCAACCCATTTGCACTTGACCTTCAGCTCGGCGCAGATCGCGTTGCCCAGGTCGATGTCGAAGCCCACCAGGCTGCCGTCGGCCGCTTTCGACTCGAACGGTGCGTAGGAAGGATCAACGCCAAAACGCAGCTCTTTGTATTCCTTGGCCAGCGCGGAGCCGGCAGCCATGCACAACGCCAGTGCAGAAAGGGTCAGCAATGCTTTTTTCATTATTCAATCCCTAAGAACCAATATGAGCGCTTGTGGCGCAGAATTATTGTTACTGGAACGCGTACGACCTATAGAAAGTAGCAATTTCCGAACCAGAGTCCCGAACAAGTGTTTTAAAAGGTTGGGGGAGGGAGGAGGGAGAGGGATTGGTGCACGGGAATGGGCGGCTGTTGAAGGCTGCACCAACTTGGGTCGATGCACGCATTTTTAGGTGCTGGGATGAGCCGTTGTGGCGAGGGAGCTTGCTCCCGCTGGAGGGCGAAGCACTCCCCTGGATTTTTCAAATAGACCATCGTTTTGCGACTGCTGCGCAGTCGAGCGGGAGCAAGCTCCCTCGCCACAGGGCGTTCATCCAGTTAAATGTGATCGGTGTCCCCGGAAACCGGGTCAGGCCAGCAAATCCTGCAGCGTCGCCAAGCTGTCGGCCTCATCCACCGTCTTGTCCTGCCGCCAGCGCAGCATCCTTGGAAAACGCACGGCAATCCCGCTCTTGTGCCGCCGCGACAGGGCGATGCCTTCGAAACCCAGTTCGAACACCAGGCTCGGTTTGACACTGCTGACCGGGCCGAATTTTTCCACGGTGGTCTTGCGCACGATGCTGTCGACCTGGCGCATCTCCTCGTCGGTCAGCCCCGAATAGGCCTTGGCGAATGGCACCAGCGCCCGTTGGCTGGACTCAGGCGGGCCATCCCACACCGCAAAGGTGTAATCGCTGTACAAACTGGCGCGCCGGCCATGCCCGCGCTGGGCGTAGATCAACACCGCGTCGACGCTGAACGGATCGACCTTCCACTTCCACCACACGCCCATGTCCTTGGTCCGGCCCACGCCATACAGGGCGTCGCGGGCCTTGAGCATCATGCCTTCGACCCCGAGGCGCCGTGAGGCTTCACGCTGCCGGGCCAGATCGAACCAGTCGCTGCCGGTCAGAATCGGCGAGGCCAGTAACACCGGGTTGTTACCGTGAGCGATGACCTGCTCCAGTTGCGCGCGTCGTTCGGCCTGCGGACGGTTGCGCCAGTCTTCGCCTTGCCACTCCAGCAAATCGTAGGCAAGCACCACCACCGGCACATCTTCGAGGATTTTCTTGTCGAGGGTTTTACGCCCGATGCGTTGCTGCAGCAGCGCGAACGGTTGCACCGCCGGCGGTGCGCTCGATTGCGGGTCGAAGGCGTCTG
Organism: Pseudomonas sp. YL2; assembly: GCF_023063025.1. NCBI lineage: Bacteria > Pseudomonadati > Pseudomonadota > Gammaproteobacteria > Pseudomonadales > Pseudomonadaceae > Pseudomonas > Pseudomonas sp. YL2. The sequence continues at coordinate 93,258 of NZ_JAJSLU010000021.1, read as the reverse complement.
CGGTGCTCGGATGGGTGCTTTTCCAGACCACGATTTCGCCGTCGATTACCGTGCCGTCGGGTAACGCGTGGACCAATGTATCGAACTCGGGGAAACGCTCGGTCACCAGTTCTTCACCCCGCGACCAGACCCACAGCCGACCCTCGCGCTTGACCACCTGCGCACGGATGCCATCCCACTTCCATTCCACTTGCCAGTTGCTCGCCGGCCCCAGCAGCGCTTCAAATTCCTCGACCGGTTGCGACAAGGCATGCGCGAGGAAAAACGGGTAGGGCTGGCCGCCACGTTGCGCATGTTCGTCGGCGGATTCCGGCGCGATCAGTTTCAGATAGCTGGCCGCGTTCGGCCGGTTTGACAGGTCGGTGTACCCCACCAGCCGCTGCGCCACGCGTTTGCTGTCGAGGCCGGCCATCGACGCCAGAGCGCGGGTGACCAGCAGTTTCGACACGCCGACGCGGAAACTGCCGGTGATCAGCTTGATGCACAGCATCAGGCTCGGCCGATCCAGTTGCGCCCACAGCGCGGGCAGGTGGCGGGCGAGGTACTCCGGGGTTTCACCGCGCAGCGGCAGCAGCTTGTCTTCAATCCATTCGGCAAGGCCGGCCTCGGAGCTGTGCGAATTTTCCGGCAGCACCAGGGAAATGGTTTCCGCCAGATCGCCTACGGATTGATAACTTTCCTCGAACAGCCACGGTTGCAATCCCGAGACTTCCACTGCCAGTTCGCGCAGGATGCGCACCGGCACCAGTTGCCGCGGGCGTCCACCAGACAGAAAGTACACAGCCCACGCCGCGTCCTGCGGTGCTGCTTGAGCGAAGTAGGTTTGCATCGCCGCCAGTTTGGCGTTGCTCGATGTGGTGGCGTCGAGTTCGGCGTACAGCTCGGCAAAAGCTTTCATGCTTGCACCTCGGCGATAACCGGCTCGGCGCCAATGTTCTCCTCTTCGTCGTCGCCGTATTCGGTGTTGAAACCCTGCGCGTCCAGGCCCTGTTCGCGCAGATGGCGCACCAGCACGCCGATCGAGCCGTGGGTGACCATCACCCGTTCGGCGCCGGTCTGTTCGATGGCCCAGAGCAGGCCGGGCCAGTCGGCGTGATCCGAGAGCACGAAACCACGATCCACGCCGCGCCGCCGACGGGTGCCGCGCAGGCGCATCCAGCCGCTGGCGAAGGCGTCGCTGTAGTCACCGAACCGGCGCATCCAGGTGCTGCCGCCCGCCGAGGGCGGGGCGATGACCAGCGCCTGACGCATGATCGGGTCGGATTTTTTGATGTCGCCGGCGTAGATCGTCGGCGGCAGGTACACGCCGGCCTCGCGGTAGACCCGGTTCAGTGGCTCGACCGCGCCGTGGCTGAGGATCGGGCCGAGGCTGGCGTCGATGCCGTGCAGAATCCGCTGGGCTTTGCCGAACGAGTAGCAGAACAACACGCTGGCCTTGCCGGCGGCGATGTTCGCCTGCCACCACTGGTTGATCTCGCTGAACACCTGCGCCTGTGGTTGCCAGCGGTAGATCGGCAGGCCGAAAGTCGATTCGGTGATGAAGGTGTGGCAGCGCACGGGTTCGAACGGCGCACAGGTGCCGTCGGGTTCGATCTTGTAATCTCCCGATGCGACCCAGACTTCGCCGCCGTATTCCAGACGCACCTGGGCCGAACCGAGCACATGCCCGGCGGGATGGAAACTCAAGGTCACGCCGTGATGGGTCAGCCTCTGACCGTAGGCGAGGGTTTGCAGGTTGATGTCCTGACCCAGACGCGCACGCAAAATCCCTTCGCTGGCGCTGCTGGCAAGGTAGTGCTGATTGCCGTTACGGGCATGATCGCCGTGGGCATGGGTGATCACCGAGCGCTCGACCGGGCGCCACGGATCAATATAGAAATCCCCGGCAGGGCAGTACAAACCTTCGGGACGGGCGATAACAAGGTCCATGTCGTTACCAGAATGGGGGGCTTGTTAGCTATGAGGTTGGCGCGAGTCCGGAAGTTCTATCGATTATTTTAGAGTCGCTACAAAACCAATGTGGGAGCGGGCTTGCTCCGGGCGGCGTTCCGACGAATGCAGTGTGTCAGGCAATACAAAATCGCCTGACACGACGCCTTCGCGAGCAAGCCCGCTCCCACAGGGAGATTGCGTTTATTTGCCGGGGGTCAGGGTCAAACGCGTCTTGCCATACACACGGTCAAAGTTCTGCGGCTGCATCGGCAAGCCGATGTACTGACCCTTGAGCCACGCATCGATGCCGTTGAGGTAGCTTGGGCTGGCCGGGTTACCGGACTGGCCGGTGCCGTTCTGCCCCATCAGCGGCTCAGCCTGGCTGAAGTCGACGATGAAACGCATCGACGGCGCACGCGTGGTGTTGAAGTCCTGACCCCAGGCAAACGCCGCGGTATTGAGCGTGGTGTGATCGCCGCCGGCTGCCAGCGGGCCGCGAACGGTCTGGCCATTGGCGTTTTTCCACGTGTAGCTGTGCAGTTTGCCCCACTGCCAGGCCTTGTGATCGCCACCCAACTGACTGTCGCCAGCGTTGATCGCGGCGGCCAGACTGCGCGCCAGAGTCACGGCTTTGTCTTCTTTCTGCGGGGTACGCAAGTCATCCCAGAACGGGCTGTCCTCGCGCCCCAGCAGGTGATCGGCCTGCGCCGCGTAGGACAAGTCGCCATTGGCGATAAAGGCTTTCCACGCCGGGCTCGACTCCGGGCCGAGCTCATCGAGGAAGATCTGCTTCATGCTTTCTTGCAGGAACAGTTCATAGATCGCCGCATCCGCCGAGGTCGGGCTGAGCTTGCCGTCAAACGCCATCAAGCGGGTAAACGCTTCGCGCGCCTTGCTGCGATCGGCTTCCGGCAGGGCGTCGATCGCCTGTTTCAGCGGCTGCTTCATGCCCGGCGCTTCAAACATTTTCTTCAGCTTGGCGGCGAAGGTGGTGGTCTGGTCGTACTGCATGGCAATCACGCTGCGACCGTCCTGTTTGCCACTGTTGGCCAGTTCCGCCAAGCGCTCGCCGCGCTCCGGCGCCGCCCACGAGTTGGACAACTGCATGCCGTAGCCGTGAGGAATGACCCGCTGATTGGCAGTGCCGAGCCAGCCCTGGGTCGGGTCCTGATCGTACGGGTGGAGCATCGGGTCGGCGTAACCGTCCCAGTCGTAGCGACCCTCCCAGCCCGGCGATGGCAGCAGGCCTTCGCCTTCGCGACGGTTGGGGAAACGCCCGGTGACTTGCCAGCCGATGTTGCTGGCGTCGGCGAACACCATGTTCAGGGCGATGGCGCGGATCTCGCGGCTGGCGTCTGACGCACGTTCAACGTTCTGCGCGCGGGTCAGGTCGAAAAATGCGTCCAGCGATTTGTCGTCGGTGAAGCTCGGGGTCTGCAGGGCCAGGCCGAAACCGTTGCCCTGTACGGCCTGAGCACTGTTGAGCAGCGCGCCGTGGCGGGTTTCGTACACCGCTTCGCGAATTGGTCGCTGGCCTTTGACGAAATAGGTTTCGTTGCGCACGCCCAGCGGCTGCCATTTGCCATTGACCTCATAGGTCAGGCTGTTGCCCTGACGGCGGATTTTTTCCAGGAACAGGTCCTGATTGTCGCCGAGCACGCTGGTGGCGCTCCACGCCACTTTGCCGTTGAAACCACCGAGGACCATCGGCAAACCGGCGACGGTGACACCGGCGGCCTGATATTTCGGCGCGCGGATCTGCACGAAAGTCCACAGCGACGGCGCTGCCAGTGGGCCATGGGCATCGCTGGCGAGAATGCTCTTGCCGCTGCGGCTGCGTTGCGGGGCGATGGCCCAGTTGTTCGAGGTGCTGGCGCCGAGCAGATTCACCGCCGCCAGTTGTTGGCTGGCGTTGCTCAGCTCCGTCAGGCCGGGAATCTGCCCGTTGAGCTTGAGGCCTTGCAGCTTGTCAGCCTCGGCCAGTGGCAGGTTTTCATCCGGTGCGGACGGGGTCAGCCAGGCGAGTTTGTCGCTGCTCACGGTTTGCGCCAGCACCAGCGAGGCAATCTCTTCCGGCAGGTTGGCCGACTGGCTGAAGTTCAGCAACGCGAACATCAGTGCCGAATCTTCCGGTTTCCAGTATTCCGGCTTGTAGCCGCTGGAAGCGAGATCACCCGGCAGTTTGTCGGCATAGCGGAACAGGTAGGCGTTGACGCCCCGCGCATAGACTTCGAAGAAACGCTTGAGGCGTGGCGACGAGGCCTTGTACAGCTCGTCGGCGCTTTTCTTCAGGTTGACCGCGCGCATGTAGCGGTCGGCGTCGAGCATCGAGGCGCCGGACATTTCCGCCAGACGGCCCTGGGCCAGCAGGCGCAGGGTGACCATCTGGTTGATGCGGTCGCTGGCGTGCACGTAACCGAGGGTGAACAGTGCGTCGTGGAAGCTGTTGCTTTCGATCAACGGCATGCCCATGGCATTGCGTCGCACCGAAACGTTCTGCGCCAGGCCCTTGAGCGGTTGCACGCCGGAGGTAGGCGGGAGGGTGTCCTGCGCGTTCCAGGTCTGGCAACCGGACAGGCTCAAGACACCGGTCACTGCTGCGGCAACGCCGAACCGGGGAAGAAAATGTGTAAGGGCTGGCGAGGCCATGGCAAAGCTCCTGCGGGGGTGTAGAGGCTGGGGGCGCAATAAAGCCGCTACGTTAGTGAGCAGGAGATGGCCGCGCAAGCGGGGCGAGTGGTTATTTCTTGCCATTGATCGATGATTGTCTGATGGCTTGCTTATTTGCAGGGGTGGGTGATGAAGTGCGGGAATCAAATGACTCTCGTGAGAAGACGCCATGGAGCTGAAGGCCAACGCTGCACTGATCATCATCGACCAGCAACAAGGCATTCTGCAGCCGCGCCTGGGGCGGCGGAATAATCCGCAGGCTGAAGAGCGCATGCTCGATTTACTGAGGGCGTGGCGCAGTAGCGGGCGGCCGGTGATTCATGTGCAGCATCTGTCGCGTGAACCGGATTCGGTGTTCTGGCCCGGGCAGTCAGGGGTGGAATTTCAGCAGCGATTCATGCCGCAGGACGGTGAATGGCTGATCCAGAAACAGGTACCGGATGCGTTTTGTGCCACGGGGCTGGAAGCGCAGCTGCGTGAGGCGGGGATCGGGCAATTGATCATTGTTGGTGTAGCGACCAACAACTCGGTGGAATCCACAGCGCGCACGGCGGGCAATCTGGGGTTTGAGGCGTGGGTGGCGGAGGATGCGTGTTTCACCTTCGACAAGGCCGATTATTTCGGCACACCGCGTTCAGCCGAAGAGGTGCACGGGATGTCGCTGGGGAATTTGCAGGGGGAGTATGCGACGGTGGTCAGTGCGAAGCAGATTCTGGCGGCTGTCTAACCTTTTGGGGGTAATGCTCCCGCCCCTTTGCGGACCACCCCCCCCCCCACAGTCGCCTGCGTCCAGCCGGGGGGAACGCGGTCAACTGTGGGAGGGGGCTTGCTCGCGAAGGCAATGTGTCAGGCGAAGAATATCTTCACCTGAAGCATCAAGCGCCGTGGCACTTCTTGAATTTCTTGCCGTTGCCGCATGGGCAAGGGTCGTTGCGGCCGACGTCTTTCAGGGCGTTGCGCACCGGTTCCTGGTGGGCGTGGCCGCAGTTCGGGCCGTGGACATGGCCATGGTCGTGATCGTGATGATGGTCATGATCGTGGTTGCAGTCAGGGCCATGGACATGAGGTTGCTGAGTCATCGGTTGTGCTCCGGAATTAAATCGGCGGGGATTATCACGCCATTGCGCTCCAGGTGCACGTAGTGGGCGATGAATAAACCGGTTTCCATCTCACCCTGCAATCGATAGGGCACCTGCTGGTGCTGACTTTTCAGCATTTTCACCACGTCCTTGACCCGCGGCCACAGGTTGGTGCGGATCGGTATCCGATAGAACGCGCTGCTTTTCGGCCCTACCGTGATCCAGTGTTCATGCTCGCCTTCGGCCAGCAACAGGTCTGCCAGATGAATGCGATATTCCATGCCGCGCACCGTCAGGTCGCTGTCGTTGGGGTTGTCGATGCGAAAGTGCAGGATGAATTTCTGTTCGAGCAGCTTGGCCCGCACCACCTCGACTTTTACCAGGTGCACGGCGGGGTCGACGCTGTCGTCGCTGAACCATGAGGCGCAACCGCCGAGGTTCAGGATCAGCATCAATAACAAGCCATGCAGTGTGCGACAGTGACCGAGCATCGAAAAAACTCCCTTTGTGCCCCAGTCTAGTCGGCACTTCCCTTTATGCGCCGAAATACCCCGCACAGCACTTCTTGAACTTCTGTCCGCTCGTACACGGGCACGCGTCATTGCGCCCCAGCTTCAACTGCACGGTCGGGTCGATGAAGTACCAGCGCCCGGCGTTCTGCACGAACGAGGAGCGCTCGCGGTGGCTGTGTTCGCCCTGGCTGTCGTGCCAGCGTGCGGTAAAGGTGACGAAGGCATGTTCGGGCTGGCCGCCGAGCACTTCCGAGCTTTCGACCTCAAGGCCGAGCCAGGTGCTCTGCGCGCTCCAGGCGCTGATCGACTGGCGATCCAGACCGGCCTGCTGGGCGGGCAGGGTGGTGGCCACCAGATAATCGATCAGCCCCAGCACGTAGGCGCTGTAGCGCGAACGCATCAGCGCTTCGGCGCAAGGCGCCGGGTGGCCTTCGTGATAGTGGCCGCAGCAGGCCTCCAGCAGGTTGCCGCTGCCGCACGGGCAAATGGCTGTACTCATTGCATTACCACCAGTATTTGCCGAAGTTTTCCGGATTGGCCCAGAATCGCGAGTTGAGCCAGTCGGGGACTTGTTTGTAGTCAAGCAGATCATAGGTGAACAGGGTCAGTACCTGATCGTCACGCTGGAAGCGTTCACTGGCCTGCAGCGCCAGCGAGTAGAAATCGGTTTCCTGCCAGCCGCTGGCCGGCAGATCCGCCAGCACCGCGATGCGACTGGCGTTGAGGTTGCGAATCCCGCCCAGCAGATTCAAGCCGTCACGCTTTGGCAGATGCTCCAGGCAATCGACCACCAGCGCCAGGTCGAAGCGCCGCGCCGCGAGTTCGGCGGGCAATGCACCGGGTGCGGCGTGGGCCACGCAGGTGTCCGGATGTGCCTGCTTGAAAGCGGCGAGCGCCGGAAATTCGCTGGCGCCGATCAGCAGCAGACGCGCCGGGGCATAGCGATCCAGTAAAGCGGCCAGCGCCTGTTGCGGCGTGCGCGAAGAAATGGCGACGTTCATCGAAGCTCCTCAATCAGATCGCCAAGACTAGCGCGCCAGACGGATCCGGCCTAGACCCCGATTTGCCGCGGGCGGCAAAAGTGCCGAATCCCTGTGAACACGGTCCCAAATGCCAGTGGCCTATTGCTGGCGGAGATTAAAACTCCGGTCTTTACTCCGTGAATCGGTTCTAAGCCGATCCCTCAGGAGAAAACCAGATGAGCATAGTTCGGACAGCATTACCTTTGATTCTGCTAACCAGTGTGTTGACTGGTTGCGCAGGTTTGCAGAAAACCGACTGGCCGACCTGTGCGGCGGTCGGTGGTGTAGTCGGTGCCGGCCTCGGGGCGACGGAGAGTTCGTCGTGGGCCGGCTACGGCGCGCTGATTGTCGGTGGTACGGCAGCGGCCTATTGCTGGGTGCACGGTGATGGCGACGAAGACGGCGATGGTGTGCCGGACAGTCGCGACAAGTGCCCGCACACGCCTAAAGGCGTGCAGGTCGATGCTGACGGCTGCCCACCACCTGCCCCTGCGCCAGTGGTAGAAGAGGCGGTTGTGGTCAAGGAAGAAACTATCGTCATTCGCGATGTGCACTTCCAGTTCGACAAAGCCACCCTGACCGGCTCCGACAAACAGGTGCTGGATAAAGTCGCCACGCGCCTGAAACAAGAGTCGTCCACGGCGCAACTGACCGTGACCGGCCACACCGACAGCGTCGGCAGCGATGCCTACAACAAGAAACTGTCGGATCGCCGTGCGCACTCGGTGGTGGAATACCTGATCCAGCAGGGTGTGCCGCGTGCCAGCTTCGTTTCGGTCTCGGGCATGGGTGAAAGCCAGCCAGTGGCGGATAACAAAACCGCTGACGGTCGCGCACAGAACCGTCGTACCGAAATCAAAATCGTCCGCTAGCCCCTCTCGCATCTGCGGCTTGTGCAGTCGCGGATGCGGGTCTTTACTCCTGTGTAACCGGTATGGGCCGGTGACACAGGAGCTTTCACAATGACTGTTTTCTCAAGGTCCGTCTTGCCGGTGCTGCTGCTGGGCAGCCTGCTCACCGGTTGCGCCACTCATAGCGATGGCGATGCCCCCCTCAATCAACGTACGTGGCCGATCTGCAGCCTGATCGGCGGGCTGGTCGGTGGCGGTCTTGGCGCCATTGAAAGTGGCGGCTGGGCCGGTGGCGGTGCGGCGTTGGGGATTCTGACTGGCGGGCTGATCTGTTATGCCCAGGATGGCGATGAAGACGGCGATGGCGTGTTCGACCGCCGCGACCGTTGCCCTGACACCCCGGCCAATACCCCGGTCGATCATCGCGGCTGTCCGCTGCCGCAATATCCGGTCACTGCAAAAGCTCCCGAACCTGCGCCGCAATCGGAAGTCATCACCCTCAGCGATGCCGGTAATGTGCTGTTCGATTTCGACAAGTCGGATCTGACCCCGGCCGCCAAGGCCCAGCTCGATACGCTGATGGACAAATTGCGCAACGCCGACGTGGTCAGCATCAAGGTTATCGGCCATACCGACAGCAAAGGTTCGGACGCCTACAACCAGGCACTGTCGGAACGACGCGCCAGCAGCGTGGCGGCGTACCTGCTGAGTCAGGGCCTGGCGCCGGACAAACTGACCAGTGAAGGGCGCGGCGAGAGCGAGCCGGTGGCTGACAACGCAACGGACGAGGGACGGGCAAAAAACCGTCGGGTGGAGTTGCATATCAATCGCTAGGACTTGTCTGTAGTCCGCAGGCTAGAGCTGCCGGTCGACGATCGTCGTCGAACCGGCAGCGATCCGACGACTGACAAATGTTTTTTCTTTTGCCCCTCTGGCTTATCCCCCGCGTAAGCCGTTACTGTGCGCCCAAAGAATAATTCCGACACGGGGGAGCGTATGAAGGTTTTCTGGGGGCTGGGGCGTTTGCTGACCCTGCTGTTCTGGTGCGTGGTGGTGGTCAATCTGCTGCTGCCGTTTGTGCATCCGCTGCATGCGCTGGTCAATCTGGCCGGTGCCTCGCTGCTGGCGCTGCATGTGCTGGAGTTGCTTTTCTCGCGCCTCAAAGGGCGTCCCAACCCGTGGCGCGACCGTCTGCGCATCCTGCTGTTCGGCGTTTTTCACCTGCAAACCATCCCGGCCCCGGCCGCTCCGGAGGCTTCTTCCCATGCGTAAACTTTGCCTGCTCGCTGCACTCATCAGTCCTCTGGCCTGCGCCCAGGTGGTCAGCGTCGAAACCAATTCCCTGATGCGTTTGCCCAACACCGCCAGCACCTTGCAGCTGGAACGCCTGGAAGTGGCGGACTACGGCACCTTGCTGATTCCTGCCAATGTGACCGAGCTGACCGTCGGTGAATTGCGTCTGGGCCATGAAGCGCGCATTGCGATCGTCCCGAGTGAACAGGCGCTGGACATGAAAGTCATTCGTGCCGAACTGTCCGAAGGCAGCCTGATCACCGCACGCGGCGCGCCGGGCACCTATGAAAAAGCCGCCCGTGCCGGGCGTAATCTGAATTTGCAGTTCAAGGCACTGAACGCGCCAAAACTGTTTGTCGATGCCCGTGGCGGCACCGGCGCACCGGGTTTCGTCGGCCTGGATGGCGGCAACGGCGAAGATCCGGGCTGCACCTGGGGCGCGGCCGGTCATGGTTTTGACGGCAGCAATGGTAGTGACGGCCAGCCGGGTGCACCTGGGGCGCTGGTGCGTCTCGAAGTACCGCGCGAGTTCCCGGCCGAGCTGATCAAGGTCAACGTTGCGGGCGGCGCCGGTGGTCCAGCGGGTGTTGGCGGTAAGGCGGGCAAGGGCGGCCAGTCCAAGGGCTGCCTGGTGTATCGCGCCGATGGCGGCAAGAACGGCAAGGCCGGGGCGGATGGTCAGCCTGGGCCGGTGGGTGCGGCGGGGGCGGTGACTGTGCAGCGCCTCTGAGTAACAGCACTATTTGAGGTGAGGGGATAAATTCCCTCACCACAAAAAAAGTCCAAGTTGTCAGTGGGTCAGAACATCGGCCGCGCCGCCGCAATCGCCACCAGCACCAACCCGACAATCAAATTGATCCCCACTACCCGGCGAATCCGCCCCAGCACCGCCGCACCCACTGGCCATTCCTTGGCTTCAACGGCTTTGCGCAACTCTGGCAGCATCAAACCCTGAATCCGGATAAACAGCGCCGTCATCACCACGTACAGCCCGATCATCACCTGCACGTACTTCGGCGCGGTCTCGAAACCGACCTGCTGTAAATGCAACATGCCCACGCCGCTGATCGGCAGCAGGATCACCGCGACCCAGACCCAGCGGAAAAAACCTTGAAACACTTCCACCCACAAGGTCAGGCGGGCGGGGCCGTCGAGAGCCTTGACCGCCGCCGGGCGCAGGACCATCCAGGCGAAAAACATGCCGCCGACCCAGACCAGGGCGGACAGGACATGCAGCGGATAAACGAGGCTAAAAGGTGTCATTGGGGCACTCCGTTCTGCGCGGGATTAATTAGCGGGGTATGATAGCCGCCATCCGAAACCACTGAAAATTTATCCAGCGTTTTTAGCGCCCGACAATCAATGATCAGCACTGAACTCAAAACCACGATCCAGGGCGCCTATTCGCGTTTTCTTGAAGCCAAGAGCCTCAAGCCGCGTTACGGCCAGCGCCTGATGATCGCTGAAATCGCCAAAGTCCTCGGGGATATCGACACCGACGACGAAGGCCGGCGCAGTGGCGACCCCGCGATTGTCGCGGTGGAAGCCGGCACCGGTACCGGCAAGACCGTGGCCTACAGCCTGGCGGCGATCCCGACGGCGAAGCTGGCCGGCAAGCGCCTGGTGATCGCCACCGCGACCGTGGCTCTGCAAGAGCAGATCGTCTACAAGGACTTGCCCGACCTGATGCGCAACAGCGGGCTGAACTTCAGCTTCGCGCTGGCCAAGGGCCGTGGTCGCTACATGTGCCTGTCCAAGCTCGACATGCTGCTGCAGGAAGGCCACGCGCAAACCGCCACCGCCCAGTTGTTCGAAGAGGAAGGCTTCAAGATCGAGGTCGACGAGGCGAGTCAGAAGCTGTTCACCAGCATGATCGAGAAGCTCGCCGGCAATAAATGGGACGGCGACCGCGACAGCTGGCCCAACGCGCTGGAAGACGCCGACTGGGCGCGCCTGACCACCGATCACAGCCAGTGCACCAACCGTCACTGCCCGAACTTCGGCCAGTGCGCTTTCTACAAGGCGCGCGAAGGCATGGGCAAGGTCGACGTGATCGTCACCAACCACGACATGGTGCTGGCTGACCTCGCTTTGGGCGGCGGCGCGGTACTACCGGATCCGCGTGACACCATTTACGTGTTCGACGAAGGCCATCACCTCCCGGACAAGGCCATCGGCCACTTCGCCCACTACACGCGTCTGCGTTCCACTGCCGACTGGCTGGAAACCACCGCGAAGAACCTCACCAAACTGTTGGCCCAGCATCCGCTGCCGGGCGATCTCGGCAAGCTGATCGAGCAAGTGCCCGAGCTGGCGCGCGAGATCAAGACCCAGCAGCAGTTCATGTTCACCGCGTGCGAGCAGATTGCCGATTTCAAGCCCGGCGAAGACGTCGAAGGTCGCGAGCGGCCACGCCATCGTTTCGTCGGCGGGGTGATTCCCGAGCACATGCGCGAAATGGGCATTGAGCTGAAAAAGGGTTATTCGCGGCTCAACGATCTGTTCACCCGCCTGACCGACCTGCTCAAGGAAGGCATGGACGGCGAGGTCAACATCGGCATCGCCAGCAATCAGGCCGAGGAGTGGTATCCGCTGTTCGGCAGCCTGTTGTCGCGGGCGTCGGGCAACTGGGAATTGTGGACTGCATTTACCGCCGAAGACCCGGAAGACAGCCCGCCGATGGCGCGCTGGCTGACGCTGGCCGAAAGCGGTTCGCTGTTCGACATCGAGGTCAACGCCAGCCCGATTCTCGCCGCAGAAACCCTGCGCCGCAGCCTGTGGAACGTGGCTTACGGCTGCCTGGTGACCTCGGCAACCTTGACGGCACTGGGCACCTTCGACCGTTTCCGCATGCGCGCCGGTCTGCCGAAAAAAGCCGTCACCGCCGTGGTGCCGAGCCCGTTCCATCACGCCGATGCCGGTGTGCTGCGGGTGCCGGATCTGAAGGCCGACCCACGCGACGCCGCGGCTCACACCGCGGCGATCATCCGCGAGTTGCCGGATCTGGTCGAAGGCTCGCGCGGCACGCTGGTGCTGTTCTCCTCGCGCAAACAGATGCAGGACGTGTTCGATGGCCTCGACCGCGACTGGCGCAAGCAAGTGTTCATTCAAGGCAACCTGTCGAAACAGGAAACCCTGAACAAGCACAAGGCGCGGGTCGATGGCGGCGATTCCAGCGTGCTGTTCGGCCTCGCCAGTTTCGCCGAAGGCGTGGATTTGCCGGGTGCCTATTGCGAGCACGTGGTGATCGCCAAGATCCCGTTCTCGGTGCCGGACGATCCGGTCGAGGCGGCGCTGTCGGAGTGGATCGAGGCCCGTGGCGGCAATCCGTTCATGGAAATCTCGGTGCCCGACGCCTCGTTGAAGCTGGTCCAGGCCTGCGGGCGTCTGCTGCGTACCGAAGAAGACCGCGGCACCATCACCTTGCTTGATCGGCGCCTGGTCACCCAGCGCTACGGCAAGGCGATCCTCAATGCGTTGCCTCCTTTCCGTCGTGAAATATCCTGAGACAACGGTGGGCAGTTTTGCCCGCCGCGCTGTCTATCTCTCTGCCATGCTTTTCCATTGGCCTTAGTTGGTCGTTAGGGAGAACTCCGTTCTTATGATTCGCCGTTCGTTGCCTGCCGTATTCGCCTTGATTTTCGCTGCCCCGTTACTGGCGGCGCCTGCGGGTCAGCAGACCCTGTTCAACTTTGTCCGTCCTGCCGACGTGGTGAAAGTCGTCACCGAAAACACTGACCTGCCACAAGCCAACGCCGAGCAAACCCCGGAAGGTGAAGTGCTGCGCCGGGTGACGTTCAACCCGGTGGCTCGCCCGACCCTGCGTCTGACTCCGCAAACCGGCGCCTGGGACTGGTCGCAGTCGGGCATGATGAGCCTGCGTCTGCAAAGCGCAATGAACTGGGCCGTGACGGTCTATGTGCAAATCCAGAGTAACAACGGCCAGACCCTGACCAGCCGCGTCGACCTGCCGGCCGGACCCGCGCAAACCCTTTTGGTGCCGCTGGTGGCGACTTCGCCACTGAGCCAGGGCATGAAGGCCGGGCCGCCGATGCCGATGACTGTCGATGGCCAGCGAATTCTGCTGGCCAGCAGCAGCGGTGAACTGGATCGCAGCCAGGTGGTGTCGGTGAGTCTGTGGATGGATCAGCCGAAAGCCGCGCAGAGCCTGCTGCTCGAGCGATTCGGCGTGCAGGACGGCGATGCTGTGACCCAGGCCGTCTACGGCAATCTGGTGGACGCCTACGGTCAATCGACCCGCAGCAAATGGCCGGAAAAAGTCAGCAACGACGAACAACTGAAATCCGCCGCCGCCAAGGAACAGCAACAGCTGAAAACCTGGCTGACCGAGCGCGAAAAGTCCTCGCTGGACAAGTTCGGTGGCTGGAACAAAGGCCCGGCGTTCAAGGCCAGCGGGTTTTTCCGCACCGAAAAGCGTGACGGTCGCTGGTATCTGGTGACCCCTGAAGGGCATCCGTTCTATTCGCTGGGGGTCAACACCGTCAGCCCGCAGGTCAACCAGACCTACGTGGCCGGGCGCGAGTGGATGTTCGAATCCCTGCCCAAGGCCGACGAGCCGCTCGCCAGCCATTTCGGCGAAGGCGATAACCGTGGCGGCAACGGGGCCGATCAGGGCCGCGGCTATGGCAACGGGCGCTGGTACGACTTCTATGGCGCCAACCTGCAGCGGGTTTACGGCGAGCCCTGCAAACCGGACAGCGATACCAAGGCCGGAATTGCTGAAGCGGCCAAGGCTGGTGCGGTTGAAGAAACCGCAGTAAAAGCTGCCGAGCCTGTGCCAAAGTCAAACGAGGCGAAGGCCGGTGTCGCCGCAGCGGCGAAAACAGACGCCGTAGCAACGACTGCTGAAAAGGCTGCCGATCAACCCGTCGCTGCGCCGTGCAAGGCCACGGTCGATCAGCAGAAGTGGGCCACGCACACCCTTGATCGTCTGCAGGCCTGGGGTTTCAACACCGTCGGCAACTGGAGTGCCGACTCGCTCGCCGACGCCGAGCGGGTGCCGTACACCTTGCCGCTGTCGATCGTCGGCGACTACACCAGCATCAGCACCGGCAGCGACTGGTGGGGCGGCATGCCTGACCCGTTCGACCCGCGTTTCGCCATGGCCACCGAGCGTGCCGTGGCCATTGCTGCCCGCGATCATCGTGATGATCCGTGGCTGATCGGCTACTACGCCGACAACGAACTGGCCTGGGCCGGCCCCGGCGACGACCCGCAGTCGCGCTACGCCCTGGCCTACGGCACATTGAAGATGACCACCGACGTGCCGGCCAAGCGCGCATTCCTCAAGCAACTGCGCGACAAGTACCGCAACCAGGCGGGGCTGTCGAAAGCGTGGGGCATTGATCTGCCGGCGTGGGAATTGATGGAAGACCCGGGTTTCGTGCCACCGATGCCGAATCCGGAGCACCCGGAAATCGAAAACGACTTCAAATACTTCCAGAAAGTGTTCGCCGACACTTACTTCAAAACCATCTCCGATTCGCTGAAGTGGCACGCGCCGAATCAGTTGCTGCTCGGTGGCCGTTTCGCCACCAGCACTCCGGAAGCGGTGGCGTCCTGCGCGCAGTATTGCGACGTGTTGAGTTTCAATATGTACACGCTGAAACCGCAGGACGGCTATGACTTCGCCGCTCTGCGCGCCCTCGACAAACCGGTACTGATCACCGAATTCAACTTCGGCTCCAGTGATCGTGGCCCGTTCTGGGGTGGCGTGACGCAACTGGCGCGGGAAGAAGATCGCGGCCCGGCGTATGCCAACTTCCTCAAACAGGCGTTGAGTGAGCCGTCGATTGTCGGCGTGCACTGGTTCCAGTATCTGGATCAACCGGTGACCGGGCGTCTGCTCGATGGCGAGAACGGGCACTTCGGCCTGGTGGGGATTACCGATCTGCCGTATCAGGGCTTTGTCGAGGCGGTACGCAAGAGCAATTTGCAGGCGATCGATCAGTTGGGCAAGGAGGCTGAGAAAGCGGCCGCCGCCGGTCATGAAGCCGAAGGCGGGCGCAAGGCTGAAGCCGGCAAAGGCCCGGGGGGCGGGCATGCCGGTGGGCACTCGGGCAATGGTCATTAAGGTTCAGACCGCGTCATCGTTCTTCGCGAGCAGGCTCGCTCCCACATCGGATTTGTGAACACCATCGATCCAGTGTGGGAGCGAGCCTGCTCGCGAAGGCGTCAGCCGCCTCACTACAGCATTCAACCGTCCGGCCCGCAGCTGTTCCCAAATCCCTCAAGGGCTGGAACAATGCGGGCCACTTTGTAGAGCGTTTTCGCGGGGGAGTTGCGGGTGCAGATTCAGGGACATTACGAGCTTCAATTCGAAGCGGTGCGCGAGGCTTTCGCGGCACTGTTCGACGATCCCCAGGAACGCGGCGCAGCCCTGTGCATCAAGGTCGGCGGAGAAACCGTCCTCGACCTCTGGTCCGGTACGGCCGACAAGGACGGAACCGAGGCCTGGCACAGCGACACCATCGCCAACCTGTTTTCCTGCACCAAGACCTTTACCGCGGTCGCCGCATTGCAATTGGTGGCCGAAGGCAAACTGCAACTGGATGCACCGGTTGCCCGCTACTGGCCGGAATTCGCTGCCGCCGGTAAAGAATCCGTCACTTTGCGCCAATTGCTCTGCCATCAGGCCGGTCTGCCGGCCCTGCGCGAGTTGCTGGCGCCTGCCGCCCTCTACGAATGGCAGACCATGGTCGACGCCCTTGCGGCCGAAGCGCCGTGGTGGACGCCCGGTACCGGCCATGGCTATGCCGCCATCACCTATGGCTGGCTGGTCGGGGAGTTGCTGCGTCGCGCTGACGGTCGCGGGCCGGGCGAGTCGATCGTCGCCCGTGTCGCCAGGCCGCTGGGGCTGGATTTCCACGTCGGTCTGGCTGACGAAGAGTTCCACCGCGTGGCGCACATCGCTCGGGGCAAGGGCAACGTCGGCGATGCCGCGGCCCAGCGCCTGTTGCAAGTGACCATGCGCGAACCGACCGCCATGACCACTCGCGCCTTCACCAATCCGCCGTCGGTGCTCACCAGCACCAACAAACCGGAATGGCGGCGCATGCAGCAGCCGGCCGCCAATGGGCATGGCAACGCGCGCAGCCTGGCCGGTTTCTACGCCGGTTTGCTCGACGGCAGCCTGCTTGAAAGCGAAATGCTCGAAGAACTGACCCGCGAACACAGCTACGGCGAGGACAAGACCCTGCTGACCCGCACCCGCTTCGGTCTGGGCTGCATGCTCGATCAACCGGACATGGCGAACGCCACCTATGGCCTCGGCCCGCGGGCGTTTGGTCACCCGGGGGCGGGCGGTTCAGTGGGTTTTGCTGATCCTGAGCACGATGTCGCGTTCGGTTTTGTGACAAATACCCTTGGGCCGTACGTCTTGATGGATCCGCGCGCGCAGCAACTGGCGCGGGTACTTGCCACTTGTCTGTAAAGCTTTACATGAGGTTCCAGGGTTGGAACCAGATCCGGTTTTTCGATTCAAAGCGTCAGTTTATCCGGGCAAAAGAGCTCTGATTTTTCATTACTTCACTTTGTGGATTTTCAATGTCATCCAAAAAAACTCTCGCCCTGGCCCTGTGTGTTGCGATCACCGGTTGTGCACAGACTCCTAAAAACGATGCGGACGGCGGTAGCTGGTGGCCGTTCGGGTCCTCCGACAAAGTGGCGGCCAAAGAGCCGGCCCCAGCCCCGGCTCCTGCCGCAGCCCCGGCGCCGCTCAAACCTGCCGCGACCGCACCGGTGGCCAAGACTGAAAGCAGCAGCCACTGGTACTGGCCGTTCGGCGGTTCCGATGATGCGGCGGCCAAAGCCGAGGTGAAACCCGAAGCCAAACCGGCGGTAGTGGCCAAGGCCGATGCCGACACCGGCACGAAGTGGTGGTGGCCGTTCGGCGGCAAGGATCAATCGACTGCCAAAGTGGTGCCGATGCCTGACCCGAAAGTCACCCAAGCCTGGCTGGATGACTACGAGCCACGTCTGCGTGCAGCGATCAAGGACAGCAATCTGCAACTCGAGCGCCGTGACAACGTGCTGGTGGTGATCGCGCCGGTTGAAGGCTCGTTCAACCCGAAGCGTCCAGCGATGCTGCTGCCGGTGACCCTCAGCCCGTTCACCAATGTCGCGAAAATCCTCGAAGCTGACCCGAAAACCGCAGTCCTGGTGCTTGGTCACAGCGACAACACCGGTGCCGCGCCGGCCAACGTCAAACTCAGCCAGGAGCGCGCCCAGTCCGTGGCGGCGATCTTCCGTCTGAGCGGCTTGCAGCGTGATCGCCTGATGCTGCGTGGCATGGGCGGCGATGCCCCGCGTGCGGCCAACGACAGCGCCGAAGGCCGTGCCCTGAACCGTCGCGTCGAACTGCTGGTGACCCCGCAGAACACCATGGTTGCGCTGCTGAGCAAGTACAACATGCCAGCGCCGGCACCGACCACGATGCTTGCGGCACAGGACGTCAAGCCTGCAGCCAAACCGGTAACTCCGGCGCCGGCTGCTTCGAAGGCCGCCGTACCTGCAACCAAAAAGGCTCCAGCGAAGAAAGCCGCCGCCAAGGCACCTGCGAAGAAAGCAGCGACCAAGGCACCGGCAAAAACGCCGGCCAAGAAAACCGCTCCGGCCAAAGCGGCGACCACAGACAAGAAAGTCGCCGCCAGCGATACTTCCAAGCAGTGATCCGCTAACGAAAAGGAATGCGCCATGACCCAGGCTCTGGCAGATATGCGTCGTGATTACACCCGGGACGGACTGACCGAGGCGCAAGCCCCGGGCGAGCCGTTTGCGCTGTTCCACCAATGGTTTGCCGACGCGGTAAAAACCGAACAGGCACCGGTGGAGGCCAACGCCATGACCCTGGCCACGGTCGATGCGGACGGTCGACCGCATTGCCGCATTCTGCTGCTCAAGGGCCTGGACGCGCAGGGCTTCACCTTTTTCACCAACTACGACAGCGCCAAGGGCCAGCATCTGGCGGCGAATCCTTTCGCGGCCATGACATTTTTCTGGCCAACCCTGGAGCGCCAGGTGCGCATCGAAGGGCGGGTGGTCAAGGTCACGCCGCAAGAGTCCGACGCGTATTATCAGGTGCGACCGCTGGGCAGCCGGCTCGGCGCCTGGGCCTCACCGCAGAGCCGGGTGATCAACGGGCGTGACGAGCTGGAACACCTGCTCAAGGCGACTGAACAGCGCTTCAGCGACACCCAGCCCGACTGCCCGGAACACTGGGGCGGTTATCGCCTGCTGCCTGAGCGCATCGAGTTCTGGCAGGGCCGTCCAAGTCGTCTGCACGATCGCCTGAACTACCGTCAGCAGGGCGCCAACTGGATTCTTGAACGTCTGGCGCCCTGAGCAGTCTACCGAGCGGGATAGCCTGCCGCAGCGGCCTCAAGCCACTTCGGCAGGTCCCGACGCTTGATCTTCTGCACGCGGGCATCGGCCAGTCGTTCCAGCATGAAGGCGCGTTTGTCTTCATCCTTGCCCGCCAGCGACAGGGCCAGATCACGATCCATCCAGCGTTTGATCCGCACGTACAGCCACCAATGGAAGTACAGACCGGCGACGGTGGTGACGAAAATGATCAGGTAATCCATGAAAATCCTTGGGTCGGCAGGGCGGATTGAGCGATTTGGCGCTACTGTTGGGTGAGTTTGCAGGTGCCTGTACCGGGCCTGAATAAAATCAAGTTTATCCGGGCTGCGTCGTGACAGGCGTCAAGCAGCGGGGTTTAATGAACACATGTTCTTTTGGAGTTGATGCTATGCGTAAGTCTGTTCTGCTGGTTGCTTCCTTTTCCACGATGGCGATGTTGCTGACCGGCTGCCAGTCGAGCCTGACCGGTGACTCCTACTCCCGTGACGAAGCGCGTCGTGTGCAGACGATTCGCATGGGCACCATCGAATCCCTGCGTCCGGTGAAAATCGAAGGCACCAAGACCCCGATCGGCGGCGCTGCAGGCGCAGTGGTCGGCGGTGTCGGCGGCAGCGCCATCGGTGGCGGCAAAGGCAGCATCGTCGCGGCGGTCATCGGTGCTGTGGCCGGTGGTCTGATCGGTTCCGCGACTGAAGAAGGCCTGACCCGCACCCAGGGCGTGGAAATCACCGTGCGCGAAGACGACGGCAGCATGCGCGCCTACGTGCAACAGGTTCAGGAAAACGAAGTGTTCCGTGTTGGTGAGCGCGTGCGCATCTCCACCGTCGGTGGCACCAGCCGCGTTTCGCACTAAGCGGCAACGAGCGGTAAAGAAAAACCCCGATCAGGTGACTGGTCGGGGTTTTTTGTTTGTTTCAATTCGACTGCTTAGTGCTGGGCACAGGTACCCATAAAATACTCCAGACCCTTTGGGAAGCTGACTTTCAGAAGGGCCTCCAATGCGCTTACTTGATCCCGGCTCAATAACAACTCTCCAGGCTCCAGTTCGTTAAGTGGCTTGGATTCAATGAGCTGTGCAACCTTTTCATTCATTTCGCTACCGTTGATATCCATTTCAAACTGTAGCGAGCTGTCTTGGAATTCGTCAGGGTAAAACCCGGTTATTGAAAGGTAACGCATGTTTTAGTCCCTTAATTTCTAGAGGTTCTTCTATCCGGCTCGGCAGGCCCGGTTTGTTCACCAGTAATATGATTGAACTCACCCAAATGAGTGGTTCCCAGCTTGTCGTATTTTTCTACAGCATTGCTTTTGTAATCCCATTCATAGATCCGACCTTTGCGGTCTACCCAGCGTGCTCGCCGCTTTCCTCCCCCCTGAACCGATGACTTGGACTTCACTCTGACTGCATCAGGAAACGCAGGTAGCGTCTTCGGGTGGTCGTAGTAGGCATGGTCGCGAGCTCGACTGAGCACAATGTAAACCGGCCGAACCCCCGAATCCGCCGGAAACACCAGAATGAAATCCCGATACTCCGGCGGATAAACCGGATTCACCAGAATCCCGTCCGCCGCTTTTGTCGGTGGGTACACCCAGATATGCGGTGCCTGCGGAGCGGCCTCCAGCGCGGGGATGCCGAGGATGTCGGAGCCGTCCACGGCGGGCGTCCAGATCAGTTCGATGCCTTCGCCGAGGTCTGCGACAAAGCGGTTATCACGTGCGGTGAACTGCGCGACATCGACCATTTCCCAGTCGCGATTCTTGCCGGTGTAGAAACCATAACCCTTGAGGCTGCCGTCGGCCCGTTGTTCGACATGTAGGCGCACGCGGGTTCGAGCCTGTCTGAGGGCGAGCAACTGGTCTTCGGTGTAGAGGGCGCTGTCGCCCAGGTTCGATGGCATGAGCAACGCCACCAGCCCGACCAAAGGGGTCACAACGGCGGCGGAAGCGATGGCGGGCAATGCCTTGAACGCCTCACCCGCAAGGGCGAAGGTGCCCAGGCCTGCCGGGATGGCAGTGCCGCTGATTTTCTTGAGTGGAACGCCGCCGCTGTCATCGGCTTCACGGCCGCCGAGCAGGACCAGATCTCCGTAATCTTTCAGGCTGTCGGTCGGCACCATCCCCGAAGGATTCGAGTAATCGATGATCGCGTCCGGCAACTTGCAGGACTTGGCGAACACGCACCCGGCGCGTACGGGATCAGGCTTTTTCGCCGCAACCTCTCGACTGCGCTCGAAAGCCTCCTGCCGCGCCAGCATGGCGTCGTATGCATTTTGTCGGGCTTCGCGCTCGGCCAGTTCAGTGGCCGTCATGTAGCGCCAAGTGACGTGATGGCCGTCGCCCGCCGGTGGGTTGGGGACCCGGGGAATGTCCTTGTTGCGAGCCACTGAGCGTCCTTTCGTTCATCCATCGACAACCCTTCGAAAGGGCTGTGCGACGTTAACGAAGCGGACAAATGCTGGCTGTAGGACGGATCTTTGATTAAGTGCGGATTGTTCGCTATTTGTCAGGCAGGGGGGCGAGCAGGCCGCTTCAGTTCAAAGAACGGGGGGATAGGTTTCTGCGCAATTACTGCAAAAGCCTGATACCCATTTGCCCAGAACCTGGCAGTTGGTGGATGAATTGAGCCTCAGCTGTATCTGTGAGCCTTGCCGGTTTTTTCCTATGCTGGGGGACTGAGCCTGTGACAAGGCTACTCCTGCCCGATTCAACGAGAGCATGACCATGAGCGACAACCGCCAGTGGGCCCGCGAAGCCATCCGCATCATCGAAGCGGACTTCCAGCGCAGCGCCGACACCCATCTGATCCCCTTGCCGCTGCCGGGGTTTGCAGGCATCGAGTTGTATTTCAAGGACGAGTCGAGCCATCCCACCGGCAGCCTCAAGCATCGCCTGGCGCGGTCGTTGTTCCTGTATGCGTTGTGTAACGGCTGGCTCAAACCCGGCGCGCCGGTGATCGAGGCGTCCAGCGGTTCGACGGCGATTTCCGAAGCGTATTTCGCGCGCATGCTCGGTTTGCCGTTCATTGCGGTGATGCCGGCGACCACCTCGAAAGAGAAGATCGCGCAGATCGCTTTCTACGGTGGCCAGAGCCATCTGGTGAAAGATCCGACGCAGATTTACGCCGAATCCGAACGTCTGGCCCGCGAGCATGGCGGCCACTTCATCGACCAGTTCACCTACGCCGAGCGGGCCACCGACTGGCGGGCGAACAACAACATCGCCGAATCGATCTTCCAGCAGATGCGTTTCGAGAAACACCCGGAACCGAGCTGGCTGATTTCCAGCCCCGGCACCGGCGGCACCACCGCGACCCTGGGTCGTTACGTGCGTTACCGCCAGCATTGCACCCGGGTGTTGTGCGCCGACGCCGAGCGCTCGGTGTTCTTCGATTACTACCAGACTGGCGACGCCAGTCTGCGTCTGGACTGCGGTTCGCGGATCGAAGGCATTGGCCGGCCTCGGGTGGAAGCGTCGTTCCTGCCCAAGGTTATCGATGCAATGGTCAAGGTGCCGGACGCCTTGTCGCTGGCGGCCATGCATTATCTGGCGCAGCGTCTGGGACGGCATGTCGGCGGGTCGAGCGGCACCAATCTGATCGGCGCGCTGATGGCGGCGCAACAGATGAAAGCGGCGGGGGAGTCGGGGTCGATCGTGGCGATTTTGTGCGATGGCGGCGAGCGTTATGCCGACACCTATTACGATCAGACGTGGCTCAAGGCGCAGGGCTATGAGCTGGAGGGATTGATTGCGGCGGTGGCGGCGAGTGCCGAGAAAGGTGAGACGCTGCCGACTTCAGTGCTGCGCGCCAATATCTAAAGCCAAACGCGGAAACCAATGTGGGAGAGGGGTTGGTCCCGGGAGCGGGGGGGCCGGCAACCATTGCCGCCGCCGGCCCCCCCCCCTCCCCCGCGAGGCCCCCCCCCCCCG
>NZ_JAJSLU010000021.1:0-70578 GCF_023063025.1 Pseudomonas sp. YL2 | reverse complement strand
CCGTGGGGGGGGGGGGCTTGCCGGGGAAGGCGGGGGGCCCGCCAACTTGGCGGCCCCCCGCCCCCCCCCATCCGGGACCAACCCCTCTCCCACAGGAGGTTGGTGTTACTTCAAGACAGATGTATCAGGCTTCCAGACCAAGAATGTCCCGCGCCACAGCTTCCGCAATCCGAATCCCGTCCACACCCGCCGACAGAATGCCACCGGCATAACCCGCACCTTCACCCGCCGGGAACAGACCTTTGACGTTCATGCTCTGCAGCGATTCGTTACGCGTGATGCGCAGCGGCGACGAGGTGCGGGTTTCGATCCCGGTCAACACCGCGTCGTGCAGCGAGTAGCCGCGAATCTGCTTTTCGAACGCCGGCAATGCTTCACGAATCGCTTCGATGGCAAAGTCCGGCAGCGCCAGGGCCAGATCGCCCAGGGCCACGCCCGGTTTGTACGACGGCTCGACTTCGCCCAGTTCGGTCGACGGGGTGCCGTTGATGAAGTCGCCGACCAGTTGCGCCGGGGCCTTGTAGTCGCTGCCGCCGAGGATGAACGCGTGGGATTCCAGACGCTCCTGCAACTCGATCCCGGCCAGCGGGCCGCCCGGGTAATCAACTTCCGGGGTGATGCCGACGACGATCCCGGAATTGGCGTTGCGCTCGTTACGTGAGTACTGGCTCATGCCGTTGGTGACCACGCGATTCGGCTCGGAAGTCGCCGCGACCACGGTGCCGCCCGGGCACATGCAGAAGCTGTAGACCGAACGGCCGTTCTTGGCGTGGTGCACCAGTTTGTAGTCGGCGGCGCCCAGCTTCGGGTGGCCGGCGTACTTGCCCAGCCGCGCGCGGTCGATCAGAGATTGCGGATGTTCGATGCGGAAGCCCACCGAGAACGGCTTGGCTTCCATGAACACGCCACGGCTGTGAAGCATGCGGAAGGTATCGCGGGCACTGTGGCCGAGGGCCAGAACCACGTGTTTCGAATGCAGGGTTTCGCCGCTCGCCAGCTCGACGCCGACCAGTTGGCCGTCTTCGATCAGCACGTCAGTGACGCGCTCCTGGAAGCGCACTTCGCCACCCAGGGCGCGGATCTCTTCACGCATGGTCTCGACCATGCCGGTCAGACGGAACGTACCGATGTGCGGTTTGCTGACGTAGAGAATCTCTTCCGGCGCGCCGGCCTTGACGAATTCGTGCAGGACTTTGCGGCCGAGGAACTTCGGATCCTTGATCTGGCTGTACAGCTTGCCGTCGGAGAACGTGCCCGCGCCGCCTTCGCCGAACTGCACGTTGGACTCGGGGTTGAGCACGCTTTTACGCCACAGACCCCAGGTGTCCTTGGTGCGCTGACGAACTTCGGTGCCGCGTTCAAGGATGATCGGCTTGAAGCCCATCTGCGCCAGCAGCAGGCCGGCGAAGATCCCGCACGGGCCGAAACCGACCACGATCGGGCGCTGGCTCAGGTCGCTCGGCGCCTGGCCGACGAATTTGTAGCTGACATCCGGCGCCACGTTGACGTTACGGTCGTCGGCGAACTTGCCCAGCACCTTGGCCTCGTCGCGCACGGTGAGGTCGATGGTGTAGATGAAGCACAGTTCGGAGGACTTTTTGCGCGCGTCGTAGCTGCGCTTGAACAAGGTGAAATCGAGCAAGTCATCGCTGGCGATGCCCAGGCGCTGCACGATGGCGGCACGCAGGTCTTCTTCGGGATGGTCGATTGGCAGCTTGAGTTCGGTGATTCGTAACATGGCGAGGATCCGGATTCGCGGGGCGCACAACTGCGCCAGGGCGTTTGAAGGCCGCGATTATAAGCCGCAAAGGCCGGATCCGGTGAGGCTAAAACGCTCAGTCGTTGCGCGATCCGCCGAAATACCCGCAACCACGCTCGACCTTGCCGTCGATGCGCAGTTCGGCGCTCATGTGCTGCACGCTGCCGGTGCTGCTGTCGACGCAGCGTTGCGGCGCGACCCACAACTCGATGCGCTGGTTGTTGGCTTCGCTGCTCAGGTTGAAGCGGCCGTCGCCCAATTGCTCTTCGACATAAGGCACCGCCAGCGCCGGCTGGCCTTCACGGTCGATGACCATGCCCTTGCCGCTGACTTTGACGTTCCACTCGGGACCGTGGCCGGCGGCACGCAGGATCAACAGCTTGAAGTTCGGGTCATCGCACGCAGTGCCAGAGCGCTCGACCCGGTACAACTGGCCGAGGTCGATGCGGTCGCCGACGAGCTTGCCGCGCACATCGGCAAACAGCTTGCCCTGTTGGTCGGCGAGGGTCGCGGCCTCTTGCAGCACGCTGGTGCCGCCGATGTCGTTGACCACGTACTGACGCTGTTCGCCACACGGCTGGAACACCAGTTTGCCCTCGGCTGCGGTCAACTGCCCCTGCATCCGGGTCTGCCCGACGTGGGACGCGCTTTCACGCGGGCCATCAAGCAATTGGCAGGCGGCGAACAACGGCAGCAGGGCAACAACGATCAACGAACGGGCAACACGCATCTTCGGCTCTCCAGACAAGTGCCGCCACGTTACGCAGGCTGACCGTTGATCACAAGGGTTTAGCCCACGTGAAAGGTCTGACCGGTTTGCAGGCCTTCGACACTTTTCGCGTAGGCCAATGCCACATCGGCTGCCGGAACCGGCTTGTAGCCACGGAAGTACGGGGCGTAGCTGCCCATCGCTTCCAGCAGCACGGTCGGGCTGATCGAGTTGATGCGCAGGCCTCGCGGCAACTCGATGGCGGCGGCTTTGACGAAGCTGTCCAGAGCGCCGTTGACCAGTGCCGCCGAGGCGCCGGTACGGATCGGGTCGTGGCTGAGCACGCCGGTGGTGAAGGTGAACGAGGCACCGTCGTTGGCGTATTCGCGGCCGATCAGCAGCAGGTTGACCTGGCCCATCAGCTTGTCTTTCAGGCCCAGGGCGAAGCTGTCAGCGTTCATCTCGCCGAGCGGAGCAAAGGTCACGTTACCGGCGGCGCAGATCAGCGCGTCGAACTTGCCGGTCTGCTCGAACAGCTTGCGAATCGATGCACTGTCGCTGATGTCCACCTGGAAATCGCCGCTGTTGCGACCGATACGGATGACTTCGTGACGCTGGCTCAGCTCTTTGTCCACGGCCGAACCGATGGTGCCGGCGGCACCGATCAACAGAATCTTCATGGGACTGTTCCTCAATGGGTTGAACGAGGTTTCAGTCTAGAGTGGTTTTTTCTGCGGATAAGCGCACTAATAGGCAGCCTTTGGTTTTCAAATGGAAACAATCCATGAGCGAAATGGATGATCTGGCGGCGTTTGCGGTATTGATCGAGGCCGGCAGTTTTACCCTGGCGGCGCAGCAACTGGGTTGCAGCAAGGGCCAGTTGTCCAAACGCATCAGTCAGCTGGAAGCACAGTTTTCCGTGGTGCTGCTGCAACGCACGACGCGTCGTTTGAGCCTGACTGCCGCCGGCGCCGCTTTGCTGCCGCAGGCGCAAGCGCTGGTCGTTCAGGTGGAGCGCGCGCGGCAGGCATTGGCGCGCTTGAAGGACGACATGGCCGGCCCAGTGCGGATGACGGTGCCGGTGTCGCTGGGGGAAACGTTTTTCGATGGCCTGCTGCTGGAGTTCTCGCAGAAATACCCCGAGGTGCTGATCGAGCTGGAGCTGAACAACCACTATCGCGACCTGTCCCGGGATGGCTTCGATCTGGCGATTCGCTCCGAGGTGGCCAATGACGAGCGGCTGGTGGCCAAGCCGCTGCTGGCTTGGCAGGAAATGACCTGCGCCAGCCCGGCGTATCTGGCGCAGTTCGGCGAACCGCTGACCCCGCAGGAGCTGGCCGAACACCGTTGCCTGCTCAACAGCCACTACAGTGGTCGCGAGGAATGGCTGTATCACCAACAGCACGAATTGCTGCGGGTGCGGGTGTCGGGGCCGTTCGCCAGCAACCATTACAACCTGCTGAAGAAAGCCGCACTGGCCGGCGCCGGTATCGCACGATTGCCGTCGTACCTGCTGCAAACGGAGTTGGCTGATGGCCGGTTGCGCTGGCTGCTGCGCGATTTTCAGACGCGCCGGATGCCGATGTATCTGGTGCACCCATACCAGGGCGGTTTGCCCAAACGCACGCAAGTGCTGGCGGATTATCTGATTGGCTGGTTCAAACGCAGCGGCGAGGCGCTGGATCGCCTTCAGCGCTAACTCATTTCCTGTAGGAGTGAGCCTGCTCGCGATTGCGTAAGCAAATTCAACAGAAATGTTGGCTGGATTACCGCTATCGCGAGCAGGCTCACTCCTACAGTTTGTGGTCAGCTGGCAAAACGTCGTGCGATCAGGTGATCGATCGACAATCTGCCCGGTCCGGTCGCCATCAGGTACAGCAACACTGCCGCCCAGGTGCCATGGGTCGGGTAGGCATCGGGGTAGACAAACACCTCGATGACCAGCGTCATGCCCAGTAGCGCCAGCGCCGAAAACCTCGTGGCGAAGCCGATCAATATCAGCACCGGAAAGAAGTGTTCGGCAAATGCCGCCATGTGCGCGGCGATTTCCGGTGACAGCAGCGGTACGTGGTATTCGCTCTGGAACAACGGAATCGTCGAGTCCGCCAAATGTGGCCAGCCGAGTTGCAAGGTGCCGTCGATCAAATCGATGGCCAGCCCCTCGACCTTGGTCTGCCCGGACTTCCAGAACACCGCGGCAATCGAGAATCGCGCGATGAAGGCGATCAGGCTGTGGGGGATTTTTTCCATGAGTCCGATGGCGCAAATGATGAGGTTGTTCATGGCGATACCTTGGTGTTCAGGTCGGTGATGGCGTTGTGGCCGATCAGCAGGGCGAGGGTCTGCGGCAGATCGAAAGGTGGACTGTCTTGCGCGGCTTGCAGCAGCGGTCGGTGATGGAGCAGATGGCGGATGAATACGCTGGCGCCGTGATCGAGGGCAAACACCTCGACCTCCAGACCGTTGCGCAGCACCAGTGCGTGTTGCCCTTGATGGATGTCGATGCCTGCCAGCGTCGCTTCTCCTTGATGCGCCGCCCAGATCGAAACCACCGCGTAAGCCGAATCGAGCAGGTGCAGCGAGGGATGCAGGGTGATGTCCAGTTCGGCGAGTGTTTGCGGATCGGCCAGTGCAGCGCTGATCTGTTGCGCACTGACCGTCGCGGCATCGGCGGCGTGATAAGCGCGGGTGCGCAAGCGTTCGAGCCGTGCGACATCGGCCAGATACGGCACCTCGGCCGCCGCTTCGAATGCGTCAATGAAGTCCGCCAGACCGTCGCCGTAACGGCTCATCAACGGACTGTGCGGCGGCTGCTGCTGGATGAATATGCCGGCCATGCCACGGAAGAATTCCTCGCCGACCAATTGCTGCACCACCGGATAACTGTCGGCCAGCGCGTTGATCAACGAACCTTGCACGTTATTGCGATACACCAGGAATCGGCTGGCAGGATCAGCACCGTTGGCGCTGCACAGGCCAGCGGGGCAGGGCAGGCGAGTGTCGAGCAGGGCGGCGCTGAAGTCGGCTTGCGTGCTCATGGCCGACTCCCAGCGTGCAGCAACAACGCTTCGGCCTGCTGCGCCTCGGCCAGCAGCACATTGAACGCCGGAACCTGATTGTCCCGCTCGATCAAGGTTGCCACCGGGCCGACTCGTTCGAGCGCCTGTCGGTACAGCGCCCAGACCGCGTCATCAATCGGCGCGCCGTGATCATCGATCAGCAAGCGGTCGCCGAGGCGGTCGGCATCTTCGGCGAACCCGGCCAGATGAATCTCGCCAACCGCGTGCAACGGCAGCGCGTCGAGGTAGGTCAGTGGATCGCGTTGATGATTGATGCACGAGACGTAGACGTTGTTGACGTCGAGCAGCAAACCGCAGCCGCTGCGGCGGATCACCTCGGTGATGAATGCCGGCTCGTCGATGGTCGAGCGCTCGAAGCCGAGATAGGTCGCTGGATTCTCCAGCAGCATCGGCCGCTTGAGGCTGTTCTGCACTTGATCGATGTGTTCGCAGACGCGGTTCAGCGTCGGCGTGTCATACGCCAGCGGCAGCAGGTCATTGAGGAACACCGGGCCGTGGCTCGACCAGGCAAGGTGTTCGGAAAAGGCTTGCGGTTGATAACGCTCGATCAGTGTTTGCAGGCGTTGCAGGTGCTGAACGTCCAGTGGCCCTTCGGCCCCGATCGACAGCCCGACGCCGTGCAGCGACAGCGGATACTGCTCGCGGATCAAGCCGAGAAAATGATGAAACGGACCGCCGTCGACCATGTAGTTTTCGGCGTGGACTTCGAAGAAACCGATGTCCGGTCGGGTGCCGAGCACTTCACGCAAGTGCCCGGTCTTGAGCCCCAGCCCCGCACGGGGCGGGAGCCCGCAGAGGGCTGCCCGAGTGCGCGGTGGGACAGGTTCGTTGGTGGTGAACATGAGCGTCACTCGGGCAGGCAATGGATCAGGACTTGGCTTTGAAGGCTTCCATCTGACCGAAACCGGTCGGCGAGGTTTTGCTCTCGGTGGTGGTGCAGGTGCCTTTTGGCACGAACTTCCAGGAGTTGGCCTGGTAATCCATCTTCGCTGTGCCGGCACAGGTAGTGCCCGCGCCCGCGGCGCAATCGTTGTGACCCTTCATGGCCACGCCGAAGCATTTTTCCATGTTGTTGTTGTCGGCGGCATTGGCGCTGGAAACGGCGGTCATGCTCAGGGCGGAACCAAGAGCCAGAACCAGTGCAGCGGCGGACAGGGTGCGAGAGGTAGTCATGATGTTTCTCCAGATTTGAGCTTGGGTTTTACAAGCGAAGTGCGCTTGCTTACCCCACTAGAGAACGCTCATGGCGATGCGTTACAGCGCAGTGCAAAGTTTTTTCGAAAAATTTTCGAACACTGCAATTTACTGTGGGAGCGGGCTTGCTCGCGAAGGCGGTGTGTCATCAAACATCAATGGCGTCTGACACTACGCCTTCGCGAGCAAGCCCGCTCCCACACTGGATTGTGTTCACTCTCGCCTGTTCTATAGTCATTTCAACGGCCACTCTGACAGGCCGATTTACCAGGACGGTATCTTATGACGAAGGATCGCTCAGACTCTGCTGCGCTATCGCGCAAGGCTTCATCATTCGCTCTGGCTTGCACGCTGCCCCTGTTGGTTTCCACGGTCAACGCTCAGCCGCAAATCGACCCGCTGGACACGCTCAAACGCATCAACAGTAATTACAACACCCTCAAGAACAGCTGCCAGGAACCCGATACCGGTGCTGCGCGCGGGTTGTATTACTGCAGCGGCGTGACGTTGCGCATGGTCAATGACGGGCCATTCAATCCGTGGGATTACAGCCCCTATGCGATCAAGATCGGCGCGACGTCCTACTCGTGGATCCGCAAGGATCTGAGCACGCGGATTCTGATTCATCCGGCCGGTTTCATCCTGCGCACACCCACCGATGCGGCGGCGTTGAAGCTGCCGGTCAAAGAGCAGGGTTTCACCTGCATCTATGCGTTTGATGGCGGCACCGGGCCGGAGCGCAAATGGTATGGCTGCGGTTTCTTTGACAGCCGCGAACCCCCGCGCGCGGCGCAAGGCACGCTGAACAATCGCAATGCCGCGCTGGCATACGGCACCTGTGCCGAGGCCGGTGTCACCACCGCCGAGCAGTGGACGCAGAAATACACCGGGCTGATGAAGGGGCCGATCCAGTACAGCCAATGTTCGTGGAACGCGGAAAAACCCAGCGACTGGCACGCGATGATCCGCGTGCACGAGTCGCGGCCGAACACCACCAAAAAGGATCCTTTTGCCTTCAGTGCCCAGGTCAACGAGTTCATGTTGAAGAACGCCACCGCGACCAACGATGGCAGCGAAAACATGAAGTACATCGATGCCTTCATCTACAACGTCAACAGCACGCAGAATTTCGCCACCCGCGGTGATCAGGCGCCGCCGAAACCGGAGAACGGCCTGAACAGTGCGCGCAATTTCCAGAAAAAACTCCAGGCCCAGGGCTACAGCGTGCCGATCCTGCGTCTGGACTTCACCAAGCCAGCCGAACAGCGTTTCAGCTATGTCGCTGCCGATCAGGCGATCGCCGAAATGGTGGTGGGTGGGGCCCCGGTGCCGCAATACATTGCCTCCGCCGACTGGATCAAACGTTACGACCCCGGCACCCGCAAGGATGAATGGAGCCTGAGCATCGTGCCCACCGCGGCGGGGCGCGCCTTGCCCGGTGAGCAGGTCGGCGCTCTGTACGATCAGTTGTTCGCCCTCAAGGGGCCGGACAGCAACTGGCGCGACAACGAAAAGTCCGCTGGCAGCATGCGTCAGCAACTGCGCTGCGTGATGGTCAATTACCGCAACAAGACGCCATGGAATCTGGAACCGTTCAGGCCGGCGTTGTCGGACAGCGAGACTCGCGCCGCGGGTTGCAACCCGGTCCCGCGTTGAGTGTGTTGGCTAATCAAGGAGATGCAAGCCATGAAGAAACGTCTGAACAGGATCGCCCCGTTGCTCGTGTTGCCGCTGTTGGTGCATGCGGCATGGGCCAATGCCGAGTCATGTGACGAGACGCTGAGGAAGGTTGAAAAACTCTACAACAATACCGTCGACAGTTGCGGTCAGGACCCCGCGTCGGACTGCTCAGGGCTGCTGGTGCGCGGCACGCACCGGGCCGATCCGGCCAAGGGGCAAAAGTGGGACGTCTGGAACCCCAGCCCGAAAGCCGTGGAGCTGGGCACATTTGCCGCCTCGTTCATGCGCGCCGACGGCATCAGTTATGAAGACCCTGGCATGAGCACGCAGAACGGCTACCTGATTACGCCCCGGGATCTGGTGAAAGACCCCGAGACGCCGGTGCATGTCTATTGCGCGTTTCCCAACGATGCCTGGACCGACTTTCGCAACGATCGTGGCTGTGGCGACAACAAGAACACCGCCCCGACCGAGGCAGTCTGCCAGGCCATGAAGCCACCTATCACAAGTCCGAATGCCTGGGTGGCGCACTTCACCCAGTACAACAACAATCGCCAACAGGACCAGTTGCAGTGCGGTTTCAACATGCGCAATCCGATGAGCAGCAAGGAGCGGGTCGACGCCTTCCGCAATTTCATGGGCGCGCGCAAAGTCATCAACAGCCGTGAGTTTCAGACTCAGACGGAGCTGCGCCTGGGCAATCCGAAAACCGATGAACTGCCGATTCTGGCGTTTTTCTACAGCGATCAGCGCGGCTTGAATGATGCCTTGGCCAATCAAAAGGATTACAAGGCCAAGACCGGCAAGGATCGCAACATCATCAAGATCGACTTCCCGAGAACGCCGGTGGCCAAGGCCTCTTTCTCGTGCATCCAGACCTCGACGCCGACAGAACCGAAATTCTGCGACAAGTACATCGAGTCCAGCACCTGGGTACAACGCCCCGACCCGAAACTGGGGCCGAAGACCTGGTCGCTCTCGGTCGTACCGACCGCGTGCGGTCGGGCGATCAAGGACGACCAGACCGACCGGATGTTTGCCGAGCTGTACAACAAGCACAAGGACGATGCGCAATGGCGCGAGTACAGCGTCAATGGCGGGTCGTTGCGGCGGCAGATGGTCTGCCATCTGGCGGCGGTCTACGACGGCAAGCCTGTGAGGAACAAGCCTGAGTGGAACCTTGAGCCGGCCCGGCCTTATGTCGATCAGGCGAAGGCGGTGGCGCAGTACTGCAACCCCTACTGACGGCGTTTGATTGTGTGGGAGCGGGCTTGCTCGCGAAGGCGTAGTGTCAGACACCATTGATGTCGGATGACACAGCGCCTTCGCGGCAAGTCCCGCTCCCACAGGGGATCTGTGTTGGATTCAATCTATCTGCCAGGCACAAAAAAAAACGGCCCGAGGGCCGTTTTTCTGTTCAGCGAAAGCCTCAACCGCCGAGGTACGCCTCGCGCACTTTCGGGTCGGTCAGCAGCGCTTCACCGGTGCCTTGCATCACCACGCGGCCGTTCTCCAGAACGTACGCACGGTCAGCGATTTTCAGCGCCTGGTTGGCGTTCTGCTCGACCAGGAACACCGTTACACCGTCCTTGCGCAGCTGTTCGATGATGTCGAAGATCTGCTGGATGATGATCGGTGCCAGGCCCAGCGACGGCTCGTCGAGCAGCAGCAGTTTCGGCTTGCTCATCAGCGCCCGGCCGATGGCAAGCATCTGCTGTTCGCCGCCGGACATGGTGCCGCCGCGCTGGTTGAAGCGTTCTTTCAGGCGCGGGAACAGGCCGAGGACCTTGTCCATCTGCTCCTGATAGTCGCCCTTGTCGGTGAAGAAGCCGCCCATGGACAGGTTCTCTTCGACGGTCAGCCGGGCGAATACCCGACGACCTTCCGGCACCACGGCGATGCTCTTGCGCATGATCTGCGACGAGTCCTGGCCGACCAGCTCCTCACCCATGTAGCGGATGCTGCCGCTGTGCGCCTGCGGCGAACCGCAGAGCGTCATCAGCAGCGTGGACTTGCCGGCACCGTTGGCACCGATCAGGGTCACGATCTCGCCCTGGCGGACTTCGACGTTGACGCTATGCAGGGCCTGGATCTTGCCGTAGAAGGTGGAAACGTTTTCGAACTGCAGCATTTACGCTTCCCCCAGGTAGGCTTTGATCACTTCAGGATTGTCGCGGATCTGTTCCGGCGTACCGTCAGCCAGAGGTGTGCCCTGGTTGATCACGACGATGTGGTCGGAAATGCTCATGACCAGTTTCATGTCGTGTTCGATCAGCAGCACGGTGACGTTGTGCTCTTCACGCAGCACGCTGATCAGCGCCTTGAGGTCTTCGGTTTCCTTCGGGTTCAGACCGGCGGCCGGTTCGTCGAGCATGAGGATCCGCGGACGGGTCATCATGCAGCGGGCGATTTCCAGACGTCGTTGCTGACCGTAGGCCAGGGTACCGGCGGTACGGTTGGCGAACTCTTTCAGGTTGACCTTTTCCAGCCAGTATTCGGCGTATTCCATGGCCTCGCGTTCGCTCTTGCGGAACGCCGGGGTCTTGAACAGGCCGGACAGGAAGTTGGTGTTCAGGTGACGGTGCTGGGCGATCAACAGGTTCTCGACCGCCGTCATGTCCTTGAACAACCGCACGTTCTGGAAGGTGCGCACCACGCCCTTGAGGGCGATCTTGTGCCCCGGCAGGCCCTGGATCGGCTCGCCGTCCAGCAGGATGCTGCCGCCCGAGGGCTGGTAGAAACCGGTCAGGCAGTTGAACACGGTGGTCTTGCCCGCGCCGTTCGGCCCGATCAGCGCCACCACTTGTTTTTCCTTGACGGTCAGGGCCACGCCATTGACCGCCAGCAAGCCGCCGAAGCGCATGCTCAGGTTTTCGACTTTAAGGATCTCGCGGCTCATTTTCGCAACTCCATGTGTGGGCGTTGCATCGGCAGCAGACCTTGTGGACGCCAGATCATCATCAACACCATCAGCGCACCGAACATCAACATCCGGTATTCGCTGAACTCACGCATCATTTCCGGCAACAGGATCATCACCACGGCCGCGAGAATCACGCCCAGCTGCGAGCCCATGCCACCCAGCACGACGATGGCGAGGATGATCGCCGACTCGATGAAGGTGAACGATTCCGGCGTCACCAGACCCTGACGGGCAGCGAAGAAGCTACCGGCGAAACCGGCGAAGCTCGCACCCAGGGTGAACGCCGACAGCTTGATGATCGTCGGATTCAGACCCAGTGCACGGCAGGCGATTTCATCTTCACGCAGCGCTTCCCACGCACGGCCGATCGGCATGCGCAGCAGGCGGTTGATGATGAACAGCGCTGCCAGCGCCAGCAACAGGGCAACCAGGTAGAGGAAGATCACCTTGTTGATCGAGTTGTATTCGAGGCCGAAATACTCGTGGAAGGTTTGCATGCCTTCCGCCGCTTTGCGTTCGAAGGTCAGGCCGAAGAACGTCGGTTTCTCGATGTTGCTGATGCCGTTCGGACCACCGGTGATATCGGTCAGGTTACGCAGGAACAGACGAATGATTTCGCCGAAACCGAGGGTCACGATCGCCAGATAGTCACCGCGCAGACGCAACACGGGGAAGCCCAGCAGGAAGCCGAACGTCGCCGCCATCAGGCCGGCAATCGGCAGGCAGATCCAGAAGCTCAGGCCGTAGTAGTGCGACAGCAGCGCGTAGCTGTAGGCGCCGACGGCGTAGAAGCCGACGTAACCCAGGTCAAGCAGACCGGCCAGACCGACGACGATGTTCAGACCGAGGCCGAGCATCACGTAGATCAGGATCAGCGTGGCGATGTCCACCGCACCACGGGAGCCGAAGAACGGCCACACCAGTGCACCGAGGATCAGCGCAATGATGATGTAGCGTTGCGTGGTCGGCAGGGTCAGGAAGTTGCTGGCTTTGGCCGGGATCAACGGCAGGCCCGGCGAGGATTTCCACGCCTTGCTGATCTGCTGGTTGAACAGCACGCGCAGGAACATCAGCACCGAGCACACGGCGATGGTCGCCAGAATGGCCGGGCTGGTGCCGTGCACTTCGAGGTTGATGCCGACGATGGTCAGTTTCAGACCGAGTACCGGGTAGGCCACGGCCCACACCAGCAAGGCACTGAACAGTGCCTGTTTAAGATTCCTAGTCATACTTTCTCAACCTCCGGACGGCCCAGAATGCCGGTCGGACGGAACAACAGCACCAGAACCAACAAGCCGAAAGCCACGACGTCCTTGTACTGGTCGCCGAAGATATCGGCGCCAAAGGCTTCCGCCACCCCGAGCACCAGCCCGCCGAGCATGGCGCCGGGGATGCTGCCGATCCCGCCGAGTACCGCAGCGGTGAAGGCCTTGAGGCCGACGAGG
This sequence comes from Pseudomonas sp. YL2, assembly GCF_023063025.1. Classification (NCBI taxonomy): domain Bacteria; kingdom Pseudomonadati; phylum Pseudomonadota; class Gammaproteobacteria; order Pseudomonadales; family Pseudomonadaceae; genus Pseudomonas; species Pseudomonas sp. YL2. Next base: position 57,788 of record NZ_JAJSLU010000021.1, on the reverse strand, counting down.
AAACCGGCGTTGGGGTTGATCACGCCGTACTGCATGCTCAGCAGCACAGCGGCAACGGCTGCCAGGGCAGCACCGATGACGAAGGTCAGGGCGATGATGTTGTTGGTGTTGATGCCCAGCAGGTTGGCCATCTTGATGTCTTCGGCGCAGGCACGGCAGGCGCGACCCAGGCGAGAGCGGGAGATGAACAGCGTCAGGCCGAGCATGGCGATCAGGGTCACCACGAACACCACGATTTGCATGTAGGAAATCAGCACTTCATGTGCGCCACCTGGCCCGATGGAGAAGTTGCCGGGGATCAGGTTGGGGATGGATTTGTCCTTGGAGTCTTGCGCGAGCAGAACCGTGTTCTGCAGGAAGATCGACATACCGATCGCGGAAATCAGCGGGATCAGACGGTTGCTGCCGCGCAGGGGGCGGTAGGCGATCCGTTCGATGCTGTAACCGTAGGAACTGGTGACGACGATGCTCGCGATGAACGCGGCGGTCATCAACAGCGGGACGTTGTCGATTCCCATCATGGCCAGCCCTGCGATGGCGATGAACGCCACGTAGGAACCGATCATGTACACCTCGCCGTGGGCGAAGTTGATCATTCCAATGATGCCGTAAACCATCGTATAGCCGATGGCGATCAGGGCATACGTGCTGCCAATGGTCAGGCCATTAACCAGCTGTTGGAAGAAGTGATAGATGTCAGGCATTACAACGCTCCTAAAAACCTGATACGCATTTCACTGGTGGAGTCATTTTCCCGCCCGGCCCCGTGGATCTTTATCCACTTCGAATCCGGGTTTTGCCAGCGAACCGCTGATGACGGTTTTGAGATTTTCAGGTGGGGAGACTGGCGGATCACGCCAGCGCGGCCCATACATTCGTAAAACAAAGCCCACGGCACGCCGTGGGCTTTATTGGCAGTCAGTCAGGGCGCGCCTTACTGAGGCGAAACTTCAGTTTTCGGTTTGCCGAAGTGCCACTCGTAAACCACAAATTTGAAGTCCTTCAGGTCGCCCTTGGCGTCGAAGCTCAGGTCGCCGGTAGGGGTCTTGAAGGTGCCGGCGTGGATGGCTTCGGCCACTTTGGCCGCGTCTTCGGATTTGGCTGCCTTGATGCCTTCGGCAATCACTTCAACCGCCGAGTAGGAAGGGAACACGAACGGGCCGCTCGGGTCTTCTTTCTTCGCCTTGAAGGCATCAGCCAGGGCAACGTTGGCCGGATCCTGGTCGAAGGATTTCGGCAGGGTCACCAGCAGGCCTTCGGAGGACTCTTTGGCGATCTGCGAAATGGAGTCGTTACCCACGCCTTCCGGACCCATGAACTTGGCTTTCAGGCCTTTTTCCTGGGATTGACGCAGGATCAGACCCAGCTCCGGGTGGTAGCCGCCGTAGTAGACGAAGTCGACGTTGGCTTGCTTGAGCTTGGCGATCATCGAAGAGAAGTCCTTGTCGCCGGCGTTGACGCCTTCGAACACGGCGACTTTCACGCCTTTCTTCTCCAGGGTCGCTTTGACTGCGGTAGCGATGCCTTCACCGTATTGCTGCTTGTCGTGCAGTACGGCAACGATTTTCGGCTTCACGTGGTCGGCGATGTAGTTACCGGCGGCAGGGCCCTGGGCGCTGTCCAGACCGATGGTGCGGAAGACCATTTTGTAACCACGGGCGGTGATGTCCGGGCTGGTGGCAGCCGGGGTGATCATGATCACGCCTTCGTCTTCATAGATGTCCGAAGCAGGCTGAGTGGAGCTGGAGCACAGGTGACCGACCACGAACTTGACGCCGTCGTTGACGACCTTGTTCGCCACCGCTACCGCTTGTTTAGGATCGCACGCGTCATCGTATTCAACAGCTTCGAGTTTCTTGCCATCGACGCCGCCCTTGGCGTTGATCTGTTCGATGGCCATTTTCGCGCCACTGAACTGCATGTCGCCGTATTGGGCTACAGGACCGGTTTTAGGCCCGGCGATACCGATCTTGATGGTGTCAGCGGCGAACGAATGGCTGGCAACCCCGGCCAGAACCATAGCGGCAAACAGTTTGGAAATCTGCTTAGTAGCCTTAGTCATAGTGCTCCACTCTTACTGTTGTAATTTTTTTGAGTTCTGGCGCCGTAGCAGCAGAACCGGGTCAGATATCTTTGCGATACCCTCCGGAAATGCCCCCGGCAACTGTACCGGTACAGTGTAGAGCGCCGGTTGTTGGCCTGGGAAGCAGGCGCCGAGGGGCAAAACTTGGGGGTGTCGCATTTTTGAATGAAAAAGACAGAATTGCGGCGGGGCTTTCGCGGGCATATATCCCAAACACCAGCATTCCTTGGCGTTCCTGCTCTTTTCGTTCGGTGAAGCCATTTGCAACCGGGTTTTTCTGCCGGACCACCGACGTTATCATTCGCGTCGATTTCTTTTCCGGACAGTCCCATGAATCAAGAACCTAGCACCCTCTATGCCAAGCTGCTTGGTGAAACCGCATCTATTACCTGGAAAGAGCTGGAGCCGTTCTTCGCCAAGGGTGCCCTATTGTGGGTCGACCCAGCCCTGGATTTGATCGCCGCCGCCGAGGCCGTGGCATCGGATGATGGCGAGAAAGTCGCCGCCTGGCTGGCCGAGGACAAGGTCGCCAAGCTCTCTGAAACGCGGGCGCTGGATATTTTCGAGCGTGATCCGCAGCTATGGGCGGTGGTGGTGAGTCCATGGATTCTGATCCAGGAAAGGGCGGCCGTCTGAGCTTGTGCACCTTTGTAGTGCGCCTGGCCAGCAGCGAAAAGTGTGTAGCCGAGTAGCGTGATGGCACGTTGCCGTAGAGAAAGGCCACAAGCGTGGGTGGCCTCACGGTGACGTAAACGTAACGGGAACAGTTTATTGAGCAGCCTGAGGGCTGCTTAATTGTTTCTGGATGTTGGAACGGCTGAGATTTTCAGGGAATTTGAGGGCCTCATCGCGAGCAGGCTCACTCCTACAGAGGAACGCATTCCAACTGTAGGAGTGAGCCTGCTCGCGATAGGGGCAACTCGGATCTGGATCAGGCCGAGTAAGTCTTCCCGGTATGGTTATTCAGCGAAATAACCTTGGTCTTGCCGATCCGGTGACGGTAGATCTCGCGCAGGTACTTGATCGACTTCTTCACGCAATCGCGCGACAGGCGAATGTCGTTGATCGAGACGAACTTGTCCTTGTCGTTGATCAGCTCGCGGTACTTCTTCTCGTACATCGGCTTGATCGCGTACCAGTTGGTGTCGAGGATCTTCGCCGGGTTCTCGAACTCGTTGAGCAGATCGTCGATGCGGCCTTCGTCGAAGTCTTCATTGATGATGAAGTCGAGGATCGAGTTGTCCAGAGTCTCGTCAAAACGGTACGGGGTCTTGGCGAAGCAGCGCTTGATGAACGCCACGATCAACGTCAGGAAGTCGTCCGACAGGCACGGGCTCTTGGCGATCAGGGTGGTCAGCGACAGGTTGGCCGAGGCACCGATCACCAGCGCATAACGCTTGAGCGTGGTATTGGGGAACAGGCTGTTGAGGTGGGTCTTCAACCGGTTCAGGTCCATGTACGACAGCTTGTAGTCTTTGGGCAACGAGACGATCGAGACCACCGACGAGCAGTTCTTGAAGAAGTGCAGGTCGTGCAGCGCGGCGGCGTCGTGGCCGGAATTCTTGTACTGCTCCAGCGAGGCGCGATAGCGCTTGGATTCGATCGGCAGCAGGCTGATGCCTTCGATGGCCTGGGTGACTTTATTGAAGTGCGGCAGGTCGATCGAACGGAAGAACAGGTCATCGATGTTCAGACGCTGTGGCTCTTTGTCGAACACCTTGAACTTGTCGCTGCTCGGTGGCGGGGTTTCCGGCACCACCGATTCGGCGTAGGCAATCGCAACCGGGCCGGCCAGACTCATGAACAGGTCGTTGGCATCGAGGCGAATGGTTTCGCCGATGTCGATGCCGGCGCGGCGGAAGTAGTTCTGGTCGTAGTCGGTGGTCACCGCCTGCGCCGTCAGAATGTTGAAAATCTGCTGCGAGATGTACTGGTTGGCGTGCTTTTCCATCGCATTGACATCAATGTTCTGGATGTTGCCGTCATCGCTCTCTTCGGCGTAACGCATGATGTCGTTGGAGATCAGCATCATCGCGTTCCATGGGCGGATACGGCCCATGACGCTGGCTTCGCTGCTGTCTTCATTGGCGAAGTTGTAGGAGAAATCCCATTCTTCCGAGAGGTATTTGCACAGCAGGCGTCCGGCGTTGATGTGCAGCGCCTCGGACATTTCACTGCGGTGATCGGAAATGTTCGGCAGCACGCAGATGCCGCTGGTGAAGATCGGCTCGAACACAAACGAATGCCCGCTTTTGCCGTCGTGTTCGTCCATCGGCTTGGTGTCGAACGTCTTGTTCATGTACGAGTGCTGCTGGGCCAGGCCGAACTCCGAGGCCATGCCCGAACCGGTACCGCCGCCGGCACTGAAGATCGAGAAGTACAGGCGCGACTGGTTGGCCTTGATGCCGCAGCTGTCGATCAGGTACGAGTGGATCATTTTCCAGTCAGGGCTGGAGAAGCGCTGGGTGTCCTTGTTGAGGATGATCTTCGCCAGATACTGGCCGAGGATCGGCGCGTTACCGGCGCCACCGGCGTGGACTTCGGACAAGTCCATGATTTTCATTTTGCTGTAGTCGCGCAGGAAGCCGCTTTTCTCGCCCTTGCGCGAGAAACGGATGCGCCCGGCGATGTCCTTGTCGAGGTCGCCCAGCATTACCAGCGGTTCGACGAGGAACACCGGTTTGCTCGACTTGTTCGGACCGATGCGCAGGTTGTTTTTGATCCACTGCGCCGGGCTGTAGCCCTTGTCGGCCAGACGCCGATCCGCCGCGCGGTCTTCATTGTTGAATTCGTTGAGGTAGAACTTGCGCGCGTTGTACACCAGCTCCGCGACATCGAGAGCGATGTTCGAGCCGCAGCGACCGAGGCCGATCAGGCACACCGACGGAAACTCCTGATCGTTGTGCTGTTCGTTGTCGCCTTCCAGGTGCGGTGGGCGCGGGAATACCAGATCGCGCAGCCCGTCGAGGTTGTCGAGGATGCGGTCGGTGTTGGTCTCGGTGTAGTACAGATATTGCTGAGTGCCCAGCGGGCGCGAGGGAGGCAATGGCTTCGATGATGACGGGCTGTTTGCGGCAGGGCTCAGGGTCAGATCGGATACCGCAGTGGCGGGATTGTTTTTAGAAGTCATTGTGCGCCATATACCTGGACTGGTTGGTCCGCTGACCAGTGTCAGCGAGCCTCACGGAATAAGATCTCGCGTCTTTTATTGCGCGAATTTGGCCCGGGCGTCAGGGGCTTGGCCTGATCGTCGCACGGGGGAATCCTTTCCTGATCGTTCATGAATCGGCCATTATTCAGTGATCTTTAATCAAAAAGAGGCGAAATGATGTCAACGCTCCCTTCGTTGGGTTTTGCCGGAATCGGCCTGATGGGCCTGCCGATGTGCCGCCGTTTGCTGGCTGCCGGCTACCCGTTGACCGTGTGGAACCGCAACCCCGCCAAGTGCGCCCCACTGGTCGAAGCCGGCGCCCGGCAGGTGGCAAGCCCCGCTGAACTGTGCGAACACGCGGACGTGGTGATGCTCTGTCTGGCCGACACGGCGGTGGTGCGCGAGGTGGTGTTTGGCGCCGGGGGTGTCGCTGAAGGTGCGAAAAGCGGCCAGTTGCTGGTGGACTTTTCCAGCCTCGAACCGACCGCTACCCGCGAGATGGCAACCGAGTTGGCCGACAAGACCGGGATGAGCTGGCTCGACTCACCGGTGTCCGGCGGCGTGGTGGGTGCCGAGGCCGGCAGTCTGGCGATCATGGTCGGCGGCGCGGTGGCGGATCTGGAGCGGGTGCACCCGGTGCTGCTCAACCTTGGTCAACGGGTCACGCACATGGGTGGCATCGGCGCCGGGCAGGTCACCAAGGCTTGCAACCAGATGATCGTCGCCTGTAATGCGCTGGTGATCGCCGAAGTAGTGGCGCTGGCCGAACAGGCCGGGGTCGATACGAGCCTGATTGCCGAAGCGCTGGCCGGTGGTTTTGCCGATTCGAAACCGTTGCAGATCCTCGCCCCGCAAATGGCCGAGAGCCGTTTTGAACCGGTGAAATGGCACGTGCGCACGCTGCTCAAGGACCTCGATACCGCAGTGAAATTCTCCCGCGAACAAGGCTCGGCCACGCCGATCAGCGGATTGGCCGCACAATTGATGCGCCTGCATGGGGCGCAGGGTTTTTTGCAGAAGGATCCAGCGACACTGGTACAAATGTACCGCGCGCCAGACTCAACGGATTGACCGCGTGCGAGTGTTTGCGCTGATTGATTTCTTCCAGCACCGGGCGTAACTCGTCCAGCGGCACCGGGCGGCTGAGCAGGTAGCCCTGAATGAAATCGCAGCCTGAGCGCTCGAGGAATTCGTACTGTTCCAGGCTCTCCACGCCTTCGGTCACCACCTGCAAATGCAGGGTGTGGGCCATGACGATGATCGCCTGGACGATCTCCATGTCGGCGGTCGCCGTGGGAATGTCGAGGATGAACGAGCGGTCGATTTTCAGCGTATTGAGCGGCAGGCGCTTGAGGTAGGCCAGCGATGAATAGCCAGTGCCGAAGTCGTCGATCGACAGCGACACCCCGAGGGCGCGAATCTGCCGCAGCAGCACCAGGGTGTTGGCGATGTTGCCCATCAGCGCGTTTTCGGTGACTTCCAGTTCCAGCCGTTCCGGCGCAACGCCAGCGCTGCGCAGTGCGCTTTCGATCTCATCGGCCAGCTCTTCCCGGGCAAGGTTGAGCGGCGAGCAGTTCCAGGCGATTTTCAGGTCGTTGCAGCCATGCCGCGTCAGTTCGCCAAGGTCAGTGCAGGCCCGGCGCAACACCCAGTTATCCAGTTCGGCGATCAGGCCATTGGTTTCGGCAATCGCGATGAAGCGATCCGGGGCCAGCAGGCCATGCACCGGATGCTGCCAGCGGATCAGCGCTTCGAGTTTGGTCACTCGACCGGTTTTCAGTTCGAAGATCGGTTGGTAATACAGCGTCAGCCCGTTTTCTTCGCGCAGGGCCTGGCGCAGTTCTTCTTCCAGTTGCAGTTCGAGGCTGGCGCGGGTCTTCATGTTGGCACTGAAAAAATGCAGGCCGTTACGCCCGGCGCCCTTGGATTGATACAGCGCCAGATCCGCGTGCTTGAGCAGTTCTTCGCAGGTGGTGCCGTCGTCGGGGAACAGGCTGATGCCGATGCTGGTGGTCATCACCATACGGCGGCCGGCCAGTTCGATCGGCTCCTTCATTTTCAGCATGATCCGTTGCGCCATGTTGCGCGCTTCCTCACGTTCGCGCAGGCTGATCAGGATGCAGAACTCGTCACCGCCGAAGCGGGCGACCACGTCTTCATGGCTGCGCACCGAGCCTTTGATGTGATTGGCGATGACTTTGAGCAGGGCGTCGCCGGCGTCATGGCCGAGGCTGTCGTTGATTCGCTTGAAGTGGTCGATGTCGAGAAACATCACCGCGAGCATGCCGCCTTCGCTGGTTTTCTGGTTGAGTTTCTCGGCGAAAAGCTGGTTGAAACCGCGGCGGTTGATCAGGTTGGTCAGCGCGTCGTAATTGGCCACTTGCTGCAATGACATCCGCGCCTGATCGAGCTGGCCGAGCAGGGCGTTGACCCGGCGCAGATCGTGTTCCTTGCTTTGCAGTTTCTTGTCGGCGAGTGCCGCGCTGATCGCGCTGCCGAGAATCAGCAGGATGATCAATGCGACGGTCAGGCCCAGTTGCAGGTAATTGGTTTCGCCGCTCAGGGTCGGTGCTGCCCCCTCGGGCACCACCAGATGCAACGCGGCCATGCCGGTGAAGTGCATGCTGATGATGCCGGCGCCGAGGATCACTGCGGCGGTGTATTTGAGCAACTGATGAAAACGGCCGCTGCCTTCACGCAGATAACCGGCGACCCACAGCGCGGCGAAGCTGGCGCCGATGGCAATCACGATCGACAGGCAGAACAGCAGCGGCTGGTAATACGCAGTGGCCACCGAGTGCATCGCCGCCATGCCGACGTAATGCATGCCGGCGATGCCCAGGCCAATAACGATGGCGGTTTTCAGGTATTGCATCAGCGAGGGTTGAGGCACGCTCAGGGTGTGCATCGCCAGCCATGAGGCGAGCAGGGCGATCACCAGGGAAAACAGAGTGGTGGCCAGTTCGTAATGGATTTCCAGCGGCGCCTGGAATGCCAGCATGGCGATGAAGTGCATGGCCCAAATGCCGCCAGCCAGGCAGGTGGCGCCGATCCAGCGCCAGACCCGTTGCGAACCCGGATCTTCGGCGTGGCCAACCCGCTCGGCCATGTCGAGGGTGGCAAAACTCGCGGCGCAGGCGACCAGATAGGCCACCAGCACCAGCAAGGGATTGTGTGTGCAATCGAGAATGACCTGCCCGCTCTGCGGCAGCTCGGTAACAAACTGCAAACCAAGCCACTCCATAGCATCCCCGTCTGTGAAGTCGTCCCTGCTGCGTCAGCAACGCAGGCGAATGAGAGGAGTATAGAGGCGGTTTTTGCCATGCAAGCGGTAGTGGCACATTGGCGCCAACCATTTCGGCATGAGACTTATAGCGATTGGCGCTAAACCATCAGGCGGTTTGGTCGTAAGGGATCTGATTCCATTCCGGTTCGAGCGGCGGCAAGCCGAAGCGGGCGCGCGCCTTGTCGCAATCGACATTCTGTTCGCCGTATTCCCAGGAAGCATCGAATTCGCGGCAGGGACTGGAGCGTTGCTCGTAAATCGAGCACTGCACGTTACTGCCCACTTCACCGATCAACGCCGTACACCGCGGCGATTTGCAGTCGGTGCCGTTCATCGCTACCCGACTGGGACTGATCTGCGTCACCAGTTCATCGGGCACCGTACCGCCGGAGGAGGCGCATTCACCCCAGAAAAAAGACACGCGAAAATGGGAACAGCAGGCACCGCAATTCAGACACGGACTGACTTCGGACATGGGGAGGGTATCAAAGGGGTTGATCGGCGAATCCGGACGGATCCGGCGGCTATTCTAGGCTTCGCCATGAACTTGGGAAGGGGGGCGCGAAAGTATTTTTTTGTAGCCGGGTTTTGCCGCGAAACCCCCGGTTTATAGGGGATTTCAGTGTTATCAAGGGCTTACGTTTCGTTACAGTGCCATGGCCCGTTATCAGGCTGACGAATGATCACAGACAGCCCCGGCAGGCCTGTCTAGATTGCAGGTTCCGGGCTCGGATGCGTCGGCAGTGAAGCCCACATAACAATAAAGAGACGGACCCATGCAGAACTCGACCCAAGCGGCGAATGCCTGGCGCATTCTGTTCCTGTTGTTCCTTGCCAACCTGTTCAATTTCTTCGACCGCACCATTCCGGCGATCATCATCGAGCCGATCCGCATGGAATGGCACCTCAGCGATTTTCAACTGGGAATCGTCGGCACCGCGTTCACCCTGGTTTATGCGATCGCCGGCCTGCCGCTGGGGCGCATGGCCGATACCGGTTCGCGCAGCAAACTGATGGGCTGGGGCCTGGCGACCTGGAGCGCGCTGACGGCGGTCAACGGGCTGGTCGGCAGTTTCTGGAGTTTTCTGCTGGTGCGCATGGGCATCGGCATTGGCGAGGCCAGTTACGCGCCGGCCGCCAACTCGTTGATCGGTGACCTGTTCCCGGCGCACCGTCGGGCGCGGGCCATGGGTATTTTCATGCTCGGCCTGCCGTTGGGCCTGTTGCTGGCATTCTTCACCATCGGCGCGATGGTCAAGGCATTCGACAGCTGGCGCGCGCCGTTCTTTATCGCGGCGGTGCCGGGGCTGATCCTCGCGGTGTTCATGTTCTTCATCAAGGAACCCAAACGCGGCGCGGCGGAAACCGTGCAGGTGTCCCAAGAGAGAGTCGACAAGCCTATCCGCCGGGTGCTGGCGGTGCCGACATTCCTGTGGCTGGTGATGGCCGGTTTGTGCTTCAACTTCGCCACCTATGCCTGCAACTCGTTTCTGGTGCCGATGCTGCAGCGCTACTTCCTGATGCCGTTGCAGGAGGCGGCGGTGGCGACCGGCGTGATCGTCGGTGTCACCGGGTTGATCGGTCTGACCCTCGGCGGCTGGATCGCTGACAAGATTCATCAACGAGTCGCCAACGGTCGGCTGCTGTTTGCCGGCTTCAGCCTGATCATCTCGACCCTGTGCACCGCGTGGGCGCTGCATGCCGGACGGGTCGAGATCGGCGTGTTCGTCGCGGTGTTCAGTGTCGGCTGGCTGTTTGCCTATAACTTCTACACCTGCGTGTACACGGCGATTCAGGATGTGGTCGAACCACGCCTGCGGGCCACGGCGATGGCGCTGTTCTTTGCCGGGTTGTACCTGCTCGGCGGCGGCTTGGGGCCAGTGGTGGTGGGGGCCTTGTCTGACCATTTCGCCAAGTCGGCGATGCTTTCGGCGGGGGCGGAGCAGATGACCGAGGCGTTCAAGGCTGTGGGGCTGCATGACGCGATGTACCTGATTCCGGTGGCACTGTTCTTCACCATGGCGTTTCTGTTTCTGGCGGCGCGCTGTTTTGTGCGCGATGCGCAGCGAATGAAGGAGGGGTTGGTGGCAGTGGTTGAGCCTAATGTTTCTGTGGCGACTGCATGATCGCCTTCGCGAGCAAGCCCGCTCCCACATGGGAACGCATTCCAAACTGCGGGAGCGGGCTTGCTCGCGAAGGGGCCATCAGCATCAGCTGATAAATAGCAGACAAAAAAGGCCCGCATCACTGCGGGCCTATTCATTTATAGCGCTAGAGCGGGGGACTTAACCCGCCACCAGCACCCGGATCGCTTCCAGACGCAATGCATCCAGCTCCCACATTCGACCGCATTGCTTCCTGAAACAACTCGGTCAACTGTGGGAGCGGGCTTGCTCGCGAAGGGGCCATCAGCATCAGCTGATAAGTAGCAGACAAAAAAAGGCCCGCATCACTGCGGGCCTCTTCATTTATAGCACTAGAGCGGGGGACTTAACCCGCCACCAGCACCCGGATCGCTTCCAGACGCAACGCCGCTTTATCGAGCATCGCCAGACCCAGTTCACGCTGCTTGCGCAACGCATCCAGTTCGCTGTCGCGCACGGTCGGGTTGACTGCTTGCAACGCGGTCAGGCGCGCCAGTTCTTCGTCGGTGTCCGCCGCCAGACGACGACGGGCCTCGGCCACGCGCTCGGCGTGACGCGGGGTGATCTTGTCTTCACCAGCGTTGATCCGTGGCGTCAGCTGATCGCGCTGGGCCTGGATGAACTTGTTGGCGCTGGCGCGGGGCACGCTTTCCAGTTGATCGTTCAAGGTTTCGAACGAGACCCGGGCCGACAGATCGTTGCCGTTGGCATCGAGCAGGCAGCGCAGGGCGGCCGGTGGCAGGTAGCGGCCCAGTTGCAGCGAGCGCGGTGCAACCACTTCGCTGACGTAGAGCAGTTCCAGCAACACCGTGCCCGGTTTCAGCGCCTTGTTCTTGATCAGTGCGACGGCGGTGTTGCCCATCGAGCCGGATAGCACCAGGTCCATGCCGCCCTGCACCATCGGGTGTTCCCAGGTGATGAACTGCATGTCTTCGCGCGACAGCGCCTGGTTGCGGTCGTAGGTGATGGTCACGCCTTCGTCATCGCCCAGCGGGAAGCTGGCGTCGAGCATCTTCTCGCTCGGCTTGAGGATCAGGGCGTTTTCCGAATGGTCTTCGCTGTCGATGCCGAACGCGTCGAACAGGGTTTCCATATAGATCGGCAGGGCGAACTGATCGTCTTGCTCAAGGATGTCCTCGACCAACTGATCGCCTTCGCCCGAACCGCCGGAGTTCAGCTCCAGCAGACGGTCGCGGCCGGTGTGCAGCTCGGCTTCCAGACGCTCACGCTCGGTGCGCGCTTCGTCGATCAGCGCTTGCCACTCACCGTCGTCGGCTTCTTCAAGCAGCGGCAGCAGGCGCGGGCCGAACTGATGCTGCAAGGCGTTGCCGGTCGGGCAGGTGTTGAGGAACGCGTTCAGGGCTTCGTGGTACCACTGGAACAGGCGCTCTTGCGGGCTGGTTTCCAGGTACGGCACGTGCAGTTCGATGATGTGCTTCTGGCCGATCCGGTCGAGACGACCGATACGCTGCTCAAGCAGGTCCGGGTGCGACGGCAGATCGAACAGCACCAGGTGGTGAGCGAATTGGAAGTTGCGACCTTCACTGCCGATTTCCGAGCAGATCAGCACCTGCGCGCCGAACTCTTCGTCGGCAAAGTAGGCGGCGGCGCGGTCACGCTCAAGGATGTTCATGCCTTCATGGAACACCGTGGCCGGGATGCCGGAGCGCACGCGCAGCGCGTCTTCCAGGTCCATCGCGGTTTCGGCGTGGGCGCAGATCACCAGCACTTTGGTGCGCTTGAGCATTTTCAGCTGATCGATCAGCCACTCGACGCGCGGGTCGAATTTCCACCAGCGCTCTTCTTCGCTGGCGTCCGGCTGGGCCTGGAAGCTGACTTCCGGGTACAGCTCGGCGTGATCGCCCAGCGGCAGTTCGAGGTATTCGTCCGGGCATGGCAGCGGGTACGGGTGCAGTTTGCGCTCCGGGAAACCCTGCACGGCGGCGCGGGTGTTACGGAACAGCACGCGGCCGGTGCCGTGGCGGTCGAGCAACTCGCGCACCAGACGGGCGCTGGCTTCGCTATCGCCATCGTTGACCGCAGTCAGCAGGGCTTCGCCTTCGTTGCCGAGGAAACCGTGGATGGTCTTGTGCGCTTCCGGCGACAGGCGCCCTTTGTCGAGCAGTTCCTGAACGGCTTCAGCCACCGGGCGATAGTTCTCGCTCTCGGCGCGGAACGCGGCCAGGTCATGGAAACGGTTCGGGTCGAGCAGGCGCAGACGGGCGAAGTGGCTGTCCTGACCGAGTTGTTCCGGGGTCGCGGTGAGCAGCAGCACGCCGGGAATCACTTCAGCCAATTGTTCGACCAGCGAGTACTCGGGGCTGGCCTTGTCTTCGTGCCACACCAGGTGGTGGGCTTCGTCGACCACCATCAGATCCCAGCCGGCGGCGAACAAGGCGTCCTGCGCCTTCTCGTCTTCGACCAGCCACTCCAGGGCAACCAATGCCAGCTGGGTGTCTTCGAACGGGTTGGTGGCATCGCTTTCGATGAAGCGTTCTTCGTCGAACAGCGCGACCTGCAGGTTGAAGCGGCGGCGCATTTCCACCAGCCACTGGTGCTGCAGGTTTTCCGGCACCAGGATCAGCACTCGGCTGGCGCGGCCCGAGAGCAGTTGGCGATGGATCACCAGACCGGCTTCGATGGTTTTACCCAGACCCACTTCGTCCGCCAGCAGAACCCGTGGCGCAATGCGGTCGGCGACTTCACGGGCGATGTGCAGTTGGTGCGCGATCGGTTGCGCACGCACGCCGCCCAGGCCCCAGAGCGAAGACTGCAACTGGCGGCTGGTGTGTTCCAGGGTGTTGTAGCGCAGGGAGAACCACGACAGCGGGTCGATCTGCCCGGCGAACAGACGATCGCTGGCCAGACGGAACTGAATGAAGTTCGACAGCTGGGTTTCCGGCAGGGTGACGGCTTCGTTCTGCCCGTTGAGGCCGTGATAGACCATCAGCCCGTCGACGTCGTCGACTTCGCGCACGGTCATCTTCCAGCCTTCGAAGTGAGTAATGGTGTCACCGGGCGAGAACCGTACGCGGGTGAGGGGCGCATTCCGTAGCGCGTACTGGCGGGTTTCGCCAGTGGCCGGGTAAAGCACGGTCAACAAGCGGCCGTCCTGTGCCAGAACGGTGCCTAAACCAAGCTCTGCTTCGCTGTCACTGATCCAGCGTTGCCCCGGTTGATACTGCTGCGCCATGCTGCCTGACTCCCACCTTGAAAAAGCGGGCTATCTTAACGGAATGCAGGCTTCAGGGCCAAAGATTACTGGGCAGAAGCTACCGCAGACAGCGATCTTCTGATCTTTGGAAACACTTGAGTTTTGTGATGTCCGATTAAAAGATCGCAGCCTGCGGCAGCTCCTGCAGTGCCAACCCGATCACAGATTTGCGACGGATGGCTCAAGGCGCCTTTGCCGCAGCCGATAGCCTGCTGACAGGAGACCCTTTATATGCTGCCACCGATGCTCCCCCTGAGCGCTGTGCCGATCACTTCCCAGCAGGATCCGATTCGCCAGCGGCCGGACATTCCTCCGGTGGTGCCGGTGCAGGAAAGCTCCAACGAAAGCACGATCGACCTGCAAAAACGCGACCCGGAAGAGGATCGACTGCTAGCGCGCGAGGAACAGCGCCGTCAGCAGGAACGTGATCGTCGCCGCCGCGAAGCCGACGAAGACCCGGAAGAGCATCTGGCCGTGCCGGGCACCGAGCTGAATGCCGACAACACCGTGCCGGTGGTGCCGCTGATGGAAGATCAGCCGCGTCAGGGCTTGTGGGTCGATATCGAGATCTGAGTCTGCTTATTTACATCAATTGTTGTCGAGCGCTGGCGTCAGGCTGCATGATTGGCGCAGTCCTGCCTCTGATGCGGCAGTTGTGTTTTCTTCAAGTGATGCGCTGAACGTCATGAGCCAAGATGAAAAACTGATCGACCTCGGCACCGAGCGCGCCAAGCGTGTGCATGATCTCAACGAAAAGCGGCTGAACGAAGTGCGCAAGGCCTTCGAGCAAGCCATGCCGTTGGGAAAAGCCCAGAAAAAGCCGAAAAAGAAACCGAAAAAGCGTTGATCTTCCCCTGCATCCTTTGATGCAGGTCAGTTATTTTCCCGCCTTTGCCTTCTGTGTTGACCGGACTTGATCCTGGTCAATTTCTGCGCCTGCGCGATTGGTTAACTTAGCTCCATCGCAGCAAAGCAGGGGCCAGGAGGCCACAGTCATGTTTTTCGATAACGTGGTGTTTGCCGGGGTTCTGACCGTAGGTCTCATGGTTCTGTTTTTTGCAGGGTTTGGATTTTTTATCTGGAAGGATGCGAATAAGCGCAAGAAGTAGGTCTTTCCGGGTTTGATGAGCACGCAAGGCATTTTGGGGCGACTTCGGTTGCCCCTTTTTTTGTGTCTTGGCGGCCTTTGGGCCGACCAGACTTTGGGTGTGCTTTGTGAATATCCGTTGCTGCGGTAACGGCGGCTTAGGGTTCCGCCCTTACGGCGGGTCACCTTTTCCAAACGCCGAAAAGGTAACCCAAAAGGCTTGCTCCTACGTTCGGCCCGCTCGCTGGGGCTCGGGGTCCCTTCGCTCCGGGATCGATCCGGGCGCAGCGCCTCCGGTTTGCTTCGCTGCACCTCCTCTCGCTGTGTTTGGCTGCGCCAAACGGTCGCTGCGCTCCCACCCCCGGATCAATCCCTCCACTCAGCCTTCCGATGTCGCCCGTGGATCAAGATCAAGAGCTGCAGCCGAGCTTGCGCTCATCCTGTTGAGTGGGGCGGCTTTGCCGCATGGGTTGTGCGCTTGCTCGCGAAGGCGGCCTGCCAGCCGACCAATCTCTAACTGAACACACCCAATCCCACTGTGGGAGCGGGCTTGCTCGCGAAGGCGGCCTGACAGCCGACCAATCTCTAACTGAATACACCCAACCCCATGTAGGAGCTGCCGAAGGCTGCGATCTTTTGATCTGGATCTGGATCTGGATCTGGATCTGGATCTGGATCTGGATCTGGCTCTGGCTCTGGCTCTGGCTCTGGCTCTGGCTCTGGCTCTGGCTCTTGCTCTGGCTCTTGATATGGCTTTTGATCTTCAGCCCCTTCGGCAGGCCGAGCGTAGGTGTCCATCAGGGGGTTAGGCGCGCAGCGCCATGCGGCGAAGCCGCATACATCGAGAGGAGGTGCAGCGAAGCAAACCGGAGGCGATGCCCCCGGATGGACACCGTAGCGAGGGAACACTGAGCCTAAGCGAAGTGCCGTACGCCGGGGGAAGCCTTTTTGGTTACTTTTTCGGCGTTTGGAAAAAGTGACCCGCCGTAAGGGCGGAACCGTAATCAGCAACCCCCGCAGCAATGGATATTCCCCCAATCCAACTCGCAGCCAAAACAAAAAAAGGCGCGATCCTCACGAATCGCGCCTTTCTCATGTACTGCGGTCTATCAGCTACCCAGCGCTTTGGATGCCAACCAGAACAACCCAGCCGACAACGCCACAGTCGCTGGCAAGGTCAGCACCCACGCCAGCAGGATAGTGCGAACAGTCCCACCCTGCAGGCCGCTCTTGTTGGCGACCATGGTGCCGGCCACGCCCGAGGACAGCACGTGAGTGGTCGATACCGGCAGACTGAAGATGTTGGCCATACCGATCAAGCTGGCGGTAGTGATCTGCGCCGACATGCCTTGAGAGTAGGTCATGCCCTGCTTGCCGATCTTCTCGCCGATGGTCAGTACCACGCGTTTCCAGCCGACCATGGTACCCAGGCCAAGGGCAAGGGCCACCGCCAGAATCACCCAGAACGGGGCGTATTCAGTGGTGGTGGTCAGGTCTTTGCGCAGTTTGTCCAAGTCAGCTTTTTCACGCGCTTCCAGGCCTGGCAGCTTGCCGACTTTCTTCGCGGTGTCGTCCAGGCACAGCAAGTAGCGACGGACTTCGATGCGGCTTTCCGAGGACAGCGAATGGTAGTCCGCTACACCTTTAAGGGTGCCAAGCAGGGCGTTGATGGTCGGTTCGGTCTGCTGCGGGTTGCAGCGGAATTTCTCCGGCAGATCGCCTTCAACACTTTTGCCCAGGGCCAGGAATTCGCCCAGAGAATCGGCATTGCGCTTGTAGAACTGGCTCAGGTGCAGGGTCGCGTCGCGGGTGCGTTCGATCTGGTAGGTGGTGCTGCTCAGGTCGAGGACGAACTGCGCAGGCACGATACCGATCAATACCAGCATGATCAGGCCGATGCCTTTCTGGCCATCGTTGGAACCGTGCACGAAGCTCACGGCCATGGCCGAGATTACCAGGACCAGGCGGTTCCAGAACGGCGGGTGCTTCTTGTCGTCGATCTTGCGGCGCTGTTCCGGGGTCTTGTGCATCTTCGACAGCGGGCGCCACCACTTCAGGCCGATCAGGATCAACGCGGCGATCAGGAAGCCAGCCATTGGCGAAAACACCAGCGAGGCGCCGATGTCGATCGCTTTCTGCCAGTTCACGCCGTCGGCCAACGGGATGTTGTTGATCAGGGCGTTGGCCAGGCCGACACCGAGGATCGAGCCGATCAGGGTGTGGGAACTGGAGGCCGGGATACCGAAGTACCAGGTGCCCAGGTTCCAGGTGATCGCTGCGGCGAGCAACGAGAACACCATCGCCAGGCCATGGCCGGTGTTCACATTGATCAGCAGTTCCACCGGCAGCAGGTGAACAATGGCATACGCCACGCCAACGCCGCCCAGCAACACGCCGAGGAAGTTGAACACACCGGAGAAGAACACCGCCAGGTGAGGCGGCATGGCTTTGGTGTAGATAACAGTGGCTACCGCGTTAGCGGTGTCATGAAATCCATTGATGAACTCGAAGGCGAGGACAAACGTCAGGGCGAGCAAGAGGCTCACAAGCACCCAAGCATCCAGTCCGCTGAATAAATCGATCATGAAGGTTTTCTGACCCGGTCATAAGGGGGCGCGATTATGCCAGAAAAGACTGGAAATCGATCCCCTACCTGCTCATCGGTAGCAATCAATGTCGAATTAAATTGTTGCAAGGTGCAATGCCCGAGCATGTTGCAGGGTTTTTCAAGTGTTTGATTAGCTTGAAAAAACCTTCGGGCAGCAGGCATTTCGTCGAGCGCCCGAGAGCCTCAAACGCCTGTGTGAAATATCTCTGAAACGAGTCAGACACGCTCCTTTCCCGTGCAGGCCGGGGGGAGGTGGGCCGCTGCCCGCGGATAGCGGGCGCGCAAGGCATGGTCGGGTCACCGTGCTTTTAGCCGGTGGCGACGCAGACCCTCGAAAATCTCAGGATCGCCCGTTCAGGGCTCTTCGGTTTTGAGTTCTTCTTCCATCTTTTTCAGTTCTTGCTGGAAAACCTGATCCTGAACGGTGGGGCGTTTGCGCCATGCCTTGCGTTCCGGTTCGGGTTGCGCGGCGTAGGTGGTGACTTCCCCGCCGTAAACTTCCTTGTAACGTTGTTCCTGGCGCTCAAGTTCCGCGCGCAGTTCGTCTTTCGTCACAGTGCTACCTGTTTGAGTTGAGATAAATATCTGGTGAAACGCACGGCAACGAGTCGATTGAACACGTCCACCAAAGGGCCATGCCGGGTCAGGCATTGGCGTTATCGGCAGGGCGATCAAGACTTCCATGTTGCAGGCGGCTACGGCACCAGATTAAAACTGACGCAGCATCAGTTTCCTGTTTCAGCAAGCGCGCTGGCGGTGCATGAATAATGAGCGTCAGGCGCTGGCCGGGCTGACGGCAATAGGCATCGGGTCAGCGGGCGGCACCCTCGGCCAGTGAAAACGTGGCGCCGCTGAGGTGCATTATAGCGGTCGATTCGGGAATGACTATCTTTGCCAAGTTAAAAACGGTTCGGGATGTGTGATCGTTTTGTTACTGACAAGTTTTATCGCTAGTTGAAATTCGCCGAAACCTTTTAAGGACTCGCGTTCAGTTTCTGGCGCCATTAAGTCGATCAACTAATGAGGCATGCGAAGTTGGATGAACAGGCAGGTGAATGAATGAAGAAGCCAAGAAGGACAGCGGCTGATGGATTGCGATAATCGGTCGGCGGTTCGATAATCGCCCAATCTTGGCGTCTCGACTCTTGTGCATCTGCTGGCGAGCCGCTTGTATAGCCATTGATCCGTGCCGGAAACAAGGACAAGAAATGAACGATCAAATGCGCAACTCCTTCACCTCCGTGGC
Source organism: Pseudomonas sp. YL2 (assembly GCF_023063025.1). NCBI lineage: Bacteria > Pseudomonadati > Pseudomonadota > Gammaproteobacteria > Pseudomonadales > Pseudomonadaceae > Pseudomonas > Pseudomonas sp. YL2. The sequence goes on along the minus strand of NZ_JAJSLU010000021.1, from coordinate 38,969 downwards.
GCCGCCGATCGTCGCTTCGCCGGCCAAACGCATCCAGGCGCTGACCGGCGATCCGGATTTCATGACCTCGCTGGCCCGTGGCCTGGCGGTGGTGCAGGCGTTTCAGGAGCGCAAGCGGCACCTGACCATCGCCCAGATCAGCCATCGCACGGAAATTCCCCGCGCTGCCGTGCGCCGTTGCCTGCACACACTGATCAAACTGGGTTACGCCACCACTGATGGCCGTACTTACTCGTTGCTGCCCAAAGTGCTGACTCTCGGGCACGCGTATCTGTCGTCGACGCCGCTGGCGGTGTCGGCCCAGCCGTATCTCGACCGCATGAGCGAGCAACTGCACGAAGCCTGCAACATGGCCACGCTCGAAGGTGACGACATTCTGTACATCGCCCGTTCGGCGACCACGCAGCGGTTGATCTCGGTGGATCTGTCGGTGGGCGGGCGTCTGCCGGCCTATTGCACATCGATGGGCCGCATCCTGCTGGCGGCGCTGGACGACACCTCGCTGCGCGAATACCTCGACCATGCCGAACTGGTGGCCAAGACCAGCCGCACGCTGCACACCCCCGAAAGTCTGCTCGAATGCCTGCAGGAAGTACGGCAGCAGGGATGGTGCATCGTCGATCAGGAACTCGAACAAGGCCTGCGTTCGATTGCCGTGCCGGTTTACGATGCGTCGGGCCAGGTGGTGGCGGCGCTTAATGTCAGCACCCACGCCGGCCGCGTCAGCCGTACCGAACTGGAACAACGCTTCCTGCCGGGCCTGCTCAGTGCCAGCCGCGACCTCAGCGCGCAGTTGTTCGCCTGATGAAGCTGTTCGATAAACGCACAGTGTTGCGTTTATCGAATTGACGCTAAAAGCCCCGGATCATTAATGTCGCGGCAGCGTCATCCGGCGCAGATTCGAATGAGCCTGCCGGATTGTCGACTCCCATAATAATGACAAGAGGCAACTCACCATGCGCATGCTCCCCGACTGTCTCAGCTCCATTCCCTGTTGCCGGATTCACCGCAACGCCTGATTTCGATCTTCTATTCTTGTGACCGTGCCGCTCTCTGGCCGGCCGCCGTTCGACTGCGTTTTTTGCGTGGAATAAAAATAATGAACCAGCCTCAGTCCGCTGTAGGTAACTGCCTCGACGTGCAGACCTTCATCAATGCCCAACCGATCTCGCGCTATCAGTGGCGGGTGGTGATTCTGTGTTTCCTGATTGTATTTCTCGATGGTCTCGACACCGCGGCGATGGGTTTTATCGCGCCGGCACTGTCCCAGGACTGGGGCATCGACCGCGCCAGCCTTGGCCCGGTAATGAGCGCCGCGTTGATCGGCATGGTCTTCGGCGCACTGGGTTCCGGCCCGCTGGCTGACCGCTTCGGACGCAAAGTGGTGCTGGTTGGCGCGGTGCTGCTGTTCGGCGCTTTCAGCCTGGCCTCGGCCTACAGCACCAACGTCGAGCAACTGCTGGTGTTGCGCTTCCTCACCGGCCTCGGTCTGGGCGCCGGCATGCCCAACGCCACCACGCTGCTCTCGGAATACACCCCGGAGCGCAAGAAATCCTTGCTGGTGACCAGCATGTTCTGCGGCTTCAACCTTGGCATGGCCGGTGGCGGTTTCATTTCGGCGAAGCTGATCCCGGCGTTCGGCTGGCACAGCCTGCTGCTGATCGGCGGGATCCTGCCGCTGATCCTCGCGGTGGTGCTGCTGTTCTGGCTGCCGGAGTCGGCGCGTTTTCTGGTGGTGCGCAATCGCGGCACCGACAAAGTACGCAAGACCTTGTCGCCAATCGATCCGGTCACCGTCGCGCAGGCCTCGAGTTTCAGCGTGCCGGAACAGAAAACCGTCAAGGCGCGCAACGTGTTCGCGGTGATTTTCTCCGGCACCTACAGCGTCGGTACCTTGCTGCTGTGGCTGACCTACTTCATGGGCCTGGTCATCGTTTATCTGCTGACCAGTTGGCTGCCGACCCTGATGCGTGACAGCGGCGCGAGCATGGAGCAGGCGGCGTTCATTGGCGCGTTGTTCCAGTTTGGCGGGGTGTTGAGTGCGGTCGCTGTGGGTTGGGCGATGGACCGCTTCAATCCGCACAAGGTCATCGGCACGTTCTATCTGTTGGCCGGGGTGTTTGCCTATGCGGTGGGGCAGAGCCTGGGCAACATCACGCTGCTCGCGACCTTGGTGTTGGTGGCCGGGATGTGCGTCAACGGCGCGCAATCGGCGATGCCTTCATTGGCGGCGCGGTTTTATCCGACTCAGGGGCGCGCGACCGGGGTCTCGTGGATGCTCGGGATTGGCCGCTTTGGCGCGATTCTCGGGGCGTGGATGGGCGCGACGTTGCTGGGGTTGGGCTGGAATTTTGAGCAGGTGCTGACGGCGCTGGTGATTCCGGCGGCGTTGGCGACGACGGCGGTGGTGATCAAAGGCATGGTGAGTCATGCGGATGCGACTTGAGTCGAGTCATTTTGATTTGCGTTGAATGTTCCGACGCCTTCGCGAGCAAGCCCGCTCCCACAGGGAAAACACATTGCAAATGTGGGAGCGGGCTTGCTCGCGAAGCTTTTGCTTGTGATTGATAGGGTGATAACAATCCGTTCGATAAACGAACACTCAGTCGATTATCGGATTGTTTGGCGATTTTCAGCGGCTTAATCTTCAGTGACTCCGGCGCTGAACCTCGCGCCTTTTTATCACTGGCGATTCACTACAAAAACGGGAGCCTGCTCCATGGCTGAGATCCTTTCGCTGCACGACGCGGTGAAGCAATTCGTCAACGACGGCGACACCGTCGCGCTCGAAGGCTTCACTCACCTGATTCCGACAGCCGCAGGTCATGAAATCATTCGGCAGGGCAAGAAAGATCTGACCCTGGTGCGGATGACGCCTGACCTGATCTACGACCAACTGATCGGTGCCGGTTGTGCACGCAAGCTGATCTTTTCCTGGGGCGGCAATCCGGGTGTGGGTTCGCTGCACCGTCTGCGCGATGCGGTCGAGAAGCAGTGGCCGCATGCCCTGGAAATCGAAGAGCACAGCCACGCCGACCTGGCCAACGCCTACGTCGCCGGCGCTTCCGGCCTGCCGTTCGCCGTGCTGCGGGCCTACGCCGGTTCCGACCTGCCGAAGGTCAACCCGCTGATCAAGTCCGTGACCTGCCCGTTCACCGGTGAAGTGCTGGCGGCCGTGCCGTCGGTGCGTCCGGACGTCACCGTGATCCACGCGCAGAAAGCCGACCGTCAGGGCAACGTGCTGCTGTGGGGCATTCTCGGCGTGCAGAAAGAAGCGGCACTGGCGGCCAAGCGCTGCATCGTCACCGTCGAGGAAATCGTCGACAACCTCAACGCCCCGATGAACGCTTGCGTGCTGCCGACCTGGGCCTTGAGCGCGGTCTGCCACGTACCCGGCGGCGCGCATCCATCCTACGCCCACGGTTACACCGAGCGTGACAATCGCTTCTATCAGGCGTGGGATCCGATCGCCCGCGACCGTGAGACGTTTACCGCGTGGATCAACGAATACATCCATGGCTGCGCTGACTTCAGCGAGTTTCAGGCCAAGTTGGCCGCTGCTTCGGAGGCCAAGTAATGACTTACACCACCAATGAAATGATGACCGTCGCGGCGGCCCGTCGCCTGAAGAACGGCTCGGTGTGCTTCGTCGGCATCGGCCTGCCGTCGAAAGCCGCCAACCTTGCGCGCCTGACTTCGTCGCCGGACGTGGTGCTGATCTACGAATCGGGTCCGATTGGCGCCAAGCCGAGCGTGCTGCCGCTGTCGATCGGTGATGGTGAACTGGCGGAAACCGCCGACACCGTCGTGCCGACCGGTGAGATTTTTCGCTACTGGCTGCAAGGCGGGCGCATCGACGTCGGTTTTCTCGGCGCGGCGCAGGTCGACCGTTTCGGCAACATCAACACCACTGTGGTCGGCGATTACCACGCGCCGAAAGTACGTTTGCCGGGTGCCGGTGGCGCGCCGGAGATCGCCGGTTCGGCGAAGAGCGTGTTGATCATCCTCAAGCAGTCGGCGCGTTCGTTCGTCGACAAGCTCGACTTCATTACCTCGGTCGGTCATGGCGAGGGCGGCGATTCGCGCAAGCGTCTGGGCCTGCCGGGTGCTGGCCCGGTCGGGATCATTACCGACCTGTGCATCATGGAACCGGAGCAGGGCACCCACGAATTCGTGGTCACCGCCCTGCATCCAGGCGTGACCCGCGAGCAAGTGGTCGCCGCCACCGGTTGGGCGATCCGCTTTGCCGACAACGTTGAAACCACGGCGGCACCGACCGAGGTCGAACTCACTGCACTGCGCGATCTCGAAGCGCGCACCGCCGCCGCCCACGGTCAGGCACCGGGAGAAGCATGATGCGTGACGTGTATATCTGCGACGCGATTCGTACCCCCATCGGCCGTTTTGGCGGCGGTTTGTCCGCCGTCCGTGCCGATGACCTGGCCGCCGTGCCGATCAAGGCGCTGATGGAACGCAATCCTTCGGTGGACTGGAACGCGATCGACGAAGTGTTCCTCGGCTGCGCCAACCAGGCTGGTGAAGACAACCGCAACGTGGCGCGCATGGCGCTGCTGCTGGCGGGTCTGCCGGACAGCGTGCCGGGCGTGACCCTCAACCGTCTCTGCGCTTCGGGCATGGACGCGATCGGCACTGCTTTCCGTGCGATTGCCAGCGGCGAGATGGAGCTGGCGATTGCCGGCGGCGTCGAGTCGATGTCCCGCGCGCCGTTCGTGATGGGCAAGGCGGACGCAGCGTTCTCGCGCAACATGAAACTGGAAGACACCACCATTGGCTGGCGTTTCATCAACCCGCTGATGAAAGCCCAGTACGGCGTCGATGCGATGCCGCAAACCGCCGACAACGTCGCCGACGACTATAAAGTGTCGCGTGCCGATCAGGACGCTTTCGCCCTGCGCAGTCAGCAACGCACGGCTGCTGCACAAGCGGCGGGCTATTTCGCCGAGGAGATCGTCGAAGTACGGATCGCCCACAAGAAGGGCGAAATCGTGGTCAGCCAGGACGAGCATCCACGCGCCGACACCACGCTTGAAGCGCTGACCAAACTCAAACCGGTCAACGGCCCGGACAAGACTGTCACCGCCGGCAACGCGTCCGGGGTCAACGACGGTGCTGCCGCGCTGATTCTCGCGTCGGCGGAAGCGGTGAAAAAACACGGCCTGACAGCACGGGCCAAAGTGCTGGGTATGGCCAGCGCCGGTGTTGCACCTAGGGTGATGGGCATCGGCCCGGTGCCGGCGGTGCGCAAACTGATCGAGCGTCTCGGCGTGGCGGTCAGCGATTTCGATGTGATCGAACTCAACGAAGCCTTCGCCAGCCAAGGCCTGGCGGTGCTGCGTGAGTTGGGTCTGGCGGACGATGCGCCGCAGGTCAACCCGAACGGTGGCGCTATTGCTTTGGGCCACCCGTTGGGCATGAGCGGGGCGCGACTGGTGCTGACGGCGCTGCATCAGCTGGAAAAGACCGGCGGCAAGAAAGGTCTGGCGACCATGTGCGTCGGCGTCGGGCAGGGTCTGGCCCTGGCCATCGAACGCGTCTGACGCAGCGCGTCGACTGATAAGAACTGAGGAAAGCGAAATGACTGACAAGCCTGGCTACCGTCGTCCGCAGGAAGGCACCCAGCCTGAATACCTGCACCCGACGTATCAATCCACCAACCTGCGCTCGCCGTCCAAGCCGTTGGTGTTTCTGCCGCATTCGTTGTCGGAGATCACCGGCCCGACCATCGGTGCCGAACGCGTCGCCGAGAAAGACAACGACCTGACCGCGCAGCACGACGGCGAGCCGTTGGGCGAGCGCATCATCATTCACGGCCGTGTGCTCGACGAAAACGGTTTGCCGGTGCCGGGGATTCTGGTGGAGATCTGGCAGGCCAACGCCGCCGGTCGCTACAACCACAAGCGCGACCTGCACGACGCACCGCTGGACCCGAACTTCACCGGCACCGGCCGCACCGTGACCGACGCCGATGGCTGGTATCAGTTCCAGACCATCAAGCCCGGCGCCTATCCGTGGGGTAACCACCACAACGCGTGGCGCCCGGCGCACATCCATTTCTCGCTGTTCGGGCCGAGCATCCTCACCCGTCTGGTGACGCAGATGTATTTCCCCGGCGACCCGCTGCTGGCCTACGACCCGATCTACAACTGCGTGCCGGACACCTCCGCCAAGGAGCGTCTGATCGCCGCTTTCGATCTGGAAAAAACCATTCCGTCCTACGCCCTCGGCTATCGCTGGGACATCGTCTTGCGCGGCCGCGACGCCACGCCGATGGAGAAATAAGATGACGCTGACTGCCACCACGTCCCACACCGTCGGGCCGTACTACCACATCGGCCTGACCTGGCTGAACCGCGAAAACCTCACCGTCGAACAAACCCTCGGCGAGCGCGTGGCGATCACCGGCCAAGTCGTTGACGGCAACGGCGATGTGGTCAACGACGCGATGCTCGAAGTCTGGCAGGCCAACGCCGCAGGCAAGTACGCGCATCCGGAAGACGAGCAGGACAAACCGCTGGACCCGCATTTCGAAGGTTTTGGCCGGGTGCCGGTGGACGCCGAAGGGCGCTTCCGTTTCACCACGATCAAACCGGGCACGGTTGAAGGCCTGAAGGGCTCGACCCAGGCGCCGCATCTGGTGGTGCTGGTGTTTGCCCGTGGTCTGGTCAAGCACTTGCTGACGCGGATCTACTTCGAAGGCGACCCGGCGAACGTCAATGATCCGCTGCTCGAATGTGTGCCGGCGGAGCGTCGCGGGACGTTGCTGGCGAAGCCGGATGCGGCGGGGGTTTATCAGTGGAATGTGATTTTGCAGGGCACTGAGGCGGAGACGGTGTTCTTCGATTATTGAAGTACACCCCAAAACCTTGTAGGAGTGAGCCTGCTCGCGATAGCGGTGGATCAGACGAATAAGGGCTGAATGACAAACCGCAATCGCGAGCAGGCTCACTCCTACAAGGGAACTGTGTTGCAGATGAAACTGTGGAACGGGACTGTTGCGAAGTGTGTCTAGACTCTCACCTGTCCCTTCAGAGTAAAAAACAATGACAACTACCACCGCTCATTACACCGGCGAGGAGCGCAGCAAGCGCATCTTCGCCATTGTCGGTGCCTCGTCCGGCAACCTCGTCGAATGGTTCGACTTCTACGTCTACGCCTTCTGCGCGATCTATTTCGCCCCGGCGTTTTTCCCCTCCGACAACCCCACGGTGCAACTGGTCAACACGGCCGGGGTGTTCGCTGCCGGGTTTCTGATGCGCCCGATTGGCGGCTGGATTTTCGGGCGGCTGGCGGACAAGAAGGGCCGCAAGACCTCGATGATGATTTCGGTGCTGATGATGTGCTTCGGCTCCCTGCTCATCGCCTGTCTGCCGACTTACGCCAGCATCGGCGTCTGGGCTCCGCTGCTGTTGCTGTTCGCGCGGCTGTTGCAAGGCCTGTCGGTGGGTGGCGAATATGGCACCACCGCCACCTACATGAGTGAAGTCGCGCTCAAGGGCCAGCGCGGCTTTTTTGCCTCGTTCCAGTACGTGACGCTGATTGGCGGGCAACTGCTGGCGGTGTCGCTGGTGGTGATCCTGCAACAGTTCCTCAGTGAAGATGAACTGCGTGCTTACGGTTGGCGGATTCCGTTTGTGGTCGGTGCGGTGGCGGCGGTGATTTCGCTGTTCCTGCGTCGCTCCCTGAAAGAAACCACCAGCAAGGAAATGCGCGAGAACAAGGACGCCGGCAGCATCCGCGCGCTGTTCCGTGATCACAAAGCCGCGTTCATCACCGTGCTCGGTTACACCGCCGGTGGCTCGCTGATTTTCTACACCTTCACCACGTACATGCAGAAGTACCTGGTGAACACCGCCGGCATGCACGCCAAGACCGCCAGCTACATCATGACCGGCGCGCTGTTCCTGTACATGTGCATGCAGCCGCTGTTCGGCATGCTCGCCGACAAGATCGGCCGACGTAATTCGATGCTCTGGTTCGGCGCGCTCGGCACGCTGTTCACCGTGCCGATCCTGTTGAGTCTGAAAAGCATCAGCAGCCCGGTGCTGGCCTTCGTGCTGATCACCGTGGCGCTGGCGATTGTCAGTTTCTACACCTCGATCAGCGGCCTGGTGAAAGCCGAAATGTTCCCGCCGGAAGTCCGCGCCCTCGGCGTCGGTCTGGCCTACGCGGTGGCCAACGCGATCTTCGGCGGTTCGGCGGAATACGTGGCCCTGAGCCTGAAAGCCGGGGGCATGGAAAACGCGTTCTACTGGTACGTCACGGTGATGATGGCGGTGGCGTTCCTGTTCAGCCTGCGCCTGCCGAAACAGGCGGCGTACTTGCACCACGATCTGTAAACCGATGTGCGCGGGCCGCATTGGCCCGCGCCGGCAAGGACTGTTTATGACTCAGCGACCGGGCAATCAATTGTTCGATGCCTACTTCACGGCCCGCGACATGCGCGAGGTGTTCTGCGATCAGGGCCGGGTGCAGGCCATGCTCGATTTCGAAGCGGCGCTGGCCCGGGCCGAGGCGCGGGTCGGGGTGATTCCGGCGTCTGCCGTGGCGCCGATTGCCGCCGCTTGCAATGCCGGTCTGTATGACTTCGCGGCGCTGGGCGAGGCGATTGCCACGGCCGGCAACTCGGCGATTCCACTGGTCAAGGCGTTGGGCAAGCAGATCGCCGCAAGCAGTGCCGAGGCCGAGCGCTATGTGCATCTGGGCGCCACCAGTCAGGACGTGATGGATTCCGGGCTGGTCCTGCAATTGCGGCAGGCGCTGGAGCTGATTGAAAGCGATCTGGCAGCGCTGGCCGATTCGCTCGCCACCCAAGCGCAGCGGCATGCGGCGACGCCATTGGCCGGGCGCACCTGGCTGCAGCACGCCACGCCCGTCACCCTCGGGATGAAGATTGCCGGTTGGCTCGGCGCGGTAACCCGCAGCCGTCAGCGTCTGCGCGAACTCAAGCCGCGGCTGCTGGTGCTGCAATTCGGCGGTGCTTCCGGCACCCTCGCGGCGCTCGGCGAGCAAGCATTGCCGATCGCTCAGGCGCTGGCCGAAGAGCTGCAACTGACTTTGCCTGAGCAACCGTGGCACACCCAGCGGGATCGCATCGTCGAGTTCGGCGCGGTGCTCGGTTTGATCGCCGGCAGCCTCGGCAAACTCGGGCGCGACGTCAGTCTGTTGATGCAGACCGAAGCGGCGGAAGTGTTCGAGCCGTCGGCGCCGGGCAAGGGCGGTTCGTCGACCATGCCGCACAAGCGCAATCCGGTCGGCGCGGCGGTGTTGATCGGCGCGGCGACGCGGGTGCCAGGGCTGGTTTCGACGCTGTTCAGCGCCATGCCTCAGGAGCATGAACGCAGCCTCGGGCTGTGGCATGCCGAATGGGAAACCCTGCCGGAGATATGCTGCCTGGTGTCCGGTGCGCTGCATCAAGCGCGCTTGCTGGCCGATGGTCTGGAGGTCGATGCCGAGCGCATGGCGCGCAACCTCGAATTGACCCAAGGGCTGGTTCTGGCCGAAGCGGTGAGCATCGTCCTCGCGCAGCGGGTCGGCCGCGACACCGCGCATCACCTGCTCGAACAATGTTGCAAACGCGCGGTGGCCGAACAGCGCCACCTGCGTGCGGTACTCGGCGACGTGCCGCAAGTGACCGCCGAACTGAGCAGCACCGAACTCGATCATCTGCTCGACCCCGCGCATTACCTCGGCCAGGCGCAAGCCTGGGTCGAGCGCGCAGTGGCCGAACACAACGCATTGTCTGTCTGAAAGGAGAGGGCTGTGGCTTTCGTTCAACTCGCCGATGGCGAACTGCATTACGTTATTGAAGGCCCGGTCGATGCGCCGGTGCTGGTGCTGTCCAACTCGCTGGGCACCGACCTGCACATGTGGGACGCGCAGATGCCGGCATTCACCGAGCATTTCCGGGTGCTGCGTTTCGACACCCGTGGTCACGGCCAGTCGCTGGTGACGCCGGGGCCTTACAGCATCGAGCAACTGGGCCGCGACGTGCTGAGTCTGCTGGATGCGCTGCACATCGAGCGTGCGCATTTCTGCGGACTGTCGATGGGTGGCTTGATCGGCCAGTGGCTGGGGATCAATGCCGGTCATCGTCTGCACAAGTTGATCGTGTGCAACACCGCCGCGAAGATCGGTGATCCATCGGTGTGGAACCCGCGCATCGAAACCGTGCTGCGTGATGGCCCGGCAGCGATGGTCGCACTGCGTGATGCGTCGATTGCCCGGTGGTTTACCCCGGATTTTTCCGCGGCCAATCCGGCCGCGGCGAAGAAGATCACCGACATGCTCGCGGCGACTTCGCCTGAAGGTTATGCGGCTAATTGCGCGGCAGTGCGCGATGCCGATTTCCGTGAGCAACTGGCCTCGATCAACCTGCCGTTGTTGGTGATCGCGGGTACCGAAGATGCGGTGACGCCACCGTCTGGCGGGCATTTCATTCAAGAGCATGTGCGCGGCGCCGAGTACGCCGAGTTCTATGCCGCGCACCTGTCCAACGTGCAGGCCGGTGCCGCTTTCAGTGATCGTGTGTTGGCGTTTCTGAACGCTCAGTGAGGAAGTTTTTGTGGACGAGAAACAACGTTACGACGAAGGCCTGCAAGTCCGCCGCGCGGTATTGGGCGATGCTCACGTCGACCGCAGCCTGAATGCGCTGACCGAGTTCAACTCGGAATTCCAGGAGATGATCACGCGTCACGCCTGGGGCGACATCTGGACCCGCCCGGGCCTGCCACGGCACACGCGCAGCCTGATCACCATCGCCATGCTGATCGGGATGAACCGCGAGGCCGAGCTGAAATTGCATCTGCGTGCGGCGGCCAACAACGGTGTGAGCAGGAGCGAGATCAAGGAAGTGATCATGCAGAGCGCGATTTATTGCGGGATCCCGGCGGCGAATGCCACGTTTCATCTGGCGGAGTCGGTGTGGGATGAGCTGGGAGTCGAATCCCGGGAGTGATGGTGCCTGAACTGACGCCTTCGCGAGCAAGCCCGCTCCCACATTTAGAATGCATTTCCCTGTGGGAGCGGGCTTGCTCGCGAAAGCGGCAGACGCCGTGATGCATCAATCAGCACAGGTACTCAAACGCTGGCGACAATGAAAATCCACTCCCACATTGGGAATGCATTTCCCTGTGGGAGCGGGCTTGCTCGCGAAAGCGGCAGGCGCCGTGATGCATCAATCAGCACAGGCACTCAGATCCTGGCGACAATGAAAATCCGCTTGAACGGAAACAGCGTCTGCCCGTTTTTCTCCGGCGGGTAATGTTTATGCACCCGCATCAGGAAGCGATAGATAAACCGCGCCTGTTCCTGAGACGTCAGCGTCTGCATCACCGGCCGCAGCGCCGAGACCTTCACCCAGTCGTACACCGGCGATTTGCCGCCAACCACCTGCAATTGCTCGGTTTCCCAGATCTCCAGCGACGTGGTCAGCGGCGCCAGCACGCGGTAATAGTCCTCCAGTGTCAACAATGACCGCGCAGCCATGCACTGGCGCAGTTGCGGTGTGCCGATGGGGGTGTGTCCCGGTCCCGCGTCGTCGAGGGTGTCGAGCATCAATCGATACCACAAGGCCTCGCGCCAGTCCGGCATGTGCACCGCCAGACAGCCGCCCGGGCGCAGATACCCCAGCAGGCGCGGCAGCAGGTGTTGATGATCGCCAATGAAATGCAGCACCGCCGCCGCGAGCAGCAGATCGGCCGGTTGTTCGGGTTGCCAGTCGAGCAGGTCGCACTCTTGCCATTGGGCGTTGATCGGCAGGCACCGGGCCTGATCAAGCATCTGCCGCGAGCTGTCGACACCCAGCAACTGCGCACGCGGCCAGCGCTCGGCCAGCAGTTGAGTGGCGATGCCGGTGCCGCAGCCCAGGTCATAAATTCGTCTGGGGTCGTGCAGATCGATACGGTCGAGCAATTCGTTGACCGGGCGTTGCCTGAGACGGGAAAACTGCTGGTACGCCTTGGCGTCCCAGTGGGTGCAGGCGTTCCCTGCCGTTTCGAGTTTGGCGCTCATGAGGAGGTCCTCTCTGGCGGATTACAGTTGTCGTCCAATGACGTTGAGGGTTTTCAGGACAACGGCCACGCCTTTGCGTGTGTCCTGTTCATTCAGCAGTTTGAGCAACGCCAGAGTCCCCGGCGCCGCTGACTGTGCCGATACTTCGGCTTTGGCTACGCGCACTGCATTACTGACTGTCCAGGTGGCGGCTGTGCTGCTCTCGAACAATTGCGCGAGTTTTTCCACCATGGCCGCGTCGAGCAGATCGGCAATATCGGAAACCAGGGAAAGCAGGTCGACAATATTCTCCAGGCGTCCGCCATCGATTAACGGCTGCAGTTTCGCCATCAGTGCAGTGAACCCGGGCGTGGCTGACATTTCCTTGGGCATGTTCATGAGCAATCACTCCTCCCTGTGCAGGGTCAAAGCATTCCCCGGGCCACCGCCCAGTAAAGACCGCGATTGAAACCGTTTCTGAGCAGACCGCCCAATTTGGTCGGGGGTGTCGGCAATACATCGTGGGCGTAGTCGTACCACAGTGGCATCCCGGCATTCAGGCCCATTTGGGCTACCGCCTGTACCCGCCCGTCGTATACCGAGTTGGGTGCGCCAAGACGGATCTGGGCCGTGATGTTGTTGGCGATCACCGGCGCCTGGTTATGACAGGCGCCGCCGGCCTTGCTGACCGGCAGGTCGACGGTGTCGCCGATCACGTAGACATTCTCCAGACCGTAGACCTGCAGCGTTTCGTGATTGGTCGGGAGCCATCCTTCATCATTGGCGGCGTGTGAGATGCCGCACCCACGCACCAGCTCGACGGCCTGGATGGGTGGAGTAGCCATCAGAATGTCGAAGGGTTGCGCATCGCCCTCGATTGAGTAGGCGATTTTTGCATCAGGATCCACATGGCTCAGGGTGAAGCCGCGCTGAAATTGAATGTTTTTCCGGGCAAAAATGCTCGGCAGAATTTCACCCGTGGGACGCTGCAAGAACAGACAATTGCGCAATAGCTGGGCAACCGTCGGGTAGGTGTAGATGATTTCCACTTGCTCGCGAACACCCCGGCGACGCAATAAATCATCCAGCATCAATGTCGTTTCCACGGGCGCGATTCCGCATTGGTGCGGTACGTTCGGTGTCTGCGGGAAGGACACGGTAATGAAAATCCGGCCTTTTTCGATGCTGTTCAGGCGTTGCGCCAGCTGCCGGGCAGGAAGGTATTGATAGAAGTGGTCGCCGGCTTCTTGCAGACCCGCGATGCGTTCCGGCGCCGGCACGCAGCCGGTGGCGATCACCAGAAAATCATAGTCGAAGCGCTTGCCGGTACGGGTGCGCAATTGCTGCCCGGGAAAGTCGAAACGGGTGACTTCTTCAACGTGGAAACTGATTTCCGGGCGCAACAATGAGCGTTCCGGACGTTTGAGTTCTTCTTCGAAGAACTGGCTGAACGCCACGTACATGAACGCAGGTTTGTAGTAATGATCGGGAGAACTGGACAGCAATGTAATCGAGACGTCGCCGCGTAGAACTTCGGGATACAGCTTGCCGACCAGTTGATTGGCCAGCATGGTTCCACCTACACCGCCACCGACGATAACTATTCGCTTGCTCATACCTGACCTCCGTGGCCAAGGCAGCTTCGCGTACAGCATCCGGAGATAACGGAAGAAAACTAAGGGCTCCTACAGCAGGCTGGAGAATTTACACACTCTGTTGACTGTATCTGCGCCTCGACAAATCGCCAGTCCGGGCTGACCAGTGGTTGATGCCGGCGCCGCTTGTGCAGCGCCGGCGTGCGGGTTCAGAGCAGGCTGATCGGATAGCTGATGATCAGACGGTTTTCGTCGAACTCGTTGTTGCTGAAATCGCGGCGCATGGTCGAGTTGCGCCAGCGCACGTTGAGGTCGCGCAGGGCGCCGCTCTGCACGGTGTAGCCCAGTTCCGATTCGCGGCCCCATTCCTTGCCGTCGGTGATGGTTCCGGTGTGCACGTTGTCGCCGCTGATGTAGCGGTTCATCAGGGTCAGGCCGGGGATGCCCAGGGCGGCGAAGTTGTAGTCGTGGCGCACCTGCCAGGAGCGTTCCTGAGCGTTGTCGTAGCTTGCGTTGTAACTGTCGTTGGCCAGGGTGCCGCCGCTGGTGCCGTTGACGCGCATCCAGGCGCTGTCGCCGGTAAGTTTCTGCAGGCCGACGTAGAAGGTGTTGCCGCCGTAGCGGGCCGAGAACATCCCCGACCAGGTCTTGTTGTCGAGTTCGCCGGCGCGGGCGCTGCCGTCGTCCTTGCCGTAGAAAAAGCCGAGGTTGGCGCCCAGCGTCCAGTCGCCGAGTGGCTGGCTGTGAATCAGATTGACGTATTGCTGGCTGTAGATGTCCTTGAGTTCGGCGTTCCACAGACCGATCTGTGTGCGTTTTTCGTTGAACTGGTATTCGCCGCCCTGAAAGTTGAAGCGATCAGAGGTGAACGCCGCTTTGCCGGTCATCGACATGTCGCTCATGCTGCTGTCGTCGCGCGGGCTGTTGGCGCGGAACTGCCCGCCATACAGGGTCAGCCCGTTGATTTCCTTCGAAGTGATCTGCCCGCCACGGAAGGTTTGCGGCAGCGAACGGCCGTCGTCCGAACGCAGGATCGGCAGCACCGGCATCCATTCGCCGACCTTGATTTCGGTCTGCGACAGCTTGGCCTTGAACGCGACGTTGGTGCGACCGAAGTTGTCCGCCGGCCGTCCGTCGTGATCCAGCGGCAGCAGTTGCGTGCCACCGGTGCCTTTGCCGCCATCGAGTTTCACCGAGTACAGGCCGAGCACGTCCATGCCGAAGCCAACGGTGCCTTGGGTGAAGCCGGATTTGGCGTCGAGGATGAAGTTCTGCGTCCACTCTTCAGCCTTGCCCTGAGCCTTGGTCGGGTTGGTGAAGTTGCGGTTGATGTAGAAGTTGCGCAGGTTGAGGTTGACCTTGGCACCTTCGACGAAACCGGCTTCTTCGGCTGCGGCGGGGAGGGCGACGCCGGTCAGGGCCAGGGCGATCAGGCCGGGGAGTGCGTACGGCGCAGTGGGATGAGTCATCGCAGGGTCTCTTGTTATTTTTTTAGGTCGAACAGAGCCGTTGCCGCCATTTCGGGGCGGGCACGAGCTTGCAGAATCAGGGATGAAGCGGCGGCGATCAGCCGGACGGGACAGGGCGCGGGAGCATGGTATCGAACCTGTTGTTATTGGTTTTGTGGAGCGAATGGTGCGGGGGGCGGATGTTTTGATTCAATTGGTAAAAGCGGGTTCTGGGCGATTATCGAACGCAAGATTGAGCCGGGTTTTGTGGTGGTCGATAAGGCGCTATCGCGAGCAGGCTCACTCCTACAATTGGAATGCGTTCCCCTGTAGGAGTGAGCCTGCTCGCGATAGCGCCATTCCAGACAACACATTTGTTTCAGGCAACAAAAAGCCCGCCAAATGGCGGGCTCCTTGTGTTCACCGGATGATCAGAACAGCTTCATCTTCGGTGCTTCTTCTTTCAGCGGTTCGTTCTGCGCGGTCTGCGCATTCCAGCCACCACCCAGGGCCTTGTACAGGTTGACCGCACTGGTCAGCTGCGCGAGGCGGTCGGTGATCAGTGCCTGTTGCGCGCTGAACAACTGACGCTGAGCGTCGAGGAAGGTCAGGTTGCTGTCGACACCGATGCGGTAACGACGCTCGGCCAGGCGGTAGTAATCCTGGTTGGCCGCGACGAAGTCACGCTGCGCTTGCAGCTGCTCGGTGTAGGTCTGGCGCGCGGCAAGGCCGTCGGCGACTTCCTGGAAGGCGGTTTGAATCGACTTCTCGTAGTTCGCCACGCCAATGTCCTTCTGGATCTTGGCGTAGTCGAGGCTGGCGCGCAGGCTGCCGGCGTTGAAGATCGGCAGGTTGATCTGCGGCTGGAACAGCCAGGTTCCCGAACCACCCTTGAACAGACCGGACAGGTCCGGGCTCAGGCTGCCCGCGTTGGCGGTCAGGCTGATGCTCGGGAAGAACGCTGCACGGGCGGCGCCGATGTTGGCGTTGGCCGCTTTCAGGTTGTACTCGGCCTGGAGGATGTCCGGACGACGCTGCAGCAGATCCGAAGGCAGACCGGCCGGTACGTCGCTGAGCAGGTCATCCGACAGCGGTTTGGCCGCTTGCAGATTGGCCGGGATGCCGGTGCCGAGCAGCAGGGTCAGGCTGTTTTCGTCCTGAGCCACCTGACGGGTGTACTTGGCCAATTGCGCCCGGGCGTTTTCCACCGAGGTGCGCGACTGCGCCAGGTCCAGCGCCGAAGCCACACCGACTTCGTTGCTGCGGCTGGTCAGCTTGTAGCTTTCTTCAAAGGCACCGAGGGTGTCTTGCGTCAGCTTGAGCAGTTCCTTGTCGGCCTGCCAGGTCATGTAGGCGTTGGCCACACTGGCCACCAGACTGATCTGCGTGCTGCGGCGCGCTTCTTCGGTGGCGAAATATTGTTGCAGCGCTTGTTCGCTCAGGCTGCGCACCCGACCGAACAGGTCGAGTTCGTAGGCGCTGATGCCGACGGTCGCGGTGTAGGAACTGCTGATGTTCGCTTCACCGGTCTGCGAGGCACGGGCCGGAACCCGCTGACGGCTGCCGCTGGCATTGGCCGAAACCGCCGGGAACAGGTCAGCACGCTGGATGCGGTACTGCGCAGCGTAGGCATCGATGTTCAGCGCCGCGACACGCAGGTCGCGGTTGTTTTCCAGTGATACCTGGATCAGCTGTTGCAGGGCCGGGTCATGGAAAAACTGCTTCCAGCCCTGCTCGGCAGCGGCTTGCGCCGGCGCCTGGGCCGGCGAGTACGCCGGGCCCTGCGGGTACTGGCCCGCGACCGGTGCTTCAGGCTGCTGATAATCGGGGATCAGCGAGCAACCGCTCAGCACGAAGGCGGCGACTGCGATGGAGAGTAGCGACTTGCTCATTGGCCAGCCTCTTTAGGAGTTTCAGTCGTCTCGTCCGGGTCGGCGATTTTACGCTGGCCGATGGACGAAACCGTGACGAAGAACAGTGGGACCCAGAAAATCGCCAGGATCGTGGCCGTGAGCATACCGCCAATCACGCCAGTACCGATCGCGTGCTGGCTGCCCGAACCGGCACCGGTGGAGATCGCCAACGGTACTACACCGAGGACGAACGCCAGCGAGGTCATGATGATCGGTCGCAGACGCATGCGGCACGCTTCGATCGCCGCATCGCGCAGACTGCGCCCTTGTTCATGCAGCTCTTTGGCGAACTCGACGATCAGAATGGCGTTTTTAGCCGCAAGACCGATGGTCGTCAACAGGCCCACCTGGAAGTACACGTCGTTGGACAGCCCGCGCAGGCTGGTGGCCATCAACGCCCCGATGATCCCCAGCGGTACCACGAGCATGACCGCGATCGGAATCGACCAGCTTTCATACAGCGCCGCCAGACACAGGAACACCATCAGCAGCGACAGGGCGTACAGCGCTGGCGCCTGCGAGCCCGACAGACGTTCCTCGTAGGACAGACCGGTCCAGGAGATACCGACACCGGCCGGCAGCTTCTTGGCAATCGCTTCGACTTCGGCCATCGCTTCACCGGTGGAGTAACCCGGCGCCGGAGAACCGAGCACTTCCATCGCTTCGACGCCGTTGTAACGGGCCAGTTTCGGCGAACCGTAGATCCACTCGCCCTTGGCGAACGCGGAGAACGGCACCATGGTCCCGGCGCTGTTGCGCACGTACCACTTTTTCAGGTCTTCAGGGCTCATGCGCGCACCGGCCTGACCTTGCACGTAAACCTTCTTCACCCGACCACGGTCGATGAAGTCGTTGACGTAGCTACTACCGAAGGAGATCGACAGGGTGCTGTTGATGTCGGAGAGGCTCAGACCCAGGGCCTGGGCTTTCTCATCGTCGATTTCCAGATGGTATTGCGGCTCGTCGTTCAGACCGTTCGGACGTACCTGGTAGAGCACCTTGCTCTGCGCGGCCATGCCGAGGAACTGGTTGCGGGCTTCCATCAGTTTTTCGTGACCGATACCGGCGCGGTCCTGCAGGAACACGTCGAAACCGGTGGCGTTACCCAATTCCAGTACCGCAGGCGGGGCGAACGCAAACACCATCGCATCGCGGAAACTGAAGAAGTGTTGCTGCGCACGCTGTGCCAAGGCAAACACGCTGTTGCCCGAATCACGCTCGTGCCACGGCTTGAGCATGATGAACGCCAGACCCGAGCTCTGACCACGACCGGCAAAGTTGAAGCCGTTCACGGTAAACACCGAGGACACCGCACCCGCCTCTTTATCCAGCAGGTAGGTACGCATCTCGTCGATCACGACTTGAGTACGTTCGGCACTGGAACCGGCCGGGGTTTGCACCTGGGCGAACAGTACGCCCTGGTCTTCTTCCGGCAGGAACGCGGTTGGAATGCGGGTGAACAGCCAGATCATGCCGACGACGATCAGCAGGTACGCCAGCAGGTACGGGGCTTTGCGCGACAACATGTTGCCGACACCGCGCTCGTAACTCCTGACACCGCGATCAAAATTGCGGTTGAACCAGCCGAAGAAACCTTTTTTCGGCGTGCCGTGGTCACCCTTGGCAATCGGCTTGAGCATGGTTGCGCAGAGCGCCGGGGTGAAGATCAGTGCAACCATTACCGACAGGGCCATGGCCGAGACGATGGTGATCGAGAACTGCTTGTAGATCACACCGGTGGAACCGCTGAAGAACGCCATCGGCAACAGTACCGCCGACAGCACCAGGGCGATACCGACCAGGGCGCCCTGGATCTGGCCCATGGACTTCTTGGTCGCTTCCTTCGGTGACAGGCCTTCTTCGGCCATCACCCGCTCGACGTTTTCCACCACGACGATGGCGTCGTCCACCAGCAAGCCGATGGCCAGCACCATACCGAACATGGTCAGGGTGTTGATGCTGAAACCGGCGGCGGCGAGGATGCCGAACGTACCAAGCAATACCACCGGCACGGTCATCGTGGTGATGACGGTGGCGCGGAAGTTCTGCAGGAACAGGAACATCACCAGGAACACCAGCACGATCGCTTCGACCAGGGTTTCAACCACACCCTTGATCGACTCGGTCACGACCGGAGTGGTGTCATACGGGAACACCACTTCCATGCCTTGCGGGAAGAACGGCTTGAGGTCGTCAATCGTCTTGCGCAGCGCTTTGGCGGTGTCGAGGGCGTTGGCGCCGTTGGCCAGTTTTACCGCCAGACCGGACGCCGGGCTGCCGTTGAACTGCGCAGAAATGCTCGAGTTTTCACCACCCAGACCGACGTCGGCCACGTCGCCGACACGGACCTGGGAGCCGTCCTGATTGACCTTAAGCAGGATCGCCTTGAACTGCTCGGCAGTCTGCAGACGGGTCTTGCCGATGATCGTGGCGTTCAGTTGCTGACCTGGCAGCGCCGGCAAACCGCCGAGCTGACCGGAAGACACCTGGACGTTCTGCGCCGAAATCGCGGCGCTGACATCCGACGGCGTCAGGTTGTACTTGTTCAGCTTGGCCGGATCGAGCCAGATGCGCATCGCGTACTGGGCACCGAAGACCTGGAAGTCACCGACACCGGCGGTCCGCGAGATCGGGTCCTGCATGTTCGACACGATGTAGTTGGACAGGTCGTCCTTGGTCATGCTGCCGTCACGCGACACCACGCCGATCACCAGCAGGAAGTTCTTCACTGCCTTGGTCACGCGGATACCCTGTTGCTGCACTTCCTGTGGCAGCAGCGGGGTGGCCAGGTTCAGCTTGTTCTGGACCTGAACCTGCGCGGTGTCAGAGTTGGTGCCTTGCTCGAAGGTCGCGGTGATGGTCATGCTGCCGTCGGAGTTACTTTCCGAGGACACATAACGCAGGTTGTCGATACCGTTGAGCTGCTGCTCGATCACCTGGACCACGGTGTCCTGCACGGTTTGCGCCGAAGCGCCCGGGTAGGTCACGGAGATCGCGATGGCCGGCGGTGCAATGCTCGGGTACTGGTTGATTGGCAATTTCAGGATCGATAGTGCCCCGACCAACATGATCACCAGGGCAATTACCCAGGCGAAAATCGGACGGTCGATAAAAAATTTCGACATGAGTTACTCCCCTTTGCCGCCAGCGGCTTTGTCAGCTGCTTGAGCGGGGGCCGGGTTCTTGGCTACGTTGGTCGCTTCGGTCGGGTTGACCTGAGCACCTGGGCGAACGTATTGCAGGCCTTCGGTGATCAGACGATCGCCGGCTTTCAGGCCATCTTCGATCAGCCACTGGCTGCCAACGGTACGGCTGGCCTTGAGCTGACGCAGTTCAACCTTGTTGTCCGGGCCGACGACCAGTGCGGTCGGAGTGCCCTTGAGATCACGGGTCACGCCTTGTTGCGGCGCCAGAATGGCCGCGGCGTTGACCCCGGCCTGCAACTGGGCGCGGACGAACATGCCGGGCAACAGGGTGTGATCCGGGTTCGGGAACACGGCGCGCAGGGTCACGGAACCGGTAGTCGGATCAACCGATACTTCGGAGAATTCCAGCTTGCCGTCGAGCTTGTACTGGCTGCCGTCCTCAAGGGTCAGCTTGACCGCTGCCGAGTTGTCACCGGCTTTCTGCAGGCGACCGCTTTCCAGCTCGCGGCGCAGTTCCAGCAGCTCAACCGAGGACTGGGTAACGTCGACGTAGATCGGGTCCAGTTGCTGGATCGTCGCCATCGCGTCGGCCTGACCATTGCTGACCAGTGCGCCTTCGGTCACCGAAGAACGGCCGATACGGCCGGAGATCGGCGCGTAAACCTTGGTGTATTTCACGTTGATCTGCGCACTCTGCAACGACGCTTCCGATTCCATGCGATTGGCGACGGCGGTGTCGTATTCCTGGCGGCTCACGGCCTGCTCGTCGACCAGTTGCTTGTAGCGGTCGGAGATCGACTTGGTCGAACGCAGGTTGGCTTCGGCGCTTTTCAGGGTCGCTTCATAGACTGCCGGATCGATCTGATACAGCTGCTGGCCGGCTTTGACGTCGCCGCCTTCCTTGAACAGACGTTTGAGAATGATGCCGTTGACCTGTGGTCGAACTTCAGCGATGCGGTACGCACTGGTGCGCCCCGGCAGTTCCGACGTGAGGGTGAACGCTTGTGGTTGCAGGGTGACTACGCCGACCTGAGGAGGCGGAGCGGCTGGGGCCGCTTCTTCCTTTTTACATCCGCTGAGCAGCGATGCCAGGGCGACGGCAGTGACCAGAGCGGTAACAGCTGGCTTGAATTGCATGAAGATCCTCGGGTCAGGCGCGCACATTGCGCACAAGAAGTGTGAAAGGGTAAAAAAATCGGGTCGAGTGGATAAGTAGCTTGCTAAGGAATATACTTACGTTCATGGTTGTTTGTAAATAGCTTGGCGTCGTACCCACCCTGTTACAAAATGCGTCGCAAGGTTTGAAATTGTAGGCCGGGGAGCCGATTCGTGAGAGATCAGCCCCCTCTTTATTCAGCGGATATTCAGCCATCCCTGAAACATCCTGTTTGAGGTTTTACTGCCATGGTCCGTCGTACCAAAGAGGAAGCTCAGGAAACGCGCAGCCAGATTCTCGAAGCGGCCGAGAAAGCGTTTTATGAAAGGGGTGTGGCCCGCACGACCCTGGCGGATATCGCGACGATGGCCGGCGTGACGCGCGGTGCCATCTATTGGCATTTCAGCAACAAGGCCGATCTGGTGCAGGCGATGCTCGACAGCCTGCATGAACCGCTGGATGAATTGGCCAAGGCCAGCGAGAGCGAGGACGAACTCGACCCGTTGGGGTGCATGCGCAAGCTGTTGATCCATCTGTTTCATCAGGTAGCCCTGGATCCGAAGACCCGTCGCATCAACGAGATTCTGTTTCATAAGTGCGAATTCACCGATGAAATGTGCGATCTGCGCCAGCAGCGCCGCACGGCCAGTCTCGATTGCAACCTGCGCATCGGTCTGACCCTGCGTAATGCGGTCAATCGCGGCCAGTTGCCGGAAGATCTCGACACTGCCCGGGCGGCCATCAGCATTCATGCGTATATCGATGGCCTCCTGTATGGATGGCTGTTGGCGCCGGACAGCTTTCAATTGCATGCCGAAGCCGAGCGCTGGGTCGATACAGGGCTTGATATGCTGCGCCTGAGCCCTAGCCTGCGTAAATGAAACAAAATGCGTAATTGAATCTGTTCGTGTCAAGACTTGAAGCGGGGAAATGTCCCTGCTTCAAGTCTTTTTGTAATGGAGTGCTTTTATATACGTACGTTGGCCAGGTTGATAGGTAGCGAGCTACGTATTTTGTAGGGGTTTTGTGTCGACTGTGTGAATGAATGTTAACGACTCGGGCTAAAAGGGCGCCGAGCAGCCGATACGCACCAACCGATCCGTTTCGTTTCCGGGTTCCCTTTGCCCGATCCTCACCACCAGGCTGCGTTACTTCCGATGGGCTTGAGCCACGGCCTTTAGTTTGCTCGCGCCTCTATAATGTCAGCGTTGTCCGTACCGCTACTGCATGAGCAGGTAACTCTCTATCAGGCCGATGGCGTCATGAATGCGATCATCTTATAGCTGTAAGGGTAAACCGGGTTTTCATTTTCCAATGCCGCGCCGCAGGTGATGGGTTCGGCGCCAACAGAGAACGCGTTGGTATCCCAGAAAAGTTCGACTTTTGGAGCTCGGTGCCCCGCCATTTGTCGGTAGCAATAACTGAGCGTAGTGTCGAATTGTACTTTCTGTTTGTAGTTGGTGTAGCAGACGTAAGTGCTGAATACCTCCTTTTTGATATCGTAATCAATAACGATGTCCTGCTTCAGATGAGGATCTCCTTCAAACATCATAAAGACGGTCTGGTAGGGGAGGATCTTGTCGATACGCGTCAAGGGTGGGTGCTTTGCAGAGGCATCGTCAAGCCAGAAAGTAGAATCCGTGGCATTGGTGATTTGCAGAAGGAATGTAAGTTTGTTTGGATCTATATCATTCATTTTTATATAACCTTGCTTGATTAAGTTGGTGGGTTGTAATTGATGAGTTGCTGGGCGGAGCTTAGGTTTATATTGTTCTGATGGCGAATCTTTAAATGTATGAAAATAAAAAAAGCCCCGCCTCTTTCGAGGCGGGGCTTACTTGTTAGTTGTTGTTGTTTACAGCGTTGGATAATCGATATAACCGACCGGGCCTTTCGCGTAGAACAACTCGGGACGTGCGTCGTTCAGCGGTGCGTCGGCCTTCAGGCGTGCCGGCAGATCCGGGTTGGCAATGAACGGTACGCCGAACGCTACCGCGTCAGCCTTGCCTTCAGCCAGCCACGCATTGGCGCTGTCCTTGGTGAAGCGTTCGTTGGCGATGTACGCGCCGCCGAAAGCTTCTTTCAGCTGTGGGCCGAGGCTGTCGGCGCCTTCTTTCTCGCGGGAGCAGATGAAGGCGATGCCGCGCTTGCCCAGCTCGCGAGCCACATAAGTGAAAGTCTCGGCCAGATTGTCGTCGCCCATGTCATGGGAATCGGCGCGGGGTGCCAAGTGCACGCCGACACGGCCGGCGCCCCAGACGTCGATCGCTGCGTCAGTCACTTCCAGCAGGAGGCGCGCACGGTTTTCCAGGGAGCCACCGTAGTTGTCGGTGCGCTGGTTGGTGCTGCTTTGCAGGAACTGGTCGAGCAGGTAGCCGTTGGCGCCGTGGATTTCCACGCCGTCGAAACCGGCGGCTTTGGCGTTTTCGGCACCGGTGCGGTAGGCCTCGACGATCTCGGCGATTTCAGCGGTTTCCAGAGCTCGCGGGGTCGGATAGTCGGCCAATGGACGCACCAGGCTGACGTGACCTTTAGGCTGGATGGCGCTCGGCGCGACCGGGGTTTCGCCGTTGAGGTACGACGGATGCGAGATGCGGCCGACGTGCCACAGTTGCAGGACGATCTTGCCGCCGGCAGCGTGCACGGCTTTGGTCACGTTGGTCCAGCCGCGAACCTGGTCGTTGGACCAGATGCCCGGGGTGTCCGGGTAGCCGACGCCCATCGGCGTCACCGAAGTCGCTTCGGAGAGGATCAGACCGGCGGAGGCGCGTTGCACGTAGTACTCGGCCATCAGCGCGTTCGGCACGCGGCCTTCGTCGGCGCGGCAGCGGGTCAGCGGAGCCATGATGATGCGGTTGGACAGCTCGAGGTCGCCCAGTTTGATCGGATCGAAAATAGTTACCATGTGTACAACCCTCGTCAGTGAAGTGGTTAATCAGTGGGTAGCGGGGGCCAGACCGGCGTCGCCGTTCTGACGGAAAGTGATCAGGGTCACCAGCAGCGCGAGAACGGCCAGCGCGGCGGCGGCCAGGGGCACGCTGGTCAGGCCGAAACCGTGGGCGATGACGCTGCCACCGACCCAGGCGCCCAGAGCGTTGCCGATGTTGAAAGCGCCGATGTTCAGGGTCGACACCAGGTTCGGTGCGGCCTTGCCGAAGGTCACCACGTTGACTTGCAGCGCCGGGACGGCGGCAAACGAAGCGGTGGCCCAGAGGAACAGGGTGATCTCCGTCGGGATCAGCGCAACGCTGGTCCAGCTCAGCACGGTGGAAACCACCGCCATCGCCACGAACACGCCGATCAGGGTCGCGCCGAGACGCTTGTCCGCCAGCTTGCCGCCGATGATGTTGCCCACCGTCAGACCGAGGCCGATCAGCAGCAGGGTCCAGGTCACGCCTTTTGGCGAGACACCGGTGACATCACCGAGCAGCGGCGCGACATAGGTGAAGAGGGTGAACATCGACGCGGCGAACAGCGCGGTCATGCTCAGCGAGAGCCAGATGCCGGCGCCTTTGAGGGCGGCGAGTTCGGCGCGCATGTCGAGTTTTTCCTCGTCACGTTTGGCCGGCAGGAAGCGGATCAGACCGATCAGCGCCACTACACCAATCACGGTCACCGCCCAGAAGGTCGAGCGCCAGCCGGCTTCCTGGCCCAGCGCCGTGCCCAGCGGTACACCGAGCACGTTGGCCAGGGTCAGGCCGGTGAACATCAGCGCCACGGCCGACGCCCGTTTGTTCGGCGCCACCAGCCCGGCCGCTACCACAGAGCCGATACCGAAAAACGCACCGTGGCACAGCGCCGTGACGACACGGGCAAACATCAGCACGTTGTAGTCACTGGCGATGGCACACAGCAGGTTACCGACGATGAAAATGCCCATCAGCGCTACCAGTGCGGCCTTGCGCGGCAGTCTGGCAGTGGCCAGTGCCATGAACGGCGCACCGATGGCCACGCCCAGGGCGTAACCGGTCACCAGCCAGCCGGCGCCGGGAATCGACACACCGAGGTCGGCCGCCACATCGGGCAGCAGGCCCATGATGACGAACTCGGTGGTGCCGATGGCGAAGGCGCTCAAGGCCAGAATGAGTAGCGAGAGGGGCATTTGAATCAATTCCTTGTGGGAGCGCTGAGCTCTTTGACGATGGCGTCGAGGAACGCCTGGATCACGTCCTCGTTGCGTTTGAAGAAGTGCCACTGGCCGGCTTTCTGGCTGCTGATCAGACCTGCGCGTTGCAGGGTCGCCAGATGGGCGGAGACGGTCGACTGCGACAGGCCGCAGCGTTGATCGATCTGCCCGGCGCAGATGCCGTACTCGTGGTTGTGTATCTGCTCAGGAAACTGGGCTTTGGGGTCTTTCAGCCAGATGAGAATGTCTCGCCGTACTGGGTGTGCCAGGGCTTTTATTATTTCGTCGAGGTCGAGGTTCATGGCTTTATGCTCGTGATGTGTAGCGCTATATCGCGATGAGGCGAACTTTAAATCGGTATTTCGCGATATACCAATATGAATTTGATCTGACGACCGCATAAATCGGTATATCGGGTTATAACGATACGTGTGCTGTAACGATGAAAGCGCGCAGTGCTAAGCTGCGCCCATGAACTATCTCGCACATTTACACCTCGGAGGCCAGCACCCCGAGCAATTACTCGGCAGTCTGTATGGCGATTTCGTCAAAGGACGCCTGCAAGGGCAATTTGCACCCCAGATTGAAGCGGCGATTCAGTTGCATCGGCGGATTGATGTATTCACCGATCGCCATCCGTTGGTGGACATCGCCCTCGGGCGTTTCACCGAGACCCGGCGGCGTTACGCGGGGATTGTCCTCGATGTGTTTTTCGACCATTGCCTGGCCCGCGACTGGACGCTGTACGCCGATCAACCGCTGCAGCAGTTCACCCGTGACGTGTACCGGGTGCTGTCGAATGAGCGGCAATTGCCCGAACGCCTGGCGAAAATCGCGCCGCACATGGTTGCCAATGACTGGCTGGGTTCGTATCAAGAGTTTGAAGTGCTGGAGCAGGTGCTGCGCGGGATCTCCCGCCGCCTGACCCGGCCTGAGGAGCTGGCGGGGGCGATGCAGGAATTACGGCGCTTGTATGAACCGCTGAGTGAGGATTTCCGCTTGTTCTATCCGCAGCTTCAAGAATTTGCACAAACGTCGGCAACACAGTAACCCCCTGTGGGAGCGGGCTTGCTCGCGAATGCGGTAGGTCATTCAACATGTGCATTGGCTGAACTACCGCTTTCGCGAGCAAGCCCGCTCCCACAGGGGGGGAATCGGTGTTTCAGGCTGCGATCAGTTCGCCGGCGCGACGCGGTTCGGCCGCTTTGGCGATATCACCAAACAACGCCTTCTGCACCGCCTGCTGCGCTTCGAACGCCAGCGCCGCACGTTCGCGGCCCTGACAGGCGATCGGCTTGAGCAGATGCACTTCGACATCGCCGCAGTCGTGGCTGAACAGACGCATCAGATGCGACAGCAGATCATCGTCACCAATGAACGGCGCCAACGCGTCGATTTCGCCATTGCGCAGATAACGGATTGCCAAGGGTTGCAGCATCACCTCCGAATCAATCGCCGCCGACAGCAAGCGACCATGAAAGGTGCGCAGCGAGCGGCCATCGGTGGTGGTGCCTTCCGGGAACATCAGCAACGGATGTTGCGTTTGCAAGTGACGGGTCATCTGTTTGCGGATCAACTGGCTGTCGCCCGAGCCGCGACGGATGAACAGACTACCGGCCTTCGCCGCCAGCCAACCGGCCACCGGCCAGGTGCGCACTTCGGCCTTGGACAGAAACGACAGCGGCGTGAGCATGCCCAGCAGCGGAATGTCAGTCCATGACACATGATTGCTGACCCACAGCATCGGCTGCTTCGGCAGGTCGCCGTGCACGGTCACGCGAAAGGGCAGGGCATTGCTCAAACGCGCCATGAAAAACCGCGACCAGCGCTGCCGACGTTGCATCGAGTGCGCCAGGCCCAGACGTTCGAACACGCCGAAGACGCTGGCCATGGTCAAGCCCAGCGCCACCACCAGCAGCACCCGCGTGATCCGCGCGTACACGCGCAACCGGCTCATCACACGGCCGCCTTGAAGTGCTTGGCGTAGCGTGGGCAGAGTTCGTCGCGCTTGAGCAGGATGAACACGTCGGCGACCTGGAAGTCTTCGTCCCAGCACGGCTCGCCGCAGATCTTCGCACCCAGGCGCATGTAGGCCTTGAGCAGCGGTGGCATTTCGGCGATCACGTTCGATGGAATATCCAGCGACGGCAGGGGATTCTTCGGCTCGGCGCGCAGGTGTTCGGTGCACAGATAACGCTCGCGCAGACGCTGCATGATCGCGTGGGCCTGCACGCCGCCATCCTGCATCGGAATGCTCGCGCAACCCATCAGGTAGCTGTAGCCGCCCTGATTCAACACTTCGGCCAGTTCACCCCAGAGCACGGCGATGGTGCCGCCGTTGCGGTAGGCCGGGTCGACGCAGGTGCGGCCGATTTCGAGGATCGGGCCTTGCAGATGGGCGAGGCCATGCAGACTGAATTCTTCTTCGCTGTAGAACTTGCCCAGGCTGCTGGCGGCGGTGTGATCGAGCAAACGGGTGGTGGCGACCAGACGCCCGGTGTTCAGGTCACGCACGCCGATGTGGCTGCAGTGAACATCATAGTCATCCATGTCCAGACCCAGTTCCGCGCCTTTCAGCTTGGCGTTGAACTCGCCGCTGAATACGCTGAAGCGCAAGGCCTGGGCTTGCTGCAAGGCCTCGGCGCCGATCAGGCGTTCGGCTTGCAGGCGGCGTTCATTGCCGGTGTCGCTGATGCGGGCGATCTGAGTCATTTGAATCTCCGTACGGGCCTTGAACCCGTCGTGGGTTGCAGCCGATCGACTTTCTTTATGCAGCCATGTTGTGCAAAGTCAGGCTATGTAGCCCCGGTGTCATCACCGTGAACGTTTGGTGATGCTTGTATGACAGCCCTCAAGGAGCCTCTTATGCCCTGGCCCAGCCTGCTCGAAAGCCATGAACGCCTGCCCGCCGTGACTGATCTGGCGGAAGGTTTCGCTACCTTGCTGCATCAATTGGGCAACGTGACGCCGTTCGAACTGGCGGTGGCCGGAGGGCGGCGTATGGCGACGCCGGGGCTGGCGTTTCTGGTGGGGTATCAGGCGGCGTTGCGCATGCTCTGGCCGAGCGCGCCGCCGAGTCTTGGCGCGTTGTGTGCGACCGAACAGCGCAGCCTGCGCCCGGCGGACATGCAGACGCGCATGACGGATTTGCGCCTGAGCGGGCGCAAGGATTTCGTCACCGCCGGGGACGCGGCGGACTGGCTGCTCGTCGCCGCGCGCAGTGAAGAACCCGGCGAAACGCCGCGCCTGAGCCTGGCGGTGGTCTATCCCGGCGAGCCCGGCGTGCGCGTGGAAAAACTCCCGGCGCTGCCGCTGATGCCGGACATCAGTCACGGTCGGCTGCATCTGGACGGCGCGTTGTGCGAGTTGCTCGCGGGCGATGGCTGGGACGCTTATGTGAAGCCGTTTCGTAGCCTGGAAGATGTCTATGTGCTGAGCGCGATGACCGCGTGGCTGTACGGTGTCGGTCAGGACAGCGGCTGGTCGCAGCCGCTGCTGTTGCGCTTGCTGGCGCTGTTGGCCGGGTGCGCGGAAGCGAGTCGCCAGCCACCGAACAACCCGGCCGGGCATGTGCTGTTGGGCGGTTTGTTTGCGCAGTTTGATGCGCTGAAGGGCGAGATCGATCAGGCGTTGGCCGAGGGTAGTCCGGAGTGGGCGCAGATGTGGCAGCGTGATCAGGGAGTGATGCAGTTGGCGGCCGGCGCGCGGGCCAAACGCTTGGCCAAGGCTTTGGCGGTGGGCTGACTGGCCTCTTCGCGAGCAAGCCCGCTCCCACCCTTGGAATGCGTTTCAAATGTGGGAGCGGGCTCGCTCGCGAAGGCGGCGGCAAAAACACCACACATCTGTCATGTGGCAAGACTACCCTCAGCAGGTTCTCCCCAAGAGCCCTCACCATGCGCAAAAGCCTGTCCCTGTTTCTGCTGCTGATCAGCTTCACGGTCCAGGCCGAACAATGGCCCGGTGAGCAATGGCCGACTGACGCAAAAATCAGCGGCGCAGCGGTCGAGGCATTGGAGACCTACGCCTTCCCACCCCGCGACGACACTACCCGCCAGGGCATCCGCACGGACGCGCTGCTGATCATCCGCGACAGCCAGTTGATCTACGAACGCTACGCCGGCCCGACCCGTGCCGAGACCCCGCACCTGACCTGGTCGATCAGCAAAAGCCTGATGGCCACGGTACTCGGTGTGGCCTATGGCGAAGGCCTGTTCAAACTGGATGATCCGGTCGCGAAGTTTTATCCGGCGCTGGAACAACACCCCACGATCACCGTGGCGGATCTGCTGCACTGGGCTTCCGGGCTGGACTGGCAGGAAGACTACGAATACGCGCCGCTGAAATCCTCGGTGGTGGCGATGCTCTACACCCGTGGGCACCGCGACATGCCCGCGTTCACTGCCAATCACGACGCTTATGCGCCGCCGGGGCAGACGTTCCGTTACTCCAGTGGCGACAGCAATCTGCTGGCGGCGGCGCTGAAGAACATGGTGGGCCCGCAGCGTTATCCCGACTATCCATGGACCGCGTTGTTCGAGCCGCTGGGCATCCGCCACGCCGTGTGGGAAACCGATGCCGGCGGTACGTTTGTCGCGTCCTCTTATGCCTATCTCACGGCGCGGGATCTGGCGCGGGTCGGTCTGCTGATGGCTCGCGACGGACGTTGGCACGACCGGCAATTGCTGCCCAAGGATTGGGTCGCTTTCAACCGCACTGCCTTTGCCGGCTACAAGGCGCATCAGGACGAAGCGGTGCCCGGTGGTCAGTGGTGGCTCAATCGCCCGGCGGATGGCGCCGCCGCGCCGTGGCCCGACGCGCCGCCCGACACCTTCGCCGCCCTCGGCCACTGGGGCCAGGCGCTGTATGTGATCCCCAGCGAGAAACTGGTGATCGTGCGTTACGCCGATGACCGCGACGGCAGCTATCGCCACAACGAACTGCTCAAACGAGTGCTCAAGGCGGTGCAGCCATGAAGCTGTTGAAGCGGGTGTTGCTGTTGGCGCTGATCGTGCTGCTCGGCTGGATCTGGCTCGAACGGGAAAACCTCTGGGCGTTCCCCGACATCATCAGCGCCTACACGGCCAAGGAATATTGTTCGTGTCGTTACGTGATGAACAACGATGCCGAATACTGCCGGGGTTATGTGAAACAGTGGCTGCCAACCAGCCACTTTAGCGATGACAGCGCGAGCAAAACCATCACCGTCAGCGGCATGGGCCGCAGCAATCGTGCCCAGTGGCTGGGCGAACGCCAGGGCTGCCGCCTCAATCCTCAAGTCAATAGATAACCCTGTGGGAGCGGGCTTGCTCGCGAATGTGGTGTGCCATTCAGTATTTGTGTTGACTGACTCACCGCCTTCGCGAGCAAGCCAGCTCCCACAGGAGGTTTCACCAATCGATAGATTTGCGGCGATCAGTTTGCAATAACGGCGTGGGCGGTTAAGGTTCGTGCAGGTTTATCGCCCCCACGAGTATTCAATGTTCAACCGCTCCCTCTATACAGCCTTCGCCAGTCTGCTGCTGACTGCCGCCGCGCTGCCGGCGCAGGCCAACTGGTATCTGGATGGCGAGTCGTCGCGGCTGTCGTTCGTCAGCACGAAAAACGCCCACATTTCTGAAGTGCAGCGCTTTCTGGTGCTGCACGGCAAGGTCGATCCGGATGGCCGCGCTGAAGTCGAAGTCGAGCTGGATTCGATCAACAGCGGCATCCCGCTGCGCGACGAGCGCATGCGCAAGGAGCTGTTCCAGATCGAGCAATTCCCCGAAGCGACCATCAGCACCCGGATCGACCTGCGCCCGATCAACGATCTGGCCCCCGGTGCGCAGCTGGAATTGCGTCTGCCGCTGACCGTCAACCTGCACGGCAAGCAACATGAATACCCGGCAGAGTTGCTGGCCACCCGTCTCGACGACCGGCGTTTTCAAGTGGTGACCCTGGAGCCGTTGGTGATCAACGCCGAGGATTTCGATCTGGCGCCGGGGCTGGAAACCCTGCGCGACCTGGCCGGCCTGTCGGCCATCAGTCTGTCGGTACCGGTGGGTGCGGTGCTGATTTTCACGGCGCGCTGACATGCGCGGCGCGGTGTTTCCGTGGCGTGACGGCAACCGCTTCGAACTGTTGATCGACGGCCCGCAATTCTTCCCGCGCATGCTGGTGGAAATTGCCCGCGCCGAGGAGCAGGTCGAACTGGAGTTGTATCTGGTGGAGGCGGGCGCTTGTGCCGAGGCCGTGGTTCAGGCGCTGGTCCAGGCCGCCGAGCGCGGAGTGCGGGTACGCTGCCTGTTCGATGACTACGGCAGCCTCGCGTTTACCCTGCACCTGCGTCAGCGCCTGACCAAAGCCGGGGTCGAACTGCGTTTCTACAATCGCCTGAACTGGCGGCGCTGGGTCGGCAACTTCTATCGTGATCACCGCAAATTGCTGCTGGTCGATCAGCGTCTGGCGGTGGTCGGCGGCACCGGTGTTACCGATGAATTCTGGACACCGGGGCAGGACAGCAGCGAGTGGCACGAAGTGATGGTGGAAATCAACGGCCCGCTGGTGCTCGACTGGCAAGTGCTGTTCGACCGTCAATGGATCGCCAACCGCCATCGCCGAGCGTGGAAACCTTCGGCGCATGTCGGCCTGCCACGCTTGCCCAAGGTGCCGGACATGGGCGAGGGCATGGGCCGTGTGGCCTATGCCGATGCCCGTCAGCATCGCGACATTCTGCAGTCGCTGTTTCGTGCACTGAACAGCGGGCAGAAGCGCATCTGGATGGCCACCCCGTATTTCCTGCCGACCTGGAAAATCCGTCGCTCGCTGCGTAAGGCAGCTGCCCGTGGTGTCGACGTCCGGTTACTGCTCACCGGGCCGCGCACCGATCACCCGTCGGTGCGTTACGCCGGCCATCGCTACTACCCGCGCCTGCTCAAGGCCGGGGTGCAGATCTTTGAATATCAGCCGTGCTTCCTGCACCTGAAAATGGTCTTGGTGGACGAGTGGGTGAGCATCGGTTCGTGCAACTTCGATCACTGGAACTTGCGCTTCAATCTGGAGGCGAATCTGGAGGCGCTGGACCCGTCGTTGACGGCAGCGGTGGTGCAGAGTTTCGAGAAGGATTTCGGTCTGAGCCAGCAGGTCAGTCTGGAGGAGTGGCAGCGCCGGCCGTTGCGGCGGCGGGTGAAGCAGCGGATCTGGGGGTGGGTGGATCGGCTGGTGGTCAATATCCTCGACAGACGCGGCTAGCAGCCACACACCAAAACCAAATGTAGGAGTGAGCCTGCTCGCGATGGCGTCGTGTCATTCAGCATTGATCTGGCTGATAGACCGCTATCGCGAGCAGGCTCACTCCTACAGGGGTTTATGTGTTGCCTGAATAATTACAGCAACTCAAAACTCTGCTGCGTCACATCCTGCGAATCCAGGCCGATCTGCACGTTGAACTTGCCAGGCTCGGCCGCGTACTTGAGCTGGGCGTTGTAGAACTTCAGGTCATCCTCGGTGATGGTGAAGTGCACGACTTTCTGTTCGCCGGCCTTGAGCATGACTTTCTGGAAGTTCTTGAGTTCTTTCACCGGGCGAATCATCGAACCGGCGACGTCCTGGATGTACAGCTGCACCACGGTTTCGCCGTCACGTTTGCCGGTATTTTTCAGGGTGACACTGGCATCGAGCTTGCCGGTCTTGTTTAGCGTGGTTGACGACAGCGCCATGTCGCTCAGCGTGAACTGGGTGTAGCTCAGGCCGTAACCGAACGGGAACAGTGGACCGGTGGTGTCATCGAAATACTGCGAGGTGTAGTTGCCCGGCTTGCCCGGCGTGAACGGCCGGCCAATGCTCAGATGGTTGTAGTAGGTCGGGATCTGGCCCACGGAGCGCGGGAAGGTCACCGGCAGTTTGCCCGACGGGTTGTAGTCGCCGAACAGCACGTCGGCGATGGCGTTACCGCCTTCGGTGCCGCTGAACCAGGTTTCCAGAATCGCATCAGCCGACTGGTTCTCTTCGAGGATGGTCAGCGGACGGCCGTTCATCAGCACCAGTACCAGCGGTTTGCCGGTGGCTTTCAGGGCACGGATCAGCTCGCGCTGGTTTTCCGGGATGTTCAGGTCGGTGCGGCTGGAGGATTCGTGGGACATGCCACGGGATTCGCCCACAGCGGCGACGATCACGTCGGCGTCCTTGGCCGCTTTCACCGCTTCGTCGATCAACACGTTGGCCGGGCGCGGATCATCGACCACTTCCGGAGCATCGAAATTGAGGAAGTTCAGGTAATCCAGCACCTTCTTGTCGCTGGTGATATTCGCGCCACGGGCGTAGATCAGATTCGCCTTGTCGCCGATCACCGAGCTCATGCCGTCGAACAGGGTCACCGATTGCGCCGGCTTACCGGCCGCCGCCCAACTGCCCATCATGTCGATCGGCGCCTTGGCCAATGGACCGACCAGCATGACTTTCGCGTCTTTCTTCAGCGGCAGGGTTTCGTTCTGGTTCTTCAGCAGCACCAGGCTGCGGCGTGCCACGTCACGGGCCTCGGCGCGGTGCAGACGGCTTTCGGCGTAGGTGTCGGCCGGATCATCCTCGGCCTTGCCGATGCGCAGGTACGGGTCCTTGAACAGGCCCATGTCGTACTTGGCGGCGAGCACTTCGCGCACGGCGTTGTCGATGTCTTTCTGCTCGATCTCGCCGGACTTGAGCAGCCCCGGCAGCTCTTTGCCGTACAGGGTGTCGTTCATGCTCATGTCGATGCCGGCCTTGATTGCCAGCTTCGCCGCTTCACGACCGTCGGCGGCCACGCCGTGCTTGATCAGCTCGAAGATCGCCCCGTGGTCGCTGACGGCCAGGCCCTTGAAGCCCCAGTCCTTGCGCAGCAGGTCGTTCATCAGCCAGGTATTGGCGGTGGCCGGGATGCCGTTGATCGAGTTCAACGCCACCATCACCCCGCCGGCACCGGCGTCGATCGCCGCGCGGTACGGTGGCAGATAGTCCTGGTACATCTTCACCGGGCTCATGTCGACGACGTTGTAGTCGCGCCCGCCCTCGACCGCGCCATACAGGGCGAAGTGCTTGACGCTGGCCATGATGCTGTCAGCCGCGCTCGGCGTGTCGCCCTGATAGGCCTTGACCATCACTTTGGCAATGCGCGAGGTCAGGTAGGTGTCTTCACCGAACCCTTCGGAGCTGCGGCCCCAGCGCGGATCGCGGGAGATGTCGACCATCGGCGCGAAGGTGATGTCGAGGCTGTCGGCCGCGGCTTCCTTGGCGGCAACGCGCCCGGACTGACCGATGGCGTCCATGTCCCAGCTCGATGCCAGGGCCAGCGGAATCGGGAAAATCGTACGGTGACCGTGGATCACGTCGTACGCAAAAAACATCGGAATCTTCAGGCGACTGCGCATCGCCGCGTCCTGCATCGGACGGTTTTCCGGGCGGGTGATCGAGTTGAACGTACCGCCGATGTTGCCGGCGGCGATCTCTTTGCGGATCAACTCACGGGGCATTTCCGGGCCGATGCTGATCAGGCGCAACTGGCCGATCTTTTCATCGAGGGTCATTTGTTTCATCAGATTGCTGATGAACGCGTCCTTGTTTTCCAGGGGTACCGGGGTCGTGGCGGCCAATACTTGATGACTGGCCAGGCTGACGAACAGGCCCAGCAAACACAGCTTCTTCATGAATATTTTTCTCAAGGGCCCAAGCGGCAATGCAATGCCGGCCAGCCAAAAGTTAGGGAGCGACTATTGTTGTTCGGGTGCAGGCTCAAAATGACCGAGCCAAAAACGCCCGCCGACACTCGGCTGCGTTTGCGCAGGGCCTCTTTTTAGCCCATCGGCCCGTTGCAATCCAGTGGCGCGGCCGATTATGCCCCAACCGCTGATGCAGAAGGTTTCACGGTCGGTTTTTTATGAAATATGCCAGGGAGCATCACTTTGATGAATGTCAGTCCAACCTACCGCTCGCGTCTGCAGGTCGCCACGCTGCTGGTGCTTGCCACTTTGTTGACCGCATGCGGCATCAACAATATCCCGACCCTCGATGAACAGGCCAAGGCGGCCTGGGGCCAGGTCCAGAACCAGTACCAGCGCCGTGCCGACCTGATCCCCAACCTGGTGGAGACCGTCAGAGGCTACGCCAAGCATGAGGAGGCGACCCTGACCGCCGTGGTCGAGGCGCGGGCCAAGGCGACGTCGATGCAGGTCGATGCCAGCACCCTCGACAATCCGGAAAAACTCAAGCAGTTCCAGCAGGCTCAGGATCAGCTGAGCGGTGCGCTCAGCCGTTTGATGGTGGTTTCCGAGCGCTACCCGGATCTGAAGGCCAACCAGAACTTCCTTGCCCTGCAATCGCAGCTCGAAGGCACGGAAAACCGGATTGCCGTGGCGCGGCGCGATTTCATTCTGGCGGTGCAGAAATACAACACCGAGATCCGCACGTTTCCCGGGCGCCTCTGGCACAGCGTGATGTACAGCGACCTGCCGATTCGCGAAACCTTCGAAGCCACCACCCCCGGTGCGGAAAAGGCCCCGGAAGTGAAGTTCTGATTCGAGGTTGCCCATGCGTGTGTTGAAGATAGGCCTGGTGCTGATGCTCTGGCTGTTCGCCGTCAGCGCCCGGGCCGAGTTGACGTTCCCGGCGCTGAGCGGGCGGGTGGTGGACGAGGCGCAGATGATCGAGCCGTCGGTGCGCGCCCAGTTGAGCCAGCAATTGCAGGCTCACGAGCAAGCTACCGGCGAGCAACTGGTGGTGGTCACGGTGCCTGATCTGCAGGGCACCACCATCGAGGATTACGGCGTACAACTGGGCCGGCACTGGGGCATCGGCCAGAAAGCCAAGAACAACGGCGCGGTGCTGATCGTTGCCCGGGACGAGCGCAAACTGCGCATTGAAGTCGGTTACGGGCTGGAAGATCGGCTGACCGATGCACAGAGTTCGGTGATCATTCATCAAGTGATCACCCCCGCGTTCAAGGCCGGCAATTTCAGCAAGGGCATCAGCGACGGCGTGGCGGCGATGCTGGTGGTGCTCGGCGGCAATCCGCTGGACGAACCGTCGACGGTGTACGAGTCGAGCGGCGATCCGCAGAGCGATTTTGTCTCGCGGCATCCGCTGTTGTTCGTTTTTCTGGTGGTGTTGTTCATCCTGACCGTGTTTGTCTGCCAGATGCTCGGTATCCTTCCCGCCGGCCGTGGCGGCTCCGGAGGCGGGGGCGGTTTCGGCGGTGGTGGATTTGGCGGTGGCGGTGGAGGCGGGGGCTTCAGCGGCGGCGGGGGCAGTTTCGGCGGCGGCGGTTCGTCCGGCGGCTGGTGAACACACAACAATAATGATCAGGCACTTTTCGACATGGCATTACTGACTGAACACGAACAACGCAAAGTCGCCGAGGCGATCGCCCGGGTCGAGCGCGATACCGACGCCGAACTGGTGACCGTGCTGGCGGCCCGCGCCGATGACTACGCGTACATCCCGCTGCTGTGGGCCAGCCTGCTGGCGCTGCTGGTGCCGGGCATCGTCCATTACCTGACCGGCTGGCTGACGATGCACAGCCTGTTGCTGGTGCAATGGGGCCTGTTCATCGTCCTGTGCCTGCTGTTTCGCCTGCCGAAAATCACCACTCATCTGATCCCGCGCCGCGTGCGTCACTGGCGCGCATCGAACCTGGCGCGGCGGCAGTTCCTCGAACAGAACCTGCACCACACCGTCGGCAGCACCGGGATGCTGATCTTTGTCTGCGAGGCCGAGCGCTACGTGGAGATTCTGGTGGACGAGGGGATTTCCCGGCGGCTGGACAACAAAAGCTGGGACGCGATCGTCGCCGCGTTCACCGAGCAGGTGCGGCAGGGGCGCACGCTCGAGGGCTTTGTCACCTGCATCGAGGCCTGTGGGGAACTGCTCAAGGTGCACGTGCCGGTAACGCAGGTGAGGAATGAATTGCCCAATCGGTTGATTGTGTTGGGCTGAGTCTGGGTGCGGTTCTTTCCGGTCCCGCTGAACAAGGCCTGTCTGATACATATGGCCGGATTACGCCGAGCCAATGTGGGAGCGGGCTTGCTCGCGAATACGGTCTGACATTCAACATCGATGTCGCCTGATACGCCGCTTTCGCGAGCAAGCCCGCTCCCACAGGGGCCAGGCAGTGCGCTGAGTTCTTGTGCCGTTGGGTAAATAAGAGCGTGTCCCCAAGCGCCATCCCCCCTAAAATACCTGCCATTCCCGATTTCGCCCGTCCGAGGCCGCTTTTCCATGTCCGTTACCGCCCCCTCCCTCAAGCCCGCGCCCGATCATCACGCCCAGTTCATCGAGCTGCTGCAAACCAGCCTCGAACACAACGGCTTCATCAAAATGGTGCTGGCCAAGTACGTGGGTGAAGAGGCGGATCTGCAGCGGATCATCATCAAAGCGGTGACGGTCAAGGCGCAGCCAAACCTGTCGTTTGTCTATCGCTACAAGACCCGCGACATCACCAAGAATCTGCCGCTGAGCGAAGGCGTGGCGGTGATTGCCGAGCTGTTGCCGGCCGCGTTCAAGAATGCGCATTTGCTGACCGTGACCGACGAAGCCCAGCTCGAATACAGCAAAAAGGGCAAGAGTTCACTGTTCAACAGCAAACCTCAGCAATTGCGTGAAGCGCCGTCCGCCGAGCACAACCGTGAGAAGAACCGTTTTCTGGACTTGAGCCGGCCGTTCCTCAAGGACCTGGGCGTGACCAACGCGCAGCACGAGCTGATCCCGGCGATGTCGCGCAAGTGGAAGCAGATCAACAAATTCATCGAAGTCTTCAGCCATGCGTTGACCTCGTCACCGCTGGCGCTGGATAAACCGGTGCGGGTGGCGGACTTCGGCTCGGGCAAGGGTTACCTGACGTTCGCCATCCACGATTACCTGCGCAACACGCTCAAGGCCGAAGGCGAAGTCACCGGCGTCGAGCTGCGCGAAGAGATGGTCAACCTGTGCAACGCCGCCGCGGCGAAACTGGAGCACCCGGGGCTGGTGTTCAAGTGCGGTGACGTGCGCAGCGTGGCGCCGAGCGAACTGGACGTGATGATCGCCCTGCATGCCTGCGACATCGCCACCGACTACGCGATCCACACCGGCATCCGTTCCGGCGCGTCGATCATCATGTGCTCGCCGTGCTGCCACAAACAGATCCGCCTGCAGATCCAGAGCCCGGCGCTGCTCAAGCCGATGCTGCAATACGGTCTGCACCTGGGCCAACAGGCGGAAATGGTCACCGACAGCCTGCGTGCACTGTTCCTCGAAGCCTGCGGTTACGAGACCAAAGTTTTCGAATTCATCTCGCTGGAACACACCAACAAGAACAAGATGATTCTCGCGGTGAAACGCGCCGAGCCGGTGGACCCGGCTCAGTTGCTGGTGAAGATTCAGGAGCTCAAGGATTTCTACAACATCAGCGAGCACTGTCTGGAAACCCTGCTGCGCACCGACGGCTTTCTCGCCTGATCTTGTGGGAGCGAGCCTGCTCGCGAACGCGGAGTGCCAGCCAAGGATGCTGCTGGCTGTTATGGCCCCTTCGCGAGCAGGCTCGCTTGTATGTTTAGACTTGAAGGGGTGGGCGGGACTACAGACTCGATTCTGACTC
>NZ_JAJSLU010000020.1:128929-129197 GCF_023063025.1 Pseudomonas sp. YL2 | reverse complement strand
TGCTTCAAGCCCCGCGGACTCCCAGCTTGCCATCCACCCCCCCCACCCCAGAGTTTATTCCCTTACTCAGACACAGGGGGGCTTGCTCGCGAAAGCGGTGTGTCAGTCACTCTATATTCCGACTGATCCAGCGCTTTCGCGAGCAAGCCCGCTCCCACAAGGGGAATGTGTAAGGCCAAAAAAAGCACCGCCCCGGCCCCGCAGGGGGGGGGTTTGGGTTTGGGGGGGTGGGTTGGTGCTGCTGCGCGCCGCGCCCGGGAGCGCAGCC
>NZ_JAJSLU010000020.1:16304-128919 GCF_023063025.1 Pseudomonas sp. YL2 | reverse complement strand
CCGCCT
The DNA here is from genome assembly GCF_023063025.1 of Pseudomonas sp. YL2. Taxonomy (NCBI): domain Bacteria; kingdom Pseudomonadati; phylum Pseudomonadota; class Gammaproteobacteria; order Pseudomonadales; family Pseudomonadaceae; genus Pseudomonas; species Pseudomonas sp. YL2. The sequence goes on along the minus strand of NZ_JAJSLU010000020.1, from coordinate 128,913 downwards.
CTTCGCTCTGCCCCCCCCCCCCCCACAGGGGGATTGTGAAAGCCAAAAAAACCCCCGGCCTGACCACGGGGGCGGGGCTTTTGCGTTAGCGCGTGTTGCTTAGTTCGAGCTGACCGCCGAACGTGGCATCACTGGCTGGTTGTCGTTGGAAATGGTCACTTCCACACGACGGTTCATTGCACGACCGGAAACGCTGCTGTTATCGGCAACCGGGTATTCCTTGCCATAACCTTGAACCACGATGCGCGAAGGATCTACGCCCATCTTGATCAGAGCGACTTGTACCGAGGTGGCACGACGCTCGGACAGCGACTGGTTGTACGAAGCCGCGCCGGTGCTGTCGGTGTAACCCTCGACGATCACTTTGCGATCAGGGTTTTCCTGAAGGAATTGCGCCAGTTTGTTGATGTTCACCAGACCGCTGGATTTCAGGTCAGCCTTGTTGGTGGCGAACAGCACGTCACCGAAAGTCACCAAGGTGCCGCGATCGGTCTGCTTGGCGTTAAGGCTCTGCTGCAGTTGTTTGATCTGCTGATCACGAGCGTCCAGACGCGCTTGGGCACGTTGCGCGGCAGCGTTTTTCAGGTTGTTTTCAGCGGTGCGCAGGGCGATGGTCTGCTTGGCCACTTCCACGCGCTGGTTGGTCAGGTAGGCCAGTTGGTCAACCTTGGCTGCGTCTTGCTTGTCCAGATAAGCCTTGTCGGCCTTGTCCAGGTAGTCGCTGGCGTCCTTGGTTTCCAGGGCAGCGACTTTGCTTGCCTGTGGGTTGGCCTGCAGGCCGGCGTAGTTGGTGCGTGCCTGTTCCAGGTTCGGGTTAGGCGGAGTAGAGCAGGCAGCCAGGGCAACGCTTGCGGCCAGAAGAGCGGGGATCATCAGTTGCTTACGCATAATTTGTCGTCCTTTCTATCGATAAAAGTTTCAGCTTTGCGATTCGGGATGCGCGCTTACTGCACGGTGCGCTGACTTTCCTGACGCAGTTCCTGAACACCTTTCTGGGAATCCTTCACAGCCTGTTCGGCCTTGGCAGCCTGAGCCTTGCGTTCTGCTACGCGAGCGTCCCATTCGGCTTGCTCGGCGAGGGTGCGAGCCTGTTCATACTTCTTGTCGTGCATGGCAATTTCGGCTTGCTTGAGCTTGTCCTGAGCCTGCTTCATTTCCACTGCAGCGAACTCGGTACCACCGGCGCTGACGGCGCTGTTGACGGCCGATTGAGTCACGGCGTACTGCTCGGTCGGCGGGTTACCGGCGCAACCGGCCAGAACGAAGCTGGTACCGATAGCCAGAGCAGCCAGTTTCAGACCGCGCAGGTGGGAGAACGAGGTTTGGGTCTTCATGGTCTTCAACTCCATTGTTTAACTCCTGATAAAACCGAAAATCCATCCTGGTCGAGGAGCCGCAAGCGTCGTGTAAAAGCGCGTTTTTGAAACGCTCGTTCCAGGCGTGGTTACAGCTTCCGACCGGAGGCGTTTTTCAAAAGTTCAGAAAAGATGGCCTATCGCCAAATTTTTTTTTGACCAGACGGACAAGGCTCTAAACCGGGAACTTTGGAGGCGGGGAGAGGTACGCGCGGGGAAAAGTCAGACAACTTTTCAAAAGGAAACACGACCCTGTAGGAGTGAGCCTGCTCGCGATAGCATTGTGTCAGTCAGCATCAAAAGCTACAGATACACCGCTATCGCGAGCAGGCTCACTCCTACAGTTTGATCTTTGTTGTGTCAGTGCTTTTGCTTGCCGGCAGCGGCGGATAAATCCTGCAGATGCCGCCTCGACAGCGCCAGAAACCGCGGTGTCGGCCCGACATCTTCATACAGCGGATCACCTTCCTCATCAGTCGCCACCACCGTCGAGCCTTTCACATACGGCAGGCTCGCCTCGAACTCTTCGAGCGCGGCGCCGATCAGTTCGCCGAGCAGTTCTTCCGGGTGGCGTTTGGGGTACATCTCGGCGATCGCCGCCAGTCGCGCAGCGGCCTCGACGTCCAGATGAATCGTGTAGCCGGTGTCGGTCAGGCGACCCTTGGCGTTTTCTTCCCAATGCTGGGCGAGTTCACGAATTTTCATGATGACCTCATTTCGCGCCTGCTCGTGGCAGGCCTGGGTGAGTGTCCGGCGGGGCCGGCGGCAAGCCGTTGTACGGCTTACTGTTGAGACTAGCTTCAAGCCACAAGGTTTAAAGTCCCTTCGTCGTCTGCTTGTAAGAAGCGCCGTAGAGCGGCACTCTCTGGGCAAAGCATTCGTTTCTGCGCCGTCCCGATTACCGCTGGAGAACTGCTGATGACCGATATTGATGCACGCTTGCGCGAGGACGTTCACCTGCTCGGTGAGCTGTTGGGCAATACCATCCGTGACCAGTACGGCGAGGAATTTCTCGACAAGATCGAGCAGATCCGCAAGGGCGCCAAGGCCGACCGCCGTGGCTCGATGGACGCCGAACTCAGCGCCAGCCTCAATCAGTTGAGCGAAGACGAACTGCTGCCGGTGGCGCGGGCGTTCAACCAGTTCCTCAACCTGGCGAACATCGCCGAGCAGTATCAATTGATTCATCGCCGCGAAGAGTCGCAACCGGCGCCGTTCGAGTCTCGCGTACTGCCGGAACTGCTAGCGCGCCTGCGCAATGAAGGCCACAGCGCCGAATCCCTGGCGCGGCAACTGGCGCGCTTGGAAATCGAACTGGTGCTGACTGCCCACCCGACCGAGGTGGCGCGGCGCACGTTGATCCAGAAGTACGACGCGATCGCTGCGCAACTGGCCGCGCAGGATCATCGCGATCTGACCAGCGCCGAACGCGAACAGATCCAGAACACCCTGCAACGACTGATCGCCGAAGCCTGGCACACCGAAGAAATCCGCCGCACCCGGCCGACTCCGGTCGATGAAGCCAAATGGGGTTTTGCGGTGATCGAGCATTCGCTGTGGCAGGCGATTCCCAACCATATGCGCAAGGCCGACAAGGCGCTGTATGAAGCGACGGGCCTGCGCTTGCCACTGGAGGCGGCGCCGATTCGCTTTGCCTCGTGGATGGGTGGCGACCGCGACGGCAACCCGAATGTCACGGCCGCAGTGACCCGCGAAGTGCTGTTGCTGGCGCGCTGGATGGCTGCCGACCTGTATCTGCGCGATGTCGATCACCTGGCGGCCGAGCTGTCGATGCAGCAGGCGAGCGATGCGCTCAAGGCCAAGGCCGGCGACAGCGCCGAACCTTACCGGGCGGTGCTCAAGCAATTGCGCGAACGCCTGCGCGCCACGCGCAACTGGGCGCACGCCTCGCTGAGCGCAACAACGCCACCGCCAGCCGACGTGTTGCACAACAACCGCGATCTGCTCGATCCGCTGGAACTGTGTTTCAACTCGCTGCACGAATGTGGCATGGGCGTGATCGCCGATGGGCCGTTGCTCGATTGCCTGCGTCGGGCGGTGACCTTCGGCCTGTTCCTGGTGCGCCTCGACGTGCGCCAGGATTCGACGCGGCACAGTTCGGCAATGACCGAAATCACCGATTACCTCGGCCTCGGTCGCTACGAAGACTGGGACGAAGAGCAGCGCATCAGCTTCCTCACCCGCGAATTGAGCAATCGTCGCCCACTGCTGCCGGCGCATTTCAAACCGTCCGCCGACACCGCTGAAGTGCTCGCCACCTGCAAGGAAATCGCTGCCGCACCGGGCGCCTCGCTGGGTTCCTACGTGATCTCGATGGCGGGCGCCGCCTCCGACGTGCTGGCGGTGCAACTACTGCTGAAAGAGTCCGGCGTGCTGCGGCCGATGCGCGTGGTGCCGCTGTTCGAAACCCTCGCCGACCTCGACAACGCCGGGCCGGTGATGGAGCGTCTGTTGCTGCTGCCGGGCTACCGCGCGAGGCTGCAAGGCCCGCAGGAAGTGATGATCGGTTATTCCGACTCGGCCAAGGACGCCGGCACCACCGCGGCGGCGTGGGCGCAATATCGCGCGCAGGAGCGGCTGGTGGAGATCTGCCGCGAGCAGCAAGTCGAACTGCTGTTGTTCCACGGTCGCGGTGGCACCGTGGGCCGTGGCGGCGGTCCGGCGCACGCGGCGATTCTGTCGCAGCCGCCGGGCTCGGTGGCGGGGCGCTTCCGCACCACCGAGCAGGGCGAAATGATTCGATTCAAATTCGGCCTGCCGGACATCGCCGAGCAGAACCTCAATCTGTATCTGGCTGCCGTGCTCGAAGCGACGTTGTTGCCACCACCGCCACCGACGCCCGAATGGCGACACCTGATGGATGAACTGGCCGCCGATGGCGTCGCCGCGTACCGCGCCGTGGTGCGTGAAAATCCGCAGTTCGTCGAGTATTTCCGCCAATCGACGCCGGAGCAGGAACTGGGGCGCTTGCCCCTTGGCAGCCGTCCGGCCAAGCGCCGTGCCGGTGGGATCGAGAGCCTGCGGGCGATTCCGTGGATCTTCGGCTGGACGCAAACGCGGCTGATGCTGCCGGCGTGGCTCGGCTGGGAAACTGCGTTGAGCAAGGCGCTGGAGCGCGGCGAAGGCGAACTGCTCGGGCAGATGCGCGAACAGTGGCCGTTCTTCCGCACCCGTATCGACATGCTGGAAATGGTTCTGGCCAAGGCCGACGCTGACATCGCGCTGTCGTACGACCAGCGTCTGGTCGAGCCGGACTTGCTGCCGTTGGGCGCGCAGTTACGCGACCTATTGTCGCAGGCGTGTGCGGTGGTGCTCGGCTTGACCGGGCAGTCGCAGCTGCTGGCACATAGCCCGGACACCCTGGAATTCATCCGTCTGCGCAACACTTATCTTGATCCGCTACATCTATTGCAGGCCGAGCTGTTGGCCCGATCACGGCAGCAAAATGTCGAGCAGGGCAGCCCGGTGGAGCAGGCGCTGCTGGTGTCTGTGGCGGGGATTGCCGCCGGGTTGCGCAATACCGGCTAAGGTTTTTGCGGTGGCATCAGGCACCCGGTGCACAGGCCGGGTGCCGCTTTGTACACAGAGAGAAAGTGCGGTCAGGCGACAGTTAGTGATGGGGTTGCGACTTGGGTTACCGCGTCGCGAGGTCGCGGCGGGCGCCGGTTTCTCCGACTTTTGGCGTCTTGTGTGGGCGCAGCCTGCTGTGTATCTTGATCAGCCTTTGGCCGTTTGTGCGGCCACGACCCGTTTTTTAAGATTGGCCCAAAGAGGCGAATCCCGTTGTTTTCTATATAAAAAATTGAGGAGCACATCGATGCGCGTCATTCTGCTGGGAGCTCCCGGGGCCGGTAAAGGTACTCAGGCTAAGTTCATCACCGAGAAATTCGGCATTCCGCAAATCTCCACCGGCGACATGCTGCGTGCAGCGGTCAAGGCTGGCACTCCGCTGGGCGTTCAAGCCAAGAGCATCATGGATGCCGGCGGCCTGGTGTCGGATGACCTGATCATCGCGCTGGTGCAGGATCGCATCGCTCAACCAGACTGCGCCAACGGCTTTCTGTTCGACGGTTTCCCGCGCACCATTCCACAGGCCGAAGCGCTGGTAACTGCCGGTGTCGAGCTGGACGCCGTGGTTGAAATCGCGGTTGAAGACGAAGAAATCGTTCAGCGTATCGCCGGTCGTCGCGTTCACGAGGCCAGCGGCCGCGTTTACCACATCGTCTACAACCCGCCGAAAATCGCTGGCAAAGACGACATCACTGGCGAAGAGCTGGTGCAGCGCAAGGACGACACCGAAGAAACCGTGCGTCATCGCCTGTCGGTCTACCATTCGCAGACCAAGCCGCTGGTGGAGTTCTATCAGAGCCTGTCCGCCAAAAACGCTGGCAAGCCAAAGTACAGCCACATTCCGGGCGTTGGTTCGGTTGAAGCGATCACCGCCAAGGTGCTTGAAGCGCTGAGCTGAAAAAGCTGATTGGCTGCATCATCCACGGCCCGCTTGCGGGCCGTAGTTGTTTATACTGACGCACTTTTTCCCTCACCTGTTTTGGATACATCGATGAGCACCTTGCTGGCCCTGGACACCGCGACCGAAGCTTGCTCCGTTGCCTTGCTGCATGACGGCAAGGTCACGAGTCATTACGAGGTGATCCCGCGTCTGCACGCGCAGAAGCTGCTGCCGATGATCCAGCAACTGCTGGCCGATGCCGGCACCACGCTGCAAGCGGTGGACGCCATCGCGTTCGGTCGCGGGCCGGGTGCGTTTACCGGTGTGCGGATCGCAATCGGTGTGGTGCAAGGTCTGGCGTTCGCGCTGGATCGTCCGGTGCTGCCGGTGTCCAACCTCGCCGTCCTGGCGCAACGTGCGTATCGCGAACACGGCGTGAGCCAGGTCGCGGCGGCTATCGATGCGCGGATGGATGAAGTGTATTGGGGCTGCTACCGCGAAACGGCTGGCGAGATGCGTCTGGTCGGCGTCGAGGCGGTACTGCCGCCGGAAGTCGCGGCGCTGCCGGGCGATGCCAGCGGTGAGTGGTTCGGTGCAGGTACCGGTTGGGGCTATGGCGAGCGGATCGCGGTCAACCTCACCGGCTCCGATGCCGGCATGCTGCCTCACGCCGAAGACCTGCTGACCTTGGCGCGGTTTGCCTGGGAACGCGGCGAGTCGATCCCTGCCGATGACGCGCAACCGGTTTACCTGCGCGACAAAGTCGCCACCCCCAAGGCTCGCTGATTCACCACAAAACCTGTGGGAGCGGGCTTGCTCGCGAAGAGGCCATGTCAGTCTCTATCCAGGTGCCTGACACACCGATTTCGCGAGCAAGCCCGCTCCCACAGGTCCGGTGTTCACTTAAAGTCACTGCCAATCGTCAGTTTCCAACCCCGGGCTTTAAACCTTTTGCGCTTTATGTGTTCTAGTTATCACTCGGCAATTTGCTAAGTCGGTCAAGTGCCGCTAAATTGCCATCATCGATACCGAGCATGAAATTATGCGTATAGACGGCCTTTCCTCTCAGTCCTACCCCATCAAGCGCAAGCCTCGCAAAGGCAATGTGGCGCTGGATGAGTCCGTCGACGATATCGATGGCGAGCTGGAATTCCCGACTGAAGAGCAACTGGCCGCCCGCGCTGCCAAAGCCTCCGCACAACGCCTGGCCAATCTGCCCGCCCGTCAGCAAGACATGATTTATCACCGCGCCATGAGCAAAAGCGTAGCGATGGCCTTGGCCAGCTACCTGAGCACCGCCGGTTTTGTCGATTGGGATGCGGACGTGCTGGGCCTCGATCTGTACATCTGATGGATCTGCCTTACTACCTCGGTTGTCCGTCCTGGAGCGAAAACGCCTGGCGCGAGTATCTGTACCCCGAAGACGCCAAGACCTCCGACTTCCTCGCTCTCTACTCCCAAGTATTCAATGCCGTCGAAGGCAACACGACCTTCTACGCCAGCCCCTCGCCGGCCACCGTGCAGCGCTGGGCCGAGACCATGCCCGAACACTTTCGCTTCACCGCCAAGTTTCCCGGCGACATCAGCCACAGCGGTGATCTGCGCGATCAACTGACCGCCGCCGAAACGTTCGTAAACCTCCTCAGCCCGCTCGGCGAACGTGTTTCGCCGCTGTGGCTGCAATTGTCGAAAAGCTTCACCCCGCATCGTCTGCCGGAGCTGACCGCGTTCATCGACGCGCTGGACCGGCCACTGGCGGTGGAAGTGCGTCACGAGCAGTTCTTCGCCAAGGGCGAGAGCGAACGCCTGCTCAATCGTCTGCTGCTCGACCGTGGCGTGGAGCGCATCTGCCTCGATCCACGGGCGCTGTTCAGTTGCCTGTCGACCGAGTCTTCGGTGATCCACGCGCAATCGAAAAAGCCGCGGGTGCCGACGCGGCCGGCGGCGTTTACCCAGTTCCCGCAGGTGCGCTTTATCGGCCACCCGGAGCTGGAAGCCAATGATCCGTTCCTGGTGCCGTGGGTGACGAAAATCGCCGAGTGGATCGAAGAGGGCCGCACGCCGTACATCTTCCTGCACACCGCCGACAACGTCATGGCGGCGAAGCTGGCGCAACGTTTTCACGCACAATTGATGCAACGTTTGCCTGGCCTGCCATCCCTGCCTGAGCTATACAGAGAACCCGCCGCCGAGCAACTCGGCTTGCTCTGAAGGCGGATTTTTCCCCTGCCCAGGAGCCTGCCGATGGACGCCCACGCCCTTCAAGAACAAACCCGCAAAGCCCAGGCCTTCAAGGCCCTGCATGAAGGTGCGGGGATTTTCGTGATTCCCAACCCGTGGGATGCCGGCTCGGCGAAGATGCTCGCCAGTCTGGGCTATCAGGCGTTGGCGACCACCAGCGCCGGTCACGCGTTTTCCCAGGGCAAGGCTGACGGCGCCCTGAGTCTCGATGACACTTTGGCCAACGTCCGGGCGATTGTCGCGGCGACCGATCTGCCAGTGGCGGTGGACCTGGAAAACGGTTTCGCCGATGACCCGGCCGAGTGCGCCAAAAGCTTGCTGCGTGCGGCCGAGGCCGGCGCGGTGGGCGGTTCGATCGAAGATGCCACGGGCCGTGCCGACGCACCGATCTACTGCTTCGGACACGCCGTTGCACGCATCGAGGCCGCCGTCGCTGCGGTGCGCACGCTGCCATTTCCCTTCATCCTGACTGCCCGCGCGGAAAACTACCTGCACGGCAATCCCGATCTCAACGACACCATTCGCCGCCTGCAAGCCTTTGCCGAGGCGGGTGCCGACGTGCTGTATGCGCCGGGTCTGCGCAGCGCCGAAGAGGTGTTGGCGGTGGTGCGCGCAGTGGCGCCGAAGCCGGTCAATGTGTTGATGTCCGGCGGTTTGAAACTGACCGTACGGGAGTTGGAAGAAATGGGTGTGCGCAGGATCAGCACCGGCTCGGCGCTGGCCTTGGCAGCGTTCGGCGAGTTCTTCCGCGCGGCTGAAGAGATCCAGCAGCGCGGCACCTTCGGCTTTACGTCGCAGTCGATGCCGTACGCCAAGGCCAATCAGTTTTTCAAAGGCTGAGCATGGGTCGCTGGATCGCGCTGTCGCTACTGCTGATCATCGCGGGTGCCGTGTTCAGCGTCTGGCGCGGCTGGCTCGATGTGCCGGCCGAGTGGAACCCGTGGGCGCCGCTGGACGTGAAGGCCGCGCCGAACTGGCTGACCGGTTTCAAGCTGATGCGCCTGCGCGGCAATCCCGAATTATGCGCACAAGTCCTGAGCAACTCGGGTCTGCGCGTCACCGCGCAAGCCGACAGTCCCGATGCCAAGTGCCCGCTGATCGGCACCGTGCGCGTGCAGGGCGGCGAGGTGGCGCTGAGCGGCAGCTTCCTCGCCAGTTGCCCGCTGGCGGTGGCTTACGCGATGTTTGAACGGCATAGCCTGCAACCCGCCGCGCAATCTGTTTACGGGCAGAGGGTGGCGCGCCTTGATCACCTCGGCAGCTTTGCCTGTCGCAATGTCTATAACCGCGAGAGCGGGGCGCTCAGTCGGCATGCCAGTGCCGATGCGCTGGACATTGCCGGTTTTCGTCTGGCGGACGGGCGCAGCATCAGCGTGCTCAAGGACTGGCCGAAACAGAATCAGGATGCGCAGTTTCTGCGTCAGGTGCGCGATGGCGCCTGTGAGGCGTTCAGTGTGGTGTTGAGTCCGGATTACAACGCCGCCCACCGCAATCACTTTCATGTCGATGTCGGGCGCTGGAGCGTGTGTCGCTGAGGGATCAGGCGGCGAGGCGCAGGTTCTGCAGGACGATCGGGCGCGCCCAACCGTTATCGAAGTCCAAAGCCTTCTGCTGCTCGACGATTTCTTCCGGCGGGAACGGCGGATAAGGTTTTTGCAGCAGGTCGAGGTCGAATTCGGCAATCGGCAGGTACAGCGGCTTCTTCTGCGGCGCCGGGCCAGGCTCGGGAAGCGGCTGACCGTTGTTGATCACGATCGGGCGAACCCAGCTGCTATCGAAGTCCTGCTGCTCTTGCTGAGCCTTGAGTTCTTCTGGCGGGAACGGTGGGAACGGCTTGTCCAGCAGATCGGTTTCGAACTCGGCGATCGGCAGGAACAGCGGCTCCGGCGGACGCACTTCGGTCTCGACCACGTCGCACTGACGCTGTTCGACGATGTGCGCGTGCAGCTCGCTGCCCAGGGTCGGTTCTTCCGGGCTGTTCAGGTCAACCGGTGGAAAGGTGCCACAGGCTGGCACCACATCACTCGTCTGTTCGGCCAGAGCCTGGGCAAAGAAATCCTGCCACAGGTGACTGACGCCGCCCAATGCTTGAGTGTTATGACGGCTGAAGTCGCCCTTGGGCGAAATGTAGCCAATCGATGTGGGAAGAATGCCTGACATTTTTTTCGGTTGACGCTCAGCTCTGGCAAAATGCGCGTTGATTGGTTTATCGGCCACTTTTTGCCGATCCTTAACTTTTTTGAGCGTGTTTTCATGATTGAGCAACCCGCGGCCTGCCGCATCCATGTCCAGGCCCTCGGCCCGACGTTTGAAGCGCAAGCCGAGCAATGGGCCGAGCGCCTGGGCCTGCCGCTGCAGGAGGACGACGGCGAGTTCGCCTTGCAGGTCGGCGAGCAGGGTTTGCAGCTGCAACAGCTCGGCCCGGATGCGCCGGGACCGGTGCGGGTGGACTTTGTCGAGGGGGGCGCGGCGCACCGGCGTCTGTACGGCGGCGGCAGCGGGCAGATGATCGCCAAGGCGGTCGGCATCGCCCAAGGCGTGCGCCCTCGGGTGCTGGATGCCACGGCGGGGCTGGGCAAGGATGCGTTCGTGCTGGCCAGTCTGGGTTGCGAGATGAGCCTGATCGAGCGTCAGCCGTTGATCGGCGCGTTGCTGGAGGATGGTCTGGCGCGGGCGGCGGAAGATTTCGATGTGGCGCCGATTGTCGCGCGGATGAAGCTGCTCAAGGGCAACTCGATCGAGGTCATGCGCAACTGGGAGGGCGAGCCGCCGCAGGTGGTCTACCTCGACCCGATGTTCCCGCACCGCGAGAAAACCGCGCTGGTGAAGAAGGAAATGCGCCTGTTCCGGCCGCTGGTCGGGGATGATCCGGATGCGCCGGCATTGCTCGAAGCGGCGCTGGCCCTGGCGACACACCGGGTGGTGGTCAAGCGCCCGCGCAAGGCACCGTGCATCGAGGGGCCGAAGCCGAGCCATGGGCTGGTAGGCAAGTCGAGCCGGTATGACATCTACCCGAAGAAAGCGCTCAAGGCTTGAGACCGCGCCGCCCCCTCCGCGAGCAGGCTCGCTCCCACATTGGAATGCCTTTCAAATGTGGGAGCGAGCTTGCTCGCGAAGGGGGTAGACCAATCACCAGGTCTCTAGGGTCTGTAAGCCCGCATGAACAACCCCACCACCTCCTGCACATGACTCTCTGCCGCTTCTTCGCTCAGCGGCTCGCCGCAGCAATACAGCAAACGAAAATTCCCCGCACCCTTGAGCAGGCAGAAGAAATGCTCGGCCGCATTACGCGGCAGGTCGATGCTCAGCGCGCCGGTCTCGTCGATGCGTTTAAGCAGCCGTTCCATGCCTTGCACCATGCGCTCGGGACCGGCGTCGAAGAAAATCTGTGACAACTTCGGATCCTGCGTGCCCAGCGCCATCATCAAGCGATGCAGATTCACCGACTCGTCGCTGTTGATCAGCTGATGAAAGCCTCGGGCAATGTTCAGCAACACATTTTCCACGGGGATTCCGGCGGGCAATTCGAAGAACAACGGCGGTAACTGCTCCTCGCATTTGGCCATCACCGCGGAGGAGAACAGCGTCTCCTTGTCGTTGAAGTGGCTGTAAACCGTCAGTTTCGACACGCCAGCCTCGGCGGCGACTGCGTCCATGCTGGTGTTGGCGTAGCCGTGACTCAGAAACAGGGTTTTCGCCGCGTCGAGGATCGCCCGGCGCTTGGCCGGATCCTTCGGACGGCCCGGGCCGTTTGGAGCTGCAAGATTGTTCGACATTCTTCGCTTTTAATACTGGACTGGTGAGTTTGCTATTAATACCATACCGGCCAGTATAAATATTCCAAGCACCATTAGCGAAAGGTCCGTCACCATGTTCCGCCATGCGTTGTCGTTTGCCGTGCCAGTCAGCCTGGCTGTTTTATTGTCCGCATGCGGTCAGGAAGAGGCGACGCAAGTCAGCGTTCGACCGGCCATGGTGGTGCAGCCAGAGCCTTCGGCGCAGGCGATGGAAAGTTATCCGGGCGAGGTTCGCGCCCGTTACGAACCGGATCTGGCGTTTCGCATCGGCGGTAAAGTCAGCCGACGGCTGGTCGAAGAAGGCCAGCGCGTGAAGGCCGATCAGCCACTGGCCGAGCTCGATCCGCAGGATGTGCGCCTGCAACTGGAAGCCACCCGCGCACAGGTCGCTGCCGCTGAAGCCAATCTGAATCTGGTACGCGCCGAGCGTGACCGCTACAAAACCTTGATGGAACGGCAGATGGTCAGCCGTTCGGCCTACGACAACGCGGAAAACCTCTACCGTTCCGGCGAAGCGCGCCTCAAGCAGATCAAGGCCGAATTCAACGTCTCGACCAACCAGGCCAGTTACGCCGTGTTGCGCGCGCCGCAGGACGGCGTGGTGGCCAAGCGTTCGGTGGAAGTCGGGCAAGTGGTTGCCGCCGGGCAAACCGTGTTCACCCTCGCTACTGATGGCGAGCGCGAAGTGTCGATCAGCCTGCCGGAGCAGAGCTTCGGGCGGTTCAAGGTCGGCCAGCCAGTGACCGTTGAACTTTGGACGCAGCAGAACCAGCGCTTCGCCGGGCAGATCCGTGAACTGTCGCCGGCAGCCGACCCGAAATCCCGCACTTTCGCCGCGCGCATCTCGTTCACCAGCGGCAAAGTCCCGGCTGAGCTCGGGCAGAGCGCCCGGGTGTTCGTGCAATCGGCGGATGCTGTGCCGCTGTCGGTGCCGCTTTCGGCCCTGACTGCCGAGAACGGCGCGACCTACGTCTGGGTCGTCAACGCCAACAACACCCTGAAAAAGACCCCGGTGCGCATCGGCTCGTTCGGCGAGAAAAGCGTGCCGGTGCTCGAAGGCCTCAACGCCAGCGACTGGGTGGTGGCCGCTGGTGTTCACGTATTGCTCGAAGGTCAGCAGGTGCGGCCTGTGGATCGCTCCAACCGTGTGGTCAATCTGGCGGACAAGGAGTAAGTCCCGATGCGCTTCAACCTTTCCGAATGGGCGCTGCGTAATCGCCAGATCGTACTGTTCCTGATGCTTTTGCTGGCCATCGTCGGCGCCTTGTCCTACACCAAGCTCGGCCAGAGCGAAGACCCGCCGTTCACCTTTAAGGCCATGGTCATTCAGACCCGCTGGCCGGGGGCGACCGCGCAGGAAGTCTCGCGTCAGGTCACTGAACGCATCGAAAAGAAATTGATGGAAACCGGCGAGTACGAACGCATCGTGTCGTTCTCCCGCCCGGGTGAGTCGCAGGTCACGTTTATTGCCCGCGACTCGATGCATTCCAAGGAAATCCCTGACCTCTGGTACCAGGTGCGCAAGAAGGTCAGCGACATTCGCCAGACCTTGCCGCCGGATATTCAAGGGCCGTTTTTCAACGATGAATTCGGCACCACGTTCGGCAACATCTATGCGCTGACCGGCGACGGTTTCGATTACGCGGTGCTCAAGGACTACGCCGACCGCATCCAGATCCAGCTGCAGCGGGTCAAGGATGTCGGCAAGGTCGATCTGCTCGGTTTGCAGGACGAGAAGATTTGGGTCGAGTTGTCCAACGTTAAACTCGCCACCCTTGGCTTGCCACTGGCGGCCGTGCAGCAAGCGCTGCAAGAGCAGAACGCGGTGTCCACCGCCGGCTTCTTTGAAACCGGCAGCGAGCGTGTACAACTGCGGGTTTCGGGGAATTTTCAGACGGTCGAGGAGATCAAGAACTTCCCGATCCGCGTCGGTGACCGGACGTTCCGCATCTCCGATGTCGCCGATGTGCATCGCGGTTTCAACGATCCACCGGCGCCGCGCATGCGCTTCATGGGTGAAGATGCCATTGGCCTCGCAGTAGCGATGAAGGATGGCGGCGACATTCTGGTACTGGGCAAAGCGCTGGAAGGCGAGTTCTCGCGCCTGCAGAAAAACCTCCCGGCCGGCATGCAACTGCGCAAGGTGTCCGACCAACCGGCAGCGGTGAAAACCGGGGTCGGCGAGTTCGTCCAGGTGCTGGTCGAGGCGCTGGCGATCGTATTGCTGGTGAGCTTCTTCTCCCTCGGCGTGCGCACCGGCATGGTGGTTGCGCTGACCATTCCGCTGGTGCTGGCGATGACCTTCGCCTGCATGTATTACCTCGGCATCGGTCTGCACAAGATCTCGCTCGGCGCGCTGGTGCTGGCGCTGGGCTTGCTGGTGGACGACGCGATCATCGCCGTGGAAATGATGGCGATCAAAATGGAACAGGGCTTCGACCGGATCAAGGCTGCGAGCTACGCCTGGACCAGCACTGCGTTCCCGATGCTTACCGGTACGCTGATCACCGCCGCCGGCTTCCTGCCGATCGCCACCGCGCAGTCCGGCACTGGCGAATACACCCGTTCGATCTTCCAGGTGGTGACCATCGCGTTGCTCGCCTCATGGGTGGCAGCGGTGATGTTTGTGCCGTATCTGGGGGAAAAACTCCTGCCGGATCTGGCGAAGATTCATGCGGCCAAACATGGCACGACTGACGGGCAAGCCGACCCGTATGGCACGCCGTTTTATCAACGGGTTCGACGTCTGGTGGAGTGGTGCGTGGCGCACCGCAAAACCGTGATTGTGCTGACAGTGGGGCTGTTTATTGCGTCGGTGATGCTGTTCCGTTTCGTCCCGCAGCAGTTCTTCCCGGCCTCCAATCGACTGGAGTTGATGGTCGATCTGAAACTCGCTGAAGGCGCGTCGCTGGCCAACACCACGGCCGAGGTCAAACGCCTGGAGGCGATGCTCAAGGATCACGCCGGCATCGATAACTATGTGGCGTATGTCGGCACCGGCTCGCCGCGTTTCTACCTGCCGCTGGATCAACAACTGCCGGCGGCGAGCTTCGCCCAGTTTGTGGTGTTGGCGAAAAATATCGAGGAGCGCGAGACCCTGCGCACCTGGTTGATCGAGACCCTTAACGAGCAATTCCCGACCCTGCGTTCGCGGGTCACGCGTCTGGAAAACGGCCCGCCTGTTGGCTATCCGGTGCAGTTCCGCGTCACCGGTGAACACATCGAGGAAGTCCGTGCGCTGGCGCGCAAAGTGGCGGCCAAGGTGCGCGAGAATCCGCATGTGGTCAACGTGCACCTGGATTGGGAAGAGCCGAGCAAAGTGGTGTACCTGAACATCGATCAGGATCGTGCGCGGGCGCTCGGTGTGAGCACGGCCAATCTGGCGAAATTCCTCCAGAGTTCGCTGACCGGCTCGAGTGTCAGCCAGTACCGCGAGGACAACGAGTTGATCGAGATTCTGCTGCGCGGCACGGTGCATGAGCGCACCGAGTTGACGTTGCTGCCGAGTCTGGCGGTGCCGACCGATAACGGTCGCAGTGTGGCGCTGTCGCAGATTGCCACGCTGGAGTACGGGTTTGAGGAAGGGATCATCTGGCACCGTAATCGTCTGCCGACCGTGACAGTGCGTGCCGACATTTACGGCAAGGAGCAGCCGGCGACGCTGGTGAAGCAGATCGAGCCGACGCTGGATCCGATCCGTGCCGAATTGCCTGACGGGTATCTGCTGGATGTTGGCGGTACGGTTGAAGATTCGGAGCGTGGACAGAAGTCAGTGAATGCCGGGGTGCCGATGTTCATTGTGGTGGTGCTGACGTTGCTGATGGTGCAATTGCGCAGTTTCTCGCGCACGGCGATGGTGTTTCTGACGGCGCCGCTGGGGTTGATCGGGGTGGTGTTGTTTCTGATGGTGTTCCGCCAGCCGTTCGGGTTTGTGGCGATGCTGGGGACGATCGCGCTGTCGGGGATGATCATGCGCAACTCGGTGATTCTGGTGGATCAGATCGAGCAGGATATTGCCTCTGGTCTCAAGCCTTGGCAGGCGATTATCGAGGCGACGGTGCGGCGGTTTCGGCCTATTGTCTTGACGGCTTTGGCGGCGGTGCTGGCGATGATTCCTTTGTCGCGCAGTGTGTTTTTCGGGCCGATGGCGGTGGCGATCATGGGGGGGTTGATTGTGGCTACGGCTTTGACGCTTTTGTTTTTGCCTGCTTTGTATGCGGCCTGGTTCCGAGTGCGTCGCGACGCTTGATGGTTTTGGACTTGGCGGCCTTTGGGCCGACCAGGTTCTTGGGGTTTTGGGTTTATATCCGTTTCTTCGGGGGTTGCGGCTGGCGGTTTCGCCCTTACGGCGACTCCCTTTGGCAAACGCCCCAAAGGAAGCAAAGGTCTTGGCCCCGGCGTACGGCCCTCGCTTAGGCTCGGGTTCCTTCGTTGCGGGGTTCATCCGGGGGCATCGCCTCCGGTTTGCTTCGCTGCACCTCCTCTCGATGTGTTTGGCTGCGCCAAACGGTCGCTGCGCTCCCACCCCCGGATAAACCCCTCCACTCAGCCTGCCGAAGGGGCCGGCACGGCAAGATCAAGAGCTTTCGGCGAGCTGACACTCGGCCATTTGAGTGGTGAAAAGCATGCGGTTTGTCTGGACTGCTTTGCTTTTCTGTAGGAGTGAGCCTGCTCGCGATGGCGGCCTTCGAGCCGACCAATCTCCAACTGCCTGCACCCAATCCAAATGTGGGAGCTGGCTTGCCAGCGAAGGCGGCCTGACTGCCGACCAATCTCCAACTGCCTGCACCCAACCCCACTGTAGGAGTGAGCCTGCTCGCGATGGCGGCCTGACAGCCGACCAATTTCCCACTGACCGCAGCCAATCCCACTGTGGGAGCGGGCTTGCTCGCGAAGAGGCCCGCCCAGCCACCCAACCTCTTTGGTCTGTTTAAAAATGTTCCAGATAACCAGAACCTTCCCACAAGGTTTTCAGGTTGCCCGTCGGAAGCGCGATCTCTAGCCTGAGTCTGTCGCTGCAAAAATCAGCGACCGGGTTTCGCAGCCCGGTTAAACTTCAGACGCACAGCGTCCATCATCCGAAAGCGGGCGCTTTTTTATGCCTGTGTCATGGCGGTTGTGCGCGGGATACCTTCGGGTATGCCGGGTGCCTGAAGTCCCGGTCTGCGAACCTGCGTACAGCTGCCACCCTACATTCGTTTCGCAGCGAACGGTGGCGGCTCCACTACTTCAGGAGTTCCACCATGTTCAAACACACCCCGAATCCCCCCGAATCCGCACCCGAAACCACCCCCGAACGGCCAACCGACCCCGTCTCGCCCTACGCCTTCCTTGACTCGCGCAAGCTCCACGACGCAGCCCTGCGTGCGCTCGATCACTACCTCCTGCCCCAGCCTGAAAAACAGCCCAAACCCGTCACTCAGCCCAGCACAATCTTCACTGTTCTCCCCGAAGTCGATTCCGAGACCCTGCTGGCCCATGCCTGTGAAACGCTGGCCTCGGCCAATGTCATGGCCAGTGAGTTGGCGTTTACCCTGAGCGGCCCGACGTGCAGTCAGCTTCTCGGTATCCAGCAGATGATTTCGCTCGCGGAGCTGTCGGTTAACCGCGTCCTCGATCAAGTCGATCCGCAAGGCTGACACGCAACAAAAAGCCCGCTGACCTTCACGGGTTCAGCGGGCTTTTGCGTGCAACGGCAAAAATTACAAGGTGCCGAACACTTTCTTCGCCAGCCCCGTCGCTGCAGCAGCCGGATTCTTGCGGATGGTTTGTTCCTGTTTGCCGATCATTTCGAACAGGCCATTGAGCGCTTGTTCAGTGACGTAGTTTTCGACGTTGGCGCTTTTCGCATCCACCACGCCCAAGGTCGCGGCCTGGCCGGCGAAGGCGTTGTACTTTTGTGCGACGCCGACTTTGTCGGTGGCTTGTTTGACGATGGGCAGGAACTTGGCGCGGATCTGTTCGCGGCTGGTTTTGTCCAGGTATTGGGTGGCCGAGTCGGTGCCGCCGCTGAGGATGCCCTTGGCGTCGGCCACGGTCATTTTCTTCACGGCGTCGACGAGGATCGGCTGGGCCTGGGTTACGGCGCTTTCTGCGGCCTTGTTCATCGCGGTTTCGAGTTCGTCGACCTGGGCGCCCATGCCGAAGGCTTTCATCTTGCCGGCGACTTTGCCGAGTTTGCCCGGCAGTTCGATTTTCACTTCCGGGTTGTTGCTGAAGCCGCCCGGGGTGCCGAGTTGTTTGACGGCGATTTGCGCGCCTTGGGTCAGGGCGTCCTTGAGGCCGCCGGTGGCGTCTTGTTGCGAGAGGTCGCTGAGCGACAGTGCCAGGGCGCTGGCAGAGATCATCAAGCCCGCGCACAGGCCGGCGAAGCGAAGGGTAGGGCGGAGCATGGCAGCTTCCTTGAAAGACAATTAGCGAATGGCGTCGACGCGGATTTTCAGCGGCTGCGGATCGTTGCCGTCCAGTTTCACGGCGTGGTTTTCGGTGGTGATGAACATCAACTCGCCGTTGACTTCGATGCGCGCGCTGACCGAGTAGCGGTGGCCGGGTTTGACCTGGGCCGGATCGTAACTCAAGTGGAACGGCAGCGGCACCTGGCCTTTGGCCGGGCCTTTCTGTTCGTCGAGGACCACCGCCGGGGCGTCGGCCAGCGATACGTCCTGCAGGCTCACGCTCAAAGTCGCGCTCGGTGGCAGGGCGATGCGTTGCAGGTAGAACACTTCGCCGTCGAGGCCGACTTTGCCGGCGGGGGTGGTCGACTGGCAGGCGCTCAACAGGGTGGCTGCGGCGAGAAGGGTGAGTTTTTTCATCGGGGCCTCTGAGACGGTTGCGCCGGAAGAATCCCGGCGCCGAAGGAAATCTAGCGGATTTTGGTGCCAGCGTCAGTGAACAAACGTAAGGGTTTTTCCAGCCACTGCATCAATTTATGAAACGACAGCGCGCTTGTGCTGGGCATCGCGGGAGCCAGTTCGACTTGTTCAGGTGAGATCACAAGACGTTGATGGTAGCGGTTTTCAATACCCGTCAGTGCATAGCGTTTACCGGGTATAACGCTGTCAGGATCATATTTCAGATAAAAACCGGAGACTGACTGTTCGTCTTGTTTGACATGCACCAGCTCAACTTCGGGAGACTCTGCTTCATGCAGACTGATGGTGACCGCTTCTTCTGGCGCAACAATTTCGGCTTCTTGAGCCTCGACATATAGAAAACCGATCGGGCTCAGGTGCAGGGTTTGGCGATGGGGAGTGTTGTTGACAGTGACGAAGTAGTCCTGCTCGATCAGCAAGGGTATTTGGTCATGAAGGATCTGCACATTGACTTGGTACCTGACGCCTACATCGCCGTAGTGATGAGGGAAGTCAAATTTCCAGCCGGCGTCGAAGATCGCAGCACGGTGCCAGTCCTTGATGTTAACAGGCGATTGGGAATTGAAAACTTTGACGCTGACAATGGTTTCATTGACACCATCGGCAGGTGCGTGGAATTCGGGCGGTAGACGGAAGTCCAGGATTACTGTGCAAGTTTCTTCGTTTAACAGGCTCATCTCGATATCCGTATCGTGATTGGTGGAGTGAGCCTATTAATCCATGAATCAACTAACGGGGCCATTGAAGTGCGGGCCCGTTAGTTGTCAGCAAGTTTCAGACTTGTGGTGTATCCGCTGTTTCGGCGGCATCTTCACTGCGATGCAAGGCCACTTGACGAATCGACAGACGAATCTCCGCCGGCAACACGCGTTTGGCAGCGCCTTCGGCCAGTTCGCCGAGCAGTTCGTGGTAGCTCAACTTCCCGGCTTCGTCGCGACGCAGCACGTCGAGGTCGAGCAGGGTCTGGATGAAGTGGCGGAACAGGCTCTTGTCGAAGAACTCCGGGGCGTTCAAACCGTGGAGGATCGACAGGCGCTGGGCCATGACCGTGCACAGATCCTCCAGCTCTTCGGCGCTGATGCTGTTCTGGCCGCTGTTGAGCAGCAGGGACACGGTCATGTAGAAGCGCTGCAGGGTCTGCGCGATGCTTTTCGACAGCAGGGTCAGCAGCACAAAGTGCCGCGAACTTGGCGCCGGACGCATGTACACGTCCTTCTCGAAACGCAGCAGGCCTTGCTCGACGAACGCTTCCAGCCATTGCTCGACCACGCCGTCCAGTTCCTCCAGGCTCCAGCGAATGAACAGCTCCGATTGCAAGTACGGATACAATGCGCGGGTGTAGCGCAGGATCTGCTCGCGGCTCATGCGCGAGGTGCTCTGGAAGAAGCTCGCCAGCAGCGCCGGCAGGGCGAAGATGTGCAGCACGTTGTTGCGGTAGTAGGTCATCAGGACGGCGTTCTGCTCGTCCAGATAGAGAATCTTGCCCAACGCATCGTTCTGTTCGGACAGCAGATCCATGTCCTTCACATGCTCGATCAGCGCACGGCCATCGCCTTCCGGCAGGGTCGTGTGCGGCGAGTAAGGGACTTTGCGCAGCAACGCCAGATACAGGTCCAGCACCCGCGCCATGGCTCGATCGTCCAGCGCCAGGCGGGTGGTCGACAGCAGCGCCAGCGCCACCAGGTTGACCGGGTTGATCGCCGCTGCTTCGTTCAAGTGCTGCGCGACTTTCTCGCCAAGGCGGTTGGTGGTCTCGTTGAGCCACGCCGGTTTGTACTGCGGGCCGAGTTCCTGCTGGCGCCAGTCTGGCTGTTCGCTGTCGAGGAATTCCGCGAGTTTGATCGGCTCGCCGAAGTTCACCGCGACCTGACCGAAGCGCTGCTTGAGCGCACCGATGACTTTGAAGATGTCGAAGATCGACTCTTTCTTCTTGCTCGCGCCACGCAGTTCGCCAAGGTAAGTACGGCCTTCAAGAACGCGCTCGTAACCGATGTACACCGGCACGAACACGATCGGCATCCGCGATGAGCGCAGGAAGCTGCGCATCGTGATCGCGAGCATGCCGGTTTTCGGTTGCAGCATGCGCCCGGTGCGCGAGCGGCCGCCCTCGACGAAGTACTCGACCGGGAAACCTTTGGTGAACAGGGTGTGCAGGTATTCGTTGAACACCGAGGTGTACAGCGGATTGCCCTTGAACGTGCGGCGCATGAAGAACGCGCCGCCACGGCGCAGCAGGCTGCCGATCACCGGCATGTTGAGGTTGATCCCGGCGGCGATGTGCGGCGGGGTCAGGCCGTTGCGGAACAGCAAGTACGACAGCAACAGATAGTCGATGTGGCTGCGGTGGCACGGCACGTAGATCACTTCGTGACCCTGGGCGACCTTCTGCACGCCTTCGATGTGGTTGACCTTGATCCCGTCGTAGATCTTGTTCCAGAACCAGCTCAGCACCACTTCGAGAAAACGGATCGCGGTGTAGGTGTAGTCCGAGGCGATCTCGTTGCCGTAGCGCAGGGCCTGGGCCTTGGCTTTTTCCGGGGAGATGTTCTCGCGTTCGGCTTCGTCGAGGATCGCTTGCTTGACCAAGGGCTGGTTGAGCAGGCCCTTGACCAGATTGCGCCGGTGGGAAATGTCCGGGCCGATGACAGCGGCTTTGAGGTTGCGGAAATGCACGCGCAGGATGCGCTGGGCCATGCGTACGGTTCGTTCGTGGCCCTTGTTGTGCTCGATCAGTTCGCGCAGGTGAATCGGCGCGGAGAACTGCACGCGGGTCTTGCGCCCCAGAACGATGATGCTCAGCAGCCGGCGCAGCCGCCCGGTGACCGCCCAGCTGTCGGCGAACAGCAGCTTCCACGGACTGTTTTCGCTGTCCGGCGACTGGCCCCAGAACACGCTGACCGGAATGATCTGCGCGTCTTCGGCGGCGTTCTGGGTCAGGGCGCTGACCAGACGGGTCAGGGTCGGCGGTGCGCCGCGCTTGTCCTGACGACCGAGCCAGTCCGGATCCGGCGTCAGGTAGAAAAACGCCGCCGGTTCGATCAACGGCCCCACCGACACCGGCAGCACCGGACGCGGCAGACCGGCCTTGGTGCACTCGGTGTCGACCACCGCCAGATCGGTGAGCGAAGGGTTTTGCAGGACGTAGAACACCGGACGACTGCGGTCGAGGTTGAGGGTGAACGACGACTGGTTGATCGTCTCCGAGCGAACCCAGAGGTACAACAGTCGGCGCAAGGTGCCAAACACAAGACGGCGGAACGGGGAACGGGTCATACGGCTTCTGCGTGAGTGAATAAAACCGAGCGTTTGCTCGGGAGGTCGACAGTTTGCCGTATTCACCGAAAATCGGCAAAAAAGCGGCGAAGTAATCTCCTGTTGAGACTTTTTGCGCCTGTCATATACTCGGCAATCTGTCGCCGGGGCCCTTTATGGACGTCGGGCGCAGGCTGACGTTCCGCAAAGGCTTTCCTGCGAAAAGCCTGTTCAATAATAAAAAAGGAGTATGAACAGATGGCAACACGTGAAACCGGCAATGTGAAGTGGTTCAACGACGCCAAGGGCTACGGCTTCATTCAGCGCGACGACGGGGTGGACGTGTTCGTGCACTACCGCGCGATCCGTGGCGAAGGGCATCGGTCGCTGACTGAAGGTCAGCAGGTTGAGTATGCGGTGGTGACGGGGGAGAAGGGTTTGCAAGCAGAAGACGTTGTAGGCCTGTAATACAACCCTTCAAAACACCCCAAAACCAAATGTGGGAGCGGGCTTGCTCGCGAATGCGTCGTGTCATTCAGCACATCTGGAGCTGATACACCGCATTCGCGAGCAAGCCCGCTCCCACATGGGATATGTGTTGCCCGGGATTACGCGGTTTTCCAGGTGATCTCTTCTTCACCGTCGGCGCTGATGCGAATCCAGCGATCAGCCGTTTCCTCACCCTCTTCCTCGACCCACGTGCCCGGTGCGCAACGCACCTCGACGTTCAGCGCGGCAAAGGCTGCACGGGCGCAGGCGATGTCGTCGTCCCATGGAGTCGCATCGCTTTCCAGGTACAGGCTGTTCCACTTGCCCACGGCTTTCGGCAACCAGGTCACCGGGATGTTGCCGGCCTTGCACTTGTAGGTCTGACCTTTCTGTACCCAGTCGCTGCACGGGCCCAGAGCCTCACCGAGCCAGGCGGAAATCGCCTTGTGGTCGACGTCGGCGTCTTTCAGGTAAATCTCGATATCCGGTTGGCGCATGGATGTCCTCACTGCGGGTCTGAAAAATCCATTCGCGGATTTAGCCGGCCCCGGGCACTTGCCCGAGACCAAAAGTTATTGAAGAACGAAATAATCGTAGCGCATCGATACGGTGGTCACGAACGGCTCGGCCTGTTCGATCACGGCGGCGCGGCGTTCGGCACTGGCGCGCCAGCCGTGGGGCGTCATCGCCAGCAGGTTGGCGCGATCCTCGGGCTTGTCCAGCGTCAGTTTGAATTCCAAGGTTTCGCTGTGCGCCAGCGCCATGCCTTCGGGCACCAGGGCCAGATGCTTGTCGTCGGTGTACTCGCGCACTTCGTCGTACAGGCGTTCGCGCAGTTCCATAAGGTGGCCGCTGGTCGGACCGACCTTCATCAGGCCGCCGCCGACGCTGAGCAGGCGCTTGGCTTCTGCCCAGTCCAGAGGGCTGAAAACGCTGGCGAGAAACTGGCAACTGCCCGACGCCAATGGCACGCGGGCCATGCTGGCGATCAACCAGGTGATTGCCGGATTACGCTTGCAGGCGCGTTTGACCGCCTCGCGGGAGATGTCCAGTGCGTAGCCATCGGCGTCCGGCAAAGCTTCGGCGATTTGTGCGGTGTAGTAACCCTCGCCGCAACCGATATCGACCCAGCGTGCCGGCGCATAACTTGCCGCCAGTTCGGCCAGACGCTTGGCCACCGGCGCGTAATGCCCGGCATTCAGGAAGTCGCGGCGCGCCTCGACCATCGCCTGATTGTCGCCAGGGTCGCGACTGTTCTTGTGCTGCACCGGCAACAGATTCAGGTAACCCTGACGCGCACGGTCGAAGCGGTGGCCGGCGGGGCAGACCACGCCGTTGTCGACGCTGTTCAGCGGTTCACTGCAGATCGGGCACGCGAGCATCAGGCGAGCAACTTGATCAGGGTCTGGTAATAGATCTCGGTCAGCACGTCGAGATCGGCCGCCAGTACGCGCTCGTTGACCTGGTGAATGGTCGCGTTGACCGGGCCCAGTTCAACCACTTGGGTGCCCATGGTCGCGATGAAACGGCCATCGGAAGTGCCGCCGCTGGTCGACGCCTTGGTCTCGCGGCCGGTGATGTCCTTGATGCTCGACGACACCGCGTCGAGCAGCGCGCCCGGCTCGGTGAGGAACGGCAGGCCGGACAGCGCCCAGTCGATGTGCCAATCCAGATTGTGTTTGTCGAGGATGTCGGCCACGCGTTTCTGCAGGCCTTCGACGGTGGATTCGGTGGAGAAGCGGAAGTTGAACACCGCCACCAGATCACCCGGGATCACGTTGGTCGCGCCGGTGCCGGAGTTGAGGTTGGAAATCTGGAAACTGGTCGGCGGGAAGAAATCGTTGCCGTGATCCCAGTGCTCGGCGGCCAATTCGGCCAGCGCCGGGGCGGCGAGGTGGATCGGGTTCTTCGCCAGATGCGGGTAGGCCACGTGACCCTGCACACCGCGCACGGTGAGCTTGGCACCCAGCGAGCCGCGACGACCGTTTTTCACCACGTCACCGACCAGTGTGGTGCTCGACGGTTCGCCGACGATGCACCAGTCCAGACGTTCCTTGCGCGCCACCAGACGTTCCACCACAGCCTTGGTGCCGTGGTGCGCCGGGCCTTCTTCGTCGCTGGTGATGAGGAACGCGACCTTGCCCTTGTGGTTCGGGTAGTCGGCGACAAAGCGCTCGGCGGCGACGGTCATCGACGCCAGGCTGCCTTTCATGTCCGCTGCGCCACGGCCGCAGAGCATGCCGTGTTCATCGATCACCGCGTTGAACGGGTCGATCTGCCAGGCGGTCACCGGACCGGTCGGCACCACGTCGGTGTGGCCGGCGAAGCACAGCACCGGGCCGTCGTCGTTGCCGTGGGTCGCCCAGAAGTTGTCCACGTCCTCGATGCGCATCGGCTCGAGGGTGAAACCGGCATCGCCCAGGCGCTGCATCATCTGCTTCTGGCAATCGGCGTCGACCGGCGTCACGGACGGACGGCGGATCAGGTCGATGGCGAGTTGAAGGGTCGGCGAAAGGTCGGCGTGGGCCGTCATGGAAAACTCCGGAGTCATGAATGTGGGCGCGGACTGACTGTAGGGGGGGGCACGAGGGAACACTCGGGAGTGGTGATGGGGGGGGCGGCCTGTGGGTGGGAGTGAGCGTGCTCGGGATTGGGGTGTGTCAGTCAACTTAAACATTGATTGTTACACCGCAATCGCGAGCAGGCTCACTCCTACAGGGGATAGTGTTCGGTCAGTCAGACCGTTATCACGCCAAGCCCCGCAAAATGGCGGTTATCTTAAAGCAAAACGGCGACCATTGGCCGCCGTTTAGTGGATCAAAGAGGAATTAGACGACAGGCGCCGGTTCAGGCGCTGTCGCAGGTTTTGGCAGCGACGAGAGGAACGCCATGATCAGCGCGGCCAGGTATGGCAGCGACTGCACCAGCAGCATTGCGACCCAGAAGCGCATGTCGTTGCTCGGAATGCCCTGCACCAGGTAGATCCCCAGCGCCGCGCCCCACAACAGCAGCATGATGAACAGCTCTTCACGCGCTTCGGAAATCGCCACCCAGAAACCATGGTTGTCGGCGTTTTTCGGCGTGCGGAAGAACGGAATGCTGCTGGTGAAGAAGCCGTACAGCACCGCTTTGGCGATGGTGTGCGACAACGCCAGGCCAGCCAGTGCGGCGCAGAACGCATCCTTGAGGTTCACGCCCACGGCGCGACGGTAGAGGAAGATGATCTTGCCGACCTTGAACACGAACAGCGCCAGCGGCGGGATTGCGAAAATCAGCAGCGGCGGATCGACCCGTTGCGGCACGATGATCATCGCCGCCGACCACAGCAGGGCGCCGACGGTGAAGAAGATGTTCATACCGTCCGCGACCCATGGCAGCCACCCCGCGAGGAAGTGGTAACGCTGGCCACGGGTCAGTTCGGTGTCCTTGCCGCGCAGCAGGCTGCGGGTGTGGCGCTTGATGATCTGGATCGCGCCATAGGCCCAGCGGAAACGCTGCTTCTTGAAGTCGATGAAGGTATCCGGCATCAGACCCTTGCCGTAGCTGTCGTGGTAATACGCCGCCGACAAGCCTTTTTCGAACACGCGCAGACCGAGTTCGGCGTCTTCACAGATGCACCAGTCGGCCCAGCCCAGCTCTTCCAGAACCGAACGCCGGGTCATGGTCATGGTGCCGTGCTGAATGATCGCGTCGCGGTCGTTGCGGGTGACCATGCCGATATGGAAGAAGCCTTTGTATTCGGCGTAGCAGAGCTTCTTGAAGGTGCTTTCGTTCTGGTCGCGGTAATCCTGCGGTGACTGCACCACGGCGATTTTCGGATCGGCGAAGTGCGGCACCATGTGCTTGAGCCAGTTCGGATGCACGCAGTAGTCGGAGTCGATCACCGCGATCACTTCGGCGTCCTTGGCGGTGTGCGGAATCAGGTAGTTCAGCGCACCGCCCTTGAACCCGGCCAATGGCGCAACGTGGAAGAACTTGAAACGCGGACCAAGAGTCGCGCAGTAGTCGCGCACCGGCTCCCACACGGCCTGGTCTTTGGTGTTGTTGTCGATGATCAGGACTTCATAGTCCGGGTAATCGAGGGCGGCCAGGGCGTCGAGGGTCTGTTTGACCATCTCCGGCGGCTCGTTGTAGCACGGTACGTGGATCGAGACTTTCGGTCTGTAGTCCGAATCGCCCACCACCGGCAGGAATTCACGCCGGCGCTTGTGGGTCCAGACCGCCTCGGCCAGTTCATGCGCTTCGGTCAGCAACACGATAAACACCCCGAGCGCACCCAGTGCCAGGAGGAAACCCACCGTCAGGCTGAACCACGTGCTGTATTGCTGGCTGTAGTCGTAACCGATCCACACCAGCACCGAACCGCAAAGGAACGCGATAAAGGTCAGGAAGGTGCGGCCACGCTGGCGCAGGGCCGAGCCGTCGATCATCAGCAGGGTCAGCGACAGCAACGCCAGCACCACCGAACCGATGGCCAGCACGCGCCATTGCGGGATGGCGACGACCGGGCCTTCGAAGTTGAATTTCTGCTGGCGCGCGGCGTTGAACACGCCCCAGTAGGCGCCCACCGAACCTTCGTCACTGGCCTTCCACGGCTGGTCGAACGCTTCGATCACGAAGTAGTTGAAGCCTTGGCGGTTGAGCTTGTTGACCAGTGTGCGCAGGTAGATCGCCTGATCCGCTGGCGACGCGTCGGCGCCACCGCGCATGCGCCCGTTGCTCGGCCAGCCGACTTCGGACAGCAGCAGCGGTTTTTTCGGGAACAGCTTTTTCAGGTCGCGGGCGCGGTCGAAAACGAACTGCCCGGCCTTGTCGACCGGAATGAATTCCCAGTACGGCAGCACGTGCGCAGCGATCAGGTCGACGTGCCTGGCCAGTTCCGGGTGTTCTTCCCAGACGTGCCACTGCTCGGAGGTGGTCACCGGCACTTTCACCGCTGCGCGCACCCGATCCAGCAGCACGCTCAGTTGCTCGGCAGTGATTTCCTTGCGGAAGATCGCTTCGTTACCGACCACCACGCGAACCACGCTGCGCGAGGTGTTAGCCAGTTCGATGGCGCGCTGGATTTCCCGCTCGTTGCGCTCCTGATCGGGGCTGATCCAGATCCCGAGGGTCACGCGCAGACCGAACTCTTCCGCCAGTTTCGGGATGTCCTGCAGCGAACCGTCGACCGAGTAGATGCGGATGTTGTCCGTCAGCTTGCTCATGATCTCCAGGTCGCGGCGCATTTCGTCGTCAGTCGGATACTGATCCTTCTGTGGGAATTGGCCCTGCTGGAATGGCGAATAAGAGAAACCGGAGATCTGCTCCGGCCAGTTGGGCGCGGAGACCGGGCGGTTGATCAGCGCCCAGAAACCGGTGAACAGGGCGGCGATTGCCAGAACCACCACCAGGTTGAGACCAAATTTACGCGATGACATAGCTATTTCGGGTTCCAAAGGCTGTGGAACGAAGGAACGGATCGGCTTACGCCAAAAGGGCGCGAATCCTACACCGGCAGTTCACTGCTCGTACACCGGGCAGGGAAATGCCCGACATTGGGCAGTCCAACCTGATTTAAGTTCTTTAGTAACAGCTTGTAAGAGAAAACTTTGTTGCTTAGTTATAGCAATTCCCAGTGGCGAGGGAGCTTGCTCCCGCTGGACTGCGAAGCAGGCCGCTTTCAAAGGGCCGCTTCGCGACCTGGCGGGAGCAAGCTCCCTCGCCACAAGGCTTGCGCAAAACGGCTGCGTTCACCGTTCATAGCGTCAAAGATGCTCTTGGCCGCCGACGGCCCTATAATGCGCGCCGGTTTTTGGGGTAATGGTCATGAGTACAGAAGATCCGCGGTTTGCAGGCATCGCCCGTTTGTATGGCATCGAGGGCCTCGAGCGCCTGCGTGCGGCCCATGTGGCGATTGTCGGCGTCGGTGGCGTCGGTTCCTGGGCGGCGGAAGCCATGGCCCGCTGTGGCGTGGGTGAGATTTCGCTGTTCGACCTCGATGACGTCTGCGTCAGCAACGCCAACCGCCAGTTGCACGCGCTGGACAGCACCGTCGGCAAACCCAAGGTCGAAGTGATGGCCGAGCGCCTGCGCGGGATCAATCCGGATTGCACCGTGCATGCGGTGGCGGACTTCGTGACGCGCGACACCATGGCCGAGTACATCACGCCGAACATCGACTGCGTGATCGACTGCATCGACGCGGTCAACGCCAAGGCTGCGCTGATCGCCTGGTGCAAACGTCGCAAGATTCAGATCATTACCACTGGCGGTGCCGGTGGGCAGATCGATCCGACGCTGATTCAGGTCTGCGACCTCAACCGCACGTTCAACGACCCGCTGGCCTCGAAAGTGCGTTCGACGTTGCGTCGCGACTATGGCTTCTCGCGCACAGTGACTCGCCATTACAGCGTGCCGTGTGTGTTCTCCACCGAACAACTGCGCTATCCGAAGCCGGACGGCAGCATCTGTTTGCAGAAGAGTTTTGTCGGCGACGGGGTGAAGCTCGACTGCGCCGGCGGGTTTGGCGCGGTGATGATGGTCACGGCGACGTTCGGCATGGTCGCGGCGACCAAGGCGGTGGACAAGATTGTGGCGGGTGTGCGGCGCCCGGCGGATCGGGTCAAGCCTCAGGTTTGATGCTGGGGCTGAAGACCTCATCGCGAGCAGGCTCACTCCTACAGGGGGACGCATTCCAATTGTAGGAGTGAGCCTGCTCGCGATGGCTGCGAAGCAGCCGCTTTATTTAGCCAACTTATTCATCCGCTGGAGCACGGCATTCAAGCCATTACTGCGCGACGGCGACAACTGCCGCGAAAGTCCCAGCTGATTGAACCAATCGGGCAGATCCACCTGCTGCAACTCGGCAGCGCTCAAGCCGTTGACTCGCAACAGCAGCAACGCCACCAACCCACGAATCATTCGCGCATCGCTGGCAGCGCTGAACTGCCAGTGACCGTCCTGCAACTCACCCACCAGCCACATTTGACTCTCACAGCCATGCACCCGGTTGGCTTCGCATTTGTCCGCGTCTTTCAGCGGCGGCAGACGATCGCCAAACTGCATCAGCAACCGCGCGCGTTGTTCCCAACCGGCGGCATTCTGAAAGGTCTGCAGCGCTTCGGCGGCGGCGAGCGGCAGGCTCATCGCAGCAACTCCAGGGCCTGATCCAGCGCTTCGAAGAAACGCTCCAGATCCTCGGAGTCGTTGTACAGCGCCAGTGACACGCGAATAGCCCCGGCCAGTTCGAAGCTTTTCAGCAACGGCATGGCGCAGTGATGCCCGGCGCGCACGGCGATACCTTGCTCGGTCAGCAGGTGCGCCAGATCGGCGTTGTGCACGCCCTCGACGACAAAACTCGCCAGCGCCAATTGCGGCTTGCCCAGAAGACGAATGCCGTTGCGCGCGGCCAGGCCTTGCAGCAGGTAGGCGTGCAGCGCCGCTTCATGGGCCGACACCGCGTCCTGATCCAGCCCGGCCAAATAGTCGAGGGTCGCGCCGAGACCGATCACGCTGGCGATCGGCGGCGTGCCCGCCTCGAAACCCAACGGGGCAGGGCGAAAGCGTGAATCATGATAGTTGGCTTCCAGCACCATTTCGCCGCCGAACTGCCATGGCTGCAGTTGCTCAAGCGCCTTGTTGCGCCCGAACAGCACGCCGAGACCATCGGGGCCGTACAGCTTGTGGCTGGAAAACACATAGAAGTCACAACCCAGCGCCTGCACATCGTGGCGACCGTGCACCACACCCTGGGCGCCATCGACCACGGTCAGCGCGTTGTGCGCCTTGGCCATCGCCAGCAGCGCCGGCAATGGTTGCCAGGCGCCGAGCACGTTGGACAGCTGACTGACCGCCAGCAAGCGAGTGCGCGGGGTGATCAGACGCACAGCGGCGCCGAGGTCGATCACGCCGTCGGCGTCCAGCGGCAGGATCACCAGTTTCAGCTCGCGACGCTGCGCCAGTTGCTGCCACGGCAGCAGGTTGGCGTGATGCTCCAGGGCGCTGATGACAATTTCATCGCCCGGGTGGAAAAGATGTTCCAGGCCATAGGCCAGGAGATTCAGCGCACTGGTGGCGCCATGGGTGAAGATGATCTGCCCGCTGTCACCGGCATTCAGCCACTGGGCAACCTTGAGCCGACTGTCTTCGAACGCCTGCGTCGCGTGCGCGCCGGGCAGATGCTGCGCACGGTGCACATTGGCTGCGCCGTTGGCGTAGTAATGCGTCAGTGCGTCGAGCAGGGCCTGGGGTTTTTGCGTGGTGGCGGCGTTGTCCAGATAGGTCTGGTCTTGCCGTTGCAGGGCGGCGATGGCCGGAAAGTCGGCGCGCCACGGGGAGGGAATCATCACAGTTTTCAGCCCTGGTGAAGAGGGGCGGGATGTACGCCGAACCTTGTGGGAGCGGGCTTGCTCGCGAATGCGTCCTGTCAGTCAATAAGTTGCTGAATGACACTACGCCTTCGCGAGCAAGCCCGCTCCCACAGGGGGGGATCATGTGGCTGCTTAGTTGTGAGCGTGCAGCGCTTCGTTCAGCTCGATCGCCGATTTGTGGGTCTTGCACTCCACGGCACCGGTTTCCGAATTGCGACGGAACAGCAGGTCGGTCTGACCGGCCAGCTCGCGCGCCTTTACAACCTTGACCAGATTGTTGTGCTCGTCCAGCAGCGCCACCTTGGTGCCGGCGGTCACGTACAGGCCCGACTCGACGGTGTTGCGGTCGCCCAGCGGGATACCGATACCGGCGTTGGCGCCGATCAGGCAGCCTTCACCCACCTTGATCACGATGTTGCCGCCGCCCGACAGGGTGCCCATGGTCGAGCAGCCGCCGCCCAGGTCCGAACCCTTGCCGACGAACACGCCAGCGGACACGCGGCCTTCGATCATGCCCGGGCCTTCGGTGCCGGCGTTGAAGTTGATGAAGCCTTCGTGCATCACGGTGGTGCCTTCGCCCACGTAAGCGCCCAGACGCAGACGTGCCGCGTCAGCGATACGCACGCCGGCCGGAACCACGTAGTCGGTCATTTTCGGGAACTTGTCCACCGAGAACACTTCCAGCAGCTCGCCGCGCAGACGCGCTTCCAGTTGCAGTTCGGCCAGTTCGCTCAGGTCGATTGCACCCTGGCTGGTCCAGGCCACGTTCGGCAGCAGCGGGAAGATCCCGGCCAGGCTTACGCCGTGTGGTTTGACCAGACGATGCGACAGCAGGTGCAGCTTGAGGTACGCCTCAGGCGTCGAGGTCAGTTGTGTGTCTTCGGCCAGCAGGGTGGCGACCAGTGGCTTGTGGCTCTCGGCCAGACGGGTCAGCAGCTTGCCTTGAACGGCGTCGATGCCTTTGACCGCTTCAGCCAGTTGCGCAGCCTGCGCAGTGGTGAAGGTGATGGCCTGGTTGCCTTCGGTGTAACCGAGGATCGGCGCAACAGCGGCGACCAGTTCGGCCGACGGGTTGAGCAGTGGCTGAGCGTAGAACACTTCCAGCCAGGCGCCTTGACGGTTTTGCGTGCCGACACCAAAGGCGATGCTGAACAGAGAGTTGGACATGTGAATACCTCTAGCAATAAGTGACGGGCTGCTTACTTGAGTGCGGCCGCGTAGATGTCTGGCTTGAAGCCAATCAGGGTTCGGTCACCGAGATCGAGCACTGGGCGCTTGATCATCGAGGGTTGAGCGAGCATCAGTTCGATGGCTTTCGACTGGTCGAGATCGGCTTTACGTTCGTCGTCGAGTTTGCGAAAGGTCGTGCCTGCACGGTTCAACACCGTTTGCCAGCCGTGCTCGTCACACCATTGGGTCAGGTGCTCACGGTCGATACCGGCGGTTTTGTAATCGTGGAAGTCGTAGCTGACAGCGTGTTCATCGAGCCAGGTGCGCGCCTTCTTCATGGTGTCGCAGGCTTTGATGCCGAAAAGGTGCAACGTTTTACTTGAAACGGTCAAGGAATCGCCCCCTTTACAGGTGCTGGAAAAAAATGGTGTCGGATTATGCCATGACCAAAGCGTTTCGTCGGCCACGGTTGTCGTAACGCTGCAAAACCTGTGGGCGCGAGCCTGCTCGCGAAGGGGCCATGACAGGCAATATTTCTGTTGAAGGAGACACCGCATTCGCGAGCAGGCTCGCTCCCACAGGGGTAGTGCGACATAGGTGCAAACGCCAGACGCATCCTAAGCGGCTAATATGGCAGTTCAACGCTGTCGATTGTCTGAGATTTCCGCTTTATGCAAACCGCTTATACCGTCCTGATCCTGCTGATGCTGGTCAGCGTTTCGCGGCTGGTCGGACGGGTCGTCCCGCTGCCGCTGCCCCTCGTGCAAATCGCCGCCGGTGCCTTGCTGGCCTGGCCGACACTGGGCCTGCACGTCGCGCTGGACCCCGAATTGTTCCTGTTTCTGTTCCTGCCGCCGCTGCTGTTTTCCGACGGTTGGCGCATGCCCAAACGCGAGTTCTGGCATCTGCGCGGGCCGATCCTGACGCTGGCGGTTGGCCTGGTGCTGTTCACCGTGGTCGGCGCCGGGTACTTCATTCACTGGCTGTTGCCGAGCATTCCGCTGCCGGTGGCCTTCGCGCTGGCGGCCGTGCTGTCGCCGACCGACGCCGTGGCGGTCTCGGCGATCTCGCAGAACCGCTTGCCGACACCGCTGATGCATATCCTGCAAGGCGAGGCGTTGATGAACGATGCCTCGGGTCTGGTGACGTTCAAGTTTGCCTTGGTGGCGGCGGTGACCGGGGTGTTCTCGCTGGCCAATGCCAGCCTGACGTTCGTACTGGTGGCGGTCGGGGGCTTGGCCGTCGGCGTCGCGCTGAGCTGGCTGGTCGGGCGCTTGCGCGCGTGGATGATTGCCCGGGGCTGGGACGATCCGGCCACTCACGTGGTGTTCATGTTGCTGCTGCCGTTCGCCGCCTATGTGTTGGCCGAGCGACTGGGCGCTTCGGGGATTCTTTCGGCTGTCGCGGCGGGGATGATGCAGAGCTGGCTCGATCTGCTGCCGCGGCAGACCAGCACCCGGCTACTCAATCGCAGCGTCTGGTCGCTGCTTGAGTTTGCCTTCAACGGCCTGATCTTTCTGCTGCTGGGTCTGCAATTGCCGGACATCATCAAGGCCGTGGTCAGCCACGAACCGACGTTGTGGCCGACGCTGATGTACCGTGGCCTCGACGTGGTGGCGATTTTCCTCGCGCTGGTGCTGTTGCGCTTTATCTGGGTGCAGAGCATCTGGCGTTTGTCGGTGCTGCTGCGACGGCTGCGCGGCAAGGGCGACCTGACGCAAGTGCCGACCGCGCGATCCTGCTGGTTGCTGACTGTCGGCGGAGTGCGCGGGGCGGTGACGCTGGCCGGTGTGATGTCAGTGCCGATGTTGATGGGGGCCGAGGCGTTCCCCGAGCGAGATCTGCTGATTTTCATCGCCGCCGGGGTGATTCTGTTGTCGCTGATTTGCGCCTGCATCGCCCTGCCGTTGCTGCTGCGTGGCATCGAGAAAAGCCCGGACGACAAACGTCGTCAGGAAGTGCGCGACGCCTGGCGCAAGACCGCCGAGGCGGCGATCCACGCGCTGGAAACCGAAGAGGTCGGCCCGCAGGATGCGGCGCAGGCCGCGCTCTCGGCGGAACTCAAGGCTCGGATCATGTCCGAGTATCGTCATCAGCTCGACGTGTTCAATGATTCGGCCGAAGCCCAGGCGCTGGCGTTCCAGATGGATCTGCTGGAACGCCGCTTGCGCTTGAAGGCGTTGCGGGCGCAGCGCCTGGAGTTGTATAGCCTCAGTCGTCAGCACCAGATCGGTGATGACGTGTTGCGTGAGGTATTGGGTGAGCTGGATTTGAGTGAGGCGAATCTGGGTCAGGTCAAATAGCCTGACACGGACCTGATGCGCTCACTCACTCGCGGGGCAGGGATAAGCGTTCGCCATGAAGATTTTGTCCTTTTCGCTGAGATCCAGATTAATGAAGAGCTGGAAGTCTCCGATGGTCCAGGACTGGCTGATGCGATAGTGCATGATCGACTTTGGATCGTATTCCGAATAAATGCTTTCGTCGGGATTGCCGCGGTCAAAGTACCAGTCGTGCAGGCGTTTGCGCGTCACGCTGGCCTGGGAGTCGTCTTCTTCCGGGTCGGCGGTGATTCCAAATTGTGCATAAATGGCTGGCTTGTCCCAGGGAATATCTGCCGTGGGATTGGTCTGTTCATGCTCCGCGCCCAGCATGTGACCGAACTCATGCATGACATTGGCTGCGAAGTAACGTGGCAGACTCGGATGCGGCCACAGTGTCATGGTCGGCTCATCGGGGTGTAGCAGAGCATCCGTACCTATCCGGGAGGAAAACGTTCCTTCCTGACTGAGTATGCGGATGTCGCCCACTTCACCTTCGACGAAATCGAATTTCAAGTTGATGTGCGGCAACCAGTTGCTGGCAGCGGCAATGGTCGCGTCCTTGAATTCCTGCGTGCCGTTGAGGAAGGCGATGCGAAGTGTGCTGCCGGGAGTCCAGAATTTTGCCGGATTGTTTTTAGCCCACATTTTACTGAACCTCCGAAGTGCATTTGATGGTGCGGGAGGTGCGTGTGGTTTCGGTTTTTTTGTTTGGTTGAGGCCGGGTTGAGTGCATAACTGAACATCCATGTTTTCGTTCGTTATATGTAACTTCTCGGATTGCTTGTTGTTCCCGGAAAGTCGCTTTGAATGAAGGATGCTAGTTGCTGCGCCTGAGCAAGTAAATTCGATATGTGTACGATTTTATGACGGGTTACCGTGCCAACAGAACTGGCACGGTAAAGATGTGACTCAACGTGGGTAAATCAACCGCATGAGCTGTTTGTCTTTATCACTGATTTCGCGATTGATCGGATTCGCCCAATTGCCAAGCGTCAAATTGTTAGGGATCGGATGGTGCATGATGGATTTTCGATCGTATGGCAAGTAAAGCGCGTCGGCATCGTCAAAAGGCGTAAATATATTGTCGTCAACTTCGCCTCGCGACAGTGGATTCATCGGTCTGTTCTGGTAGTAGTTGTAAACATTTTCTTTGTTCCAGGGGATTTGCGCCTTGGGGTGCTGGTGTTCGTGCATCGCGCCAAGTGCGTGGCCAAACTCGTGAATGACGACCGTCTCGAAGTCTTCGTGTTCGGGGTCGATGCCAAGGTTCATGGTTGGCGTGTCAGGAAACATATCCAGTGCATCGGTACCCAGAAATGAACTGTTCACCACACCCTCGGTGGCGATTCGAATCTCACCCTCTACGCCTTCAACGAACTCAAACTTCAAACTGATATAAGGAAGCCATTTTCCCGCGGCGGCAATGATTTTATTTTTGTGTTCCTGAGTTGGGTTATCCATGAAAGCTATTTTCAGAGTGTGTCGGCTTGGCCAAAGTTTGTCGTAGTGCACCAATGAGCGTTTTTTTCGGCTGTTGTTGAGGGCGCTGGATTTGAGTTCTTTAGCCGGTTTTTGCAGCGTGCAATATTGAAAGTTGTCCATGCTTTGTCTTGCTCCTTGATTTGTCTTTTTAGTTGTTTCGCGCATGCAAAAAACCACTGCGCGAGATTAAGCTTCGGGCAGTGTCTGGAGTAGTCGTAAAGTGGTTTTAAATGTAACTTGAGGGGTATGTCCGTGCCAGATGACTGGCACGGATATTAAAAACTCAGTGTTGGCGGGTGATGAAGTCGCGGATCCGTTCTGCAGCTTCAACACATTCAGCCAAAGGCGCAACCAGTGCCATGCGCACGCGCCCGGCGCCCGGATTCACGCCGTCGACCTCGCGCGACAGATACGAGCCTGGCACGACAGTCACATGTTCCTGCTCGAACAGGTCGCGGCAGAATGCGGCATCGTCACCGGCCACGTTCGGCCAGAGGTAGAAGCTGCCGTCCGGACGCTGTACGTCCATCACCGGGCTGAGAATTGCCAGCACTGCGTCGAACTTCTCGCGGTACAGCGCACGGTTGGCGCGTACATGCACTTCGTCATTCCACGCCGCAACGCTGGCCAGTTGGGTTTGCACCGGCATCGCGCAGCCGTGGTAGGTGCGGTACAGCAGGAAACCCTTGAGGATATCCGCGTCACCGGCGACGAACCCGGAGCGCAGGCCCGGCAGATTGGAGCGCTTGGACAGGCTGTGGAACACCACGCAACGCTTGAAGTCCTTGCGGCCCAGTTCGACGCAGGCGCTGAGCAGGCCCGGCGGCGGGGTCTGTTCGTCGAAGTACAGTTCGCTGTAGCACTCGTCGGCGGCGATCACAAAGTCGTATTCGTCGGCCAGGGCGATGAGTTTTTTCAGTACATCAACCGGGATCAGTGCGCCGGTCGGGTTGCCTGGCGAGCACAGAAACAGGATCTGGCAGCGTTTCCAGATGTCCGGTGACACGGCGTCGAAATCCGGGTTGAAGCCGTTTTCATCCAGGCACGGCAGGTAGTGCGGCTTGGCCCCGGCGAGGAACGCTGCGCCTTCGTAGATCTGATAGAACGGGTTCGGGCTGACCACCAGTGCATCGTCGCCACGGTTGACCACGGTCTGGGTGAAGGCGAACAGCGCTTCGCGGGTACCGTTGACCGGCAGCACATTACGCGCCGGATCGATCCAGCCGCTCGGCACGCCGAAGCGACGTTCGCACCAGCCGGCGATGGCTTCGCGCAGGGCCGGGATGCCGAGGGTGGTCGGATACACCGCCATCTGATCCAGATTGTTCGCCAGCGCTTCGGCGACAAAGCTTGGCGAACGATGTTTCGGTTCGCCGATCGACAGGGCGATCGGGCGTTTGTCCGGGTTCGGCGTGACCGTGCCAAGCAGCGCGCGGAGTTTTTCGAACGGGTAGGGCTGGAGCTGGTTCAGAGCGTTGTTCATGGGGGGCCTCGGTCAATGTGGGAGCGAGCAAGCCCGCTCCCACAGGGGGGAATTGCTGGATCAAATACTGATGCGCGAAAGCTTGATATCCGGTTCCTGATTGACGCTCAGTTGCTCGACGATTGCGTCCTGCAGGCGACTGCACAGCAGCGGGTCGGAGAGCGGCTGGTTGTGAGCGTCGGTGATGAAGAACACGTCTTCTACGCGTTCGCCCAGGGTCGCAATCTTGGCGTTCTGCAGCGACAGGTCGAACTCGAGGAAGATCCCGCCGATCCGTGCCAGCAGGCCCGGGCGATCAGGGGCGGTGAGTTCCAGCACCGTCACCGGACGCTGAGCGTCGTTGTGGATCGTTACCTGCGGCGCGAAGGCGAAGTGCTTGAGCTGGCGCGGCACCCGGCGCTGAATGATTGTCGGGTAATCGTCCGGATTGCGCAGCGCTTCGGTCAGGCCATCGCGAATCTGTTTGACCCGGGCCGGGTTGTCGCCGATCGAGTCGCCGTCGGTGTCGAGCACGATGTAGGTGTCGAGGGTGAACTGGCTGCTCGAAGTGATGACCCGGGCGTCGTGAATGTTCAGGTTGAGCTGGTCCATCGCGGCCACGGTCACGGCGAAGAAGTCGTGCTGGTCGGGGGCGTAGATGAAGATCTGCGTGCCGCCCTCGAACTCGCGCTGGGTGGTTTCCTTGATCAGCACCAGCGGACCGCCATCGGCCGGCTGCTGCAGGATCGCGTCACTGTGCCAGGCCACGTCGCCGGCGGTGTGACGCAGGAAATAGTCATCGCCCAACTGCGCCCACAACTGCTCGACGTCGTCCGGATCAGTGCCGCCGCGCACGAGGATGTCCAGCGCCGCGCTCTGGGTCTGACGGATCTGCTCTTCGCGATCCACCGGATTTTCCAGGCCACGGCGCAGAGCGCGTTTGGTCTCGGTGTAGAGCTGGCGCAAGAGGCTGGCGCGCCATGAATTCCACAGCGTCGGGTTAGTCGCGTTGATGTCGGCCACGGTCAGCACGTACAGGTAATCCAGCCGGGTCTCGTCGCCGACGGCCTGAGCGAAATCGTGGATCACCTGCGGGTCGGACAAGTCCTTTCGCTGGGCGGTGGTCGACATCACCAGGTGGTTCTGCACCAGCCAGACGATCAGGCGGCTGTCCCACAGGGGCAACTGATGGCGCTGGCAGAACGCTTCGGCATCGACCGCGCCGATGTCGGAGTGGTCGCCATGCCGGCCTTTGCCGATGTCGTGATACAGGCCGGCCATGTAGATCAGTTCGGGCTTGGGCAGTTTGGCCATTAGCTTGGCGGCCAACGGGAATTTTTCCGACACCTGGGTGTACTGCAACTTACGCAGGTGCTTGATCAGGTTCAGCGTGTGCGCATCGACCGTATAGATGTGGAACAGGTCGTGCTGCATTTGGCCGACGATGAAGCCGAACTCCGGCAGATAGCGCCCGAGGATGCCGTAGCGGTTCATCCGGCGCAGGTTGCGGTGCACGCCGATCTTGCACTTGAACAGCTCGATGAACAGGCTGGTGTTGCGGATATCGTTGCGGAAGTTGTCGTCGATCAGGTGCCGGTTCTCGCGCAGCAGACGAATGGTGTCAGCGCGCACGCCTTTGATTTCCGGTTGCTGGGCCATCAGCACGAAGATCTCGAGCATGGCGAACGGCGTGCGGCGGAACACGTTGTCGTTGCGTGCTTCGATGTAGCCGTCGTGCAACTGGAAGCGCGAGTTGATCGGCTGCGGCGGTGCTTCGTCTTCCGGGGCGAGGATGACTTCCTCGAAGTGCTGGATGATCAGGTCGCTGAGCTGGGCGATGCTCATGACCACGCGGAAGTACTGCTGCATGAAGTTTTCGACGGCCTGTTTGGCGTCGTCGCCTTCAAAACCGAGCAGGCCGGCGATGGTCCGTTGATGATCGAACAAGAGGCGGTCTTCCGAGCGCCCGGCGAGCATGTGCAGGGCGTAACGCACTTTCCAGAGGAATTCCTGGGACGACGCCAACAGGGCGTTTTCGCTCTCGACCAGGAAACCTTCACCGGCGAGGGCGCGCAGGTTCAGGGTGCCGTACTGACGCCGGGCCACCCACAGAATCGTCTGGATATCCCGCAGGCCACCGGGCGAGCCTTTGACGTTGGGTTCCAGGTTGTATTCGGTGTCGTTGTACTTGTGGTGACGGGCCTTTTGCTCGGCGCGTTTGGCCAGGAAAAACTCCTTGGCCGGCCACATGTGCGCGGTGCTGGTGACATCGAGCATGCGCTGGCGCAGGCGTTCGGGGCCGCAGATGGTGCGGCTTTCCATCAGGTTGGTGACCACCGTCAGGTCGGCGCGGGCCTCTTCGGCGCATTCGTCGACCGAGCGTACGCTCTGACCGACTTCCAGGCCGATGTCCCACAGCAGCGTCAGAAAACGCTCGATGGAATCGCGGAAGACTTCGTGATCGGCGCTGTCCAGCAGGATCAGCAGGTCGATGTCGGAATAGGGGTGCAACTCACCCCGGCCGTAGCCGCCGACCGCGACCAGTGCGATATCGGCGTCTTCGCTCCAGTTGAACTGCTCCCAGGCTTTTTGCAGGATGTTGTCGACGAACCATGCACGGTCTTCGATCAGTCGGCGGATGTCGCGGCCGCTGCGAAAACGCGTGTCGAGGACCTCGCGCGCCTGGCGGATCGCCTTCTTGAACGCCGCGATGGGACTCGCTTTCAGGGCCAGTTCAGCCTGGAACTGGCCGCGGTCGAAGAGTTCGGGATCCACCTGCGGCATCGATTGGCTTTCCTTCTATAGGGCTGGGAGCGTTCTTGGGATCAGGCCGAGACGCGCGGGATAGTGTCGTCGGCGCGCAGGGTGAAAATCTCGTAGCCGGTGTCGGTCACCAGCAGGGTGTGTTCCCACTGCGCCGAGAGTTTGCGGTCCTTGGTGATGGCGGTCCAGCCGTCGCCCAGTACCTTGGTGTCGGCCTTGCCCTGGTTGATCATCGGTTCGATGGTGAAGGTCATGCCGGCCTTCAGTTCCATGCCGGTGCCGGCGCGACCGTAATGCAGGATCTGCGGCTCTTCGTGGAACACCTTGCCGATGCCGTGGCCGCAGAACTCGCGAACCACCGAGAAACCGTTCTTTTCCGCGTGCTTCTGGATGATTTCACCGATGTCGCCGAGGCGGCAGCCAGGTTTGACGATTTCGATCGCCTTGTACATGCATTCCTGAGTGACCTGCGACAGGCGTTCGGCCCAGACCGGCACTTCGCCAACGTGGAACATGCGGCTGGTGTCGCCGTGGTAGCCGTCCTTGATCACGGTGACGTCGATGTTCAGCGTGTCGCCATTCTTCAGCGGCTTGTCATTCGGGATGCCGTGGCAGACCACGTGGTTGATCGAGGTGCAGATCGACTTCGGGTAGCCCTTGTAGTTGAGCGGAGCAGGGATGGCCTGCTGCACGTTGACGATGTAGTCGTGGCAGATCTGGTTCAGTTGATCGGTGGTCACGCCCGGTTTGACGTGTTCGGCAATCATTTCCAGCACATCGGCGGCCAGTTTGCCGGCGACACGCATGCCAGCGATGTCCTCGGGGGTTTTGAGGTTGACGGTCATACAGGCTCTCTCTGCGCTCGGCGGCGCTTGCTGATACGGATAGGGTGGCAGGTGTGGGATTTGCGACCCTGAAAAACGCGATTCTACCAGACGAAAGGAGCAAATCCGCGCCTGCGTGCATTGCGTCTGTCTATACAATGGTGCGCTTGAAGGCGATTCCAAGGGGGCTGAGCCCATGTCCTTGGTGCGATTGCAGATTCCGGGTTCCGTTTCTGTGCACCCTGTGGTATAAAATGCGCCGCTTTCCGGGGATACCCCGAAAAGCTTAAATCCACACACGTGTCGACACGATGACCTGGGTGCTTTTGGCTTTATGCCACTGGTTGGTCATTGGGATACGTGGAGGCCAAACCCGACTTATTAAGGAACTATCATGTCCCAAGTCAACATGCGCGATATGCTGAAGGCCGGTGTGCACTTCGGTCACCAAACCCGTTACTGGAATCCGAAAATGGGTAAGTACATTTTCGGCGCGCGTAACAAGATTCACATCATCAACCTTGAAAAAACCCTGCCAATGTTCAACGAAGCTCTGACTTTCGTAGAACGTCTGGCCCAGGGCAAAAACAAGATTCTGTTCGTCGGCACCAAGCGTTCCGCTGGCAAGATCGTTGCTGAAGAAGCAGCACGTTGCGGTTCGCCGTACGTCGATCACCGCTGGTTGGGCGGCATGCTGACCAACTTCAAAACCATTCGTGCTTCCATCAAGCGTCTGCGTGACCTTGAAGTTCAAGCCGAAGACGGTACTTTCGCCAAGCTGACCAAGAAAGAAGCGCTGATGCGCTCCCGTGACCTGGAAAAGCTGGATCGTTCGCTGGGCGGCATCAAGGACATGGGCGGTCTGCCAGACGCACTGTTCGTGATCGACGTTGACCACGAGCGCATCGCGATCACCGAAGCCAACAAGCTGGGCATCCCGGTCATCGGCGTTGTCGATACCAACAGCAGCCCGGAAGGCGTTGACTACATCATCCCAGGCAACGATGACGCAATCCGCGCTATCCAGCTGTACATGGGTTCGATGGCTGACGCAGTGATCCGTGGTCGCAACAATGTTGCTGGCGGCACTGTTGAATTCGCAGCTGAAGAAACTCAGGCTGCAGCTGAGTAATCGACGCCCTGGCGTTGACTCAGTAAGCAAAAAGGGGGCTTGGCCCCCTTTTTGCCACCTCGAAAACCGTTTGTTGGCGCCCACTTGTGGCAGCGCACCTCCTGCATTTGTAACGTGCAGCAGCTACAAGGTGTTTCGGGAAGAATTGAACGCCCGTTCGATCGGGTGGAATGGTTGAAAACCTATCCAAGAGGAATTTGAAAATGGCAGCAATTACTGCAGCGTTGGTTAAAGAACTGCGCGAGCGTACCGGCGAAGGCATGATGGACTGCAAGAAAGCCCTGGAAAAGGCTGACGGCGACATCGAAAAAGCCATTGATGACATGCGTGCTTCGGGCGCGATCAAGGCTGCGAAAAAGGCTGGCAACGTTGCCGCTGAAGGCGCAATCGCAATCAAGGACGACGGTAAAGCTGCCGTTATCCTGGAAGTGAACTCGCAGACCGACTTCCTGGCTCTGCAAGACGACTTCAAAAACTTCGTCGCTGCCAGCGTTGAAAAAGCTTTCGCTGACAAGCTGACCGACGCTGCTCCGCTGATCGCTTCGCAAGAAGCTGCTCGCGAAGCACTGGTTGCCAAAGTAGGCGAGAACGTCAACATCCGTCGTCTGGCCCGTATCGAAGGTGACGTTGTCGGTTCTTACCTGCACGGCAACAAGATCGGTGTCGTTGTGGCTCTGAAAGGCGGTGACGTCGAGCTGGCCAAAGACATCGCGATGCACGTAGCTGCCAGCAACCCTGAGTTCCTGCTGCCTTCGCAAGTTTCGGCTGAAGCGATCGAGCGTGAAAAAGCTGTGTTCCTGCAGCTGAACGAAGAGAAGATCAAAGGCAAGCCAGAAAACATTGTTGAGAACATGGTCAAAGGCCGTATCAGCAAGTTCCTGGCAGAAGCAAGCCTGGTTGAGCAGGCGTTCGTCAAGAACCCTGAAATCAAGGTTGGCGAGCTGGCCAAGAAAGGCGGCGCAGAAATCGTTTCCTTCACCTACTTCAAAGTAGGTGAAGGCATCGAGAAGCCGGTCGACAACTTCGCTGAAGAAGTTGCTGCCCAGCTGGCTGCCGCCAAGCAATAAGACGGTTTTTCAACTGTCGCCCGAAAGAGGCTGCCCGCTCACGCGCGCAGCCTCTTTTCAGATGGGGTTACCATTTTTTAATTGGTTTCCACTGGGAACTGACTTACAAAGCCAGGTTCCGATGGCGCTGAAGCAGCGCCAAGCTAGAGTGAACGGCAGCTGTAAAACAGCTTGCACAGAATTTTTTAAATACGCCGCAGGAGAGATTCGCAATGGCTCAGCAGGGCAGTGGTTATCAGGCTCGCTATAAACGCATTCTACTCAAGCTTAGCGGCGAGGCCCTGATGGGCTCGGAAGAGTTCGGGATCGATCCAAAAGTGCTGGATCGGATGGCGCTGGAAGTCGGCCAACTGGTCGGCATCGGCGTACAGGTCGGTCTGGTGATCGGCGGTGGCAACCTGTTCCGTGGTGAGGCCTTGAGCAAGGCTGGCATGGATCGGGTGACAGGCGACCACATGGGCATGCTGGCCACTGTGATGAACGCCCTGGCCATGCGCGATGCGCTGGAACGTGCCAATATCTCGGCCATCGTGATGTCGGCCATTTCCATGGTTGGCGTGACCGATCACTATGATCGCCGCAAAGCCATGCGCCACCTGAACTCCAAGGACGTGGTGATCTTCGCCGCCGGTACCGGTAATCCGTTCTTTACCACGGATTCGGCAGCCTGCCTGCGTGCCATCGAAATCGATGCCGACGTCGTGCTGAAAGCGACCAAGGTTGATGGCGTTTACACCGCAGACCCGTTCAAAGACCCGCATGCCGAGAAGTTCGATCATCTGACTTATGATGAAGTGCTGGATCGCAAGCTGGGCGTGATGGATCTGACTGCTATCTGCCTGTGCCGCGATCACAAGATGCCGCTGCGCGTATTCAACATGAACAAGCCCGGCGCCCTGCTGAACATTGTGCACGGCGGCGCTGAAGGGACTTTGATCGAGGAAGGCCAACAATGATCAACGAAATCAAGAAAGACGCCCAAGCGCGTATGCAGAAATCCCTGGAATCTCTGAACCACGCGTTCGGCCAGATTCGTACCGGCAAGGCTCACCCGAGCATTCTCGGCAGCGTCATGGTGCCTTACTACGGTACTGATACCCCGCTGAGCAGCGTCGCCAACGTCACCGTGAAAGATTCGCGTACCCTGCAAGTCGTGGCCTTCGAGCGCAACATGCTTGCTGCCGTCGACAAGGCGATCCAGAGCGCCGGTCTGAACCTCAATCCGACCAACCTGGGTGAGTTGCTTTTGATCCCGATGCCTGCCCTCACCGAGGAAACGCGCAAGGGCTTCACCAAGCAGGCCCGTAGCGCAGCGGAAGACGCGCGTGTTGCCGTGCGCAATATTCGTCGTGACGCATTGGGTGAGCTTAAAAAGCTGGTCAAGGACAAGGAAATCAGTGAAGACGAAGAGCGTCGTGCCATCGCTGATATCGATAAGCTGACCAAGGAATCCGAGGCCCAGATCACCAAGGCCACGGACGAGAAAGAAAAAGACCTGATGGCCGTATAAGGGTCGAGCTTTTAATGGACAAGACCAAGCAGTCTGCGCCGTCCGCGGTGCCGCGCCATGTCGCGATCATCATGGATGGCAATAATCGCTGGGCGAAAAAACGCTTTATGCCGGGTGTCGCCGGGCATAAGGCCGGCGTGGATGCTGTGCGGGCAGTGATCGAGGTGTGCGCCGAGGCCAAGGTCGAAGTGCTCACCCTGTTCGCCTTTTCCAGTGAAAACTGGCAGCGCCCGGCCGATGAAGTCAGTGCCTTGATGGATTTGTTCTTCAAGGCGCTGCGTCGTGAGGCCAAGCGTCTCAATGACAACAACATCAGCCTGCGC
The DNA here is from genome assembly GCF_023063025.1 of Pseudomonas sp. YL2. NCBI lineage: Bacteria > Pseudomonadati > Pseudomonadota > Gammaproteobacteria > Pseudomonadales > Pseudomonadaceae > Pseudomonas > Pseudomonas sp. YL2. The sequence continues at coordinate 84,028 of NZ_JAJSLU010000020.1, read as the reverse complement.
ATCATCGGCGATCGCTCGCGCTTTCATCCTGAGCTTCAGGCGGCGATGCGCGAGGCCGAGGCCATGACCGCTGGTGCCAACCGCTTCATCTTGCAGATCGCCGCCAACTACGGCGGTCAGTGGGATATTGCCCAGGCGGCGCAGCGTCTGGCGCGTGAAGTCCAGGCCGGGCATCTGCGTCCGGAGGACATCACCCCGGATCTGCTGCAAACCTGTCTGGCCACCGGTGATCTGCCGCTGCCGGACCTGTGCATCCGCACCGGTGGCGAGCACCGCATCAGCAACTTCCTGCTGTGGCAACTGGCGTATGCCGAGTTGTACTTCTCCGACCTGTTCTGGCCGGACTTCAAACACGAAGCCATGCGCACTGCGCTGGCCGATTTCGCTTCACGCCAGCGTCGCTTCGGTAAAACGAGCGAACAGGTTGAAGCTGGAGCCCGGGTTTAATGCTTAAACAACGAATCATCACTGCGCTGATCCTGCTGCCGATCGCCCTGTGCGGGTTTTTCCTGCTCGAAGGCTCCGGTTTCGCGCTGTTCATCGGTCTGGTCGTAAGCCTGGGCGCCTGGGAATGGGCGCGCCTGGCTGGCTTTACCGCACAGTCGTTCCGTGTCGGCTATGCCGCTGTCGTCGCGCTGATGCTGTTCGTCATGTACGTCCTGCCGGGCCTCGCCCCTTGGGTGTTGGGCGCTTCGGTGTTGTGGTGGGCGGTAGCGACGTACCTGGTGCTGACGTACCCGCGCTCGAGCGAGCACTGGTCTACGGCGGCCACCAAACTGGTGATCGGCTTGCTGATCCTGTTGCCGGCCTGGCAAGGGCTGGTGCAGATCAAACAGTACCCGCTGGGTAACTGGCTGATCATGGCGGTGATGGTGCTGGTCTGGGGTGCCGACATCGGTGCTTACTTCTCCGGCCGTGCTTTCGGCAAGCGCAAGCTGGCGCCGCAAGTCAGCCCGGGTAAGAGCTGGGAAGGCGTTTATGGTGGCCTGGCGCTGAGTCTGGTAATCACCGCGATCGTCGGCCTGGTTCGCGACTGGACGGTGGCTGAGCTACTCAAGGGCCTGATCGGCGCTGCATTGATCGTATTCATTTCGGTGGTGGGCGACCTCACCGAAAGCATGTTCAAGCGCCAGTCCGGCATCAAGGACAGCAGCAACCTGCTGCCCGGTCATGGCGGTGTGCTTGATCGCATCGACAGCCTGACCGCTGCGATCCCGATTTTTGCCGTACTGCTGTGGATGGCTGCACCGTGAGCCGCCCGCAACAGATCACTGTTCTGGGGGCGACCGGTTCGATTGGCCTGAGCACCCTGGACGTCATCGCTCGGCATCCCGAGCGTTATCAGGTTTTCGCCCTGAGCGGCTTTACCCGCCTGAGCGAGTTGCTGGCCTTGTGCGCTCGGCATGTGCCGCAGTTTGCGGTGGTGCCTGAAGTGGCTGCGGCGCGTGGCTTGCAGGACGACTTGCGGGCTGCCGGGCTGTCCACTCGGGTGCTGGTGGGGGAAGAGGGCCTGTGCCAGGTCGCCTCCGCCCCTGAAGTTGATGCTGTGATGGCGGCCATTGTCGGCGCCGCGGGCCTGCGCCCGACGCTGGCGGCGGTGCAGGCCGGGAAGAAAATTCTCCTGGCCAACAAAGAGGCGCTGGTGATGTCTGGCGCGCTGTTCATGCAGGCCGTGCACAAGAGCGGTTCGGTGTTGCTGCCGATCGACAGCGAACACAACGCGATCTTCCAGTGCATGCCGCAGGATTTTGCCCGTGGACTGGGTGCGGTCGGCGTGCGGCGGATTCTGCTGACGGCTTCGGGCGGTCCTTTCCGGCAGACGCCGATGAGCGAGCTGGCGCATGTTTCGCCTGATCAGGCGTGTGCGCACCCGAACTGGTCGATGGGTCGCAAGATCTCAGTGGACTCGGCCAGCATGATGAACAAGGGCCTGGAGTTGATCGAGGCCTGCTGGCTGTTCGATGCCAAGCCGTCGCAGGTCGAGGTGGTGATCCATCCGCAGAGTGTGATTCACTCGCTGGTCGACTATGTGGATGGCTCGGTATTGGCGCAGTTGGGCAACCCTGACATGCGCACGCCGATTGCCAACGCACTGGCCTGGCCTGAGCGAATCGACTCGGGTGTGGCGCCGCTGGATCTGTTTGCCGTTGCGCGCCTGGATTTCGAGGCGCCGGACGAACAGCGCTTCCCTTGTCTGCGCCTGGCGCGACAGGCGGCGGAGGCCGGCAACAGTGCGCCGGCCATGCTCAATGCGGCCAACGAAGTGGCAGTCGCGGCGTTTCTCGACGGACGCGTTGGTTATCTGGAAATCGCGAGTATTATCGAGGACGTGCTGAACCTCGAGCCAGTGGTTGCGCTTGAGGATCTGGACGCGGTGTTTACCGCGGACGCGAAAGCGCGGATTCTGGCCGAACAGTGGCTTGATCGTCACGGCCGATAGCCGTTGCAGACCCATGGCTTCACGCGGCACTGAACAGGATTGCGGAGAAAGTAGATGAGCGCGCTCTATATGATTGCCGGCACCCTGATCGCTTTGGGTGTACTGGTCACCTTTCACGAATTCGGCCACTTCTGGGTCGCGCGTCGCTGTGGCGTCAAGGTTTTGCGTTTTTCCGTAGGCTTCGGCATGCCCCTGCTGCGCTGGCACGACAAGCAGGGCACCGAGTTTGTCGTCGCCGCGATTCCGCTGGGTGGCTACGTCAAAATGCTCGATGAGCGTGAAGGCGAGGTGCCAGCCGATCAGCTTCATCAGTCCTTCAATCGCAAATCGGTTCGCCAGCGCATCGCTATTGTCGCGGCGGGACCGATCGCCAACTTCCTGCTGGCCCTGGTGTTTTTCTGGGTGCTGGCGATGCTCGGCAGTGAGCAGATCCGTCCGGTCATCGGTGCCGTCGAGTCCGGCAGCATCGCGGCCAAGGCCGGTTTGAGTGCCGGTCAGGAAATCGTCGCCATCGATGGCGAGCCGACTTCCGGCTGGGCGGCCGTCAATTTGCAGTTGGTTCGTCGTCTTGGGGAAAGCGGTTCCCTGCGATTGCTCGTGCGCGAGCAGGGCTCTACCGCTGACACGCCGCGCGAACTGGCGCTGGACCACTGGCTCAAAGGGGCTGATGAACCCGATCCGATTCGCTCGCTGGGTATTCGCCCATGGCGCCCGGCGTTGCCGCCGGTGCTGGCCGAGCTCGATCCAAAAGGTCCGGCGCAGGCCGCTGGTCTGAAAACCGGCGACCGCCTGTTGTCGCTCGATGGCCAGGCGCTGGGTGACTGGCAGCAAGTGGTTGATACCGTTCGTACGCGTCCTGATACCAGAATCTTGCTGCGCGTCGAGCGCGACGGTGCTCAAATCGACGTCCCGGTGACCTTGGCTGCGCGTGGCGAAAGCAAGGCGCCGAGCGGTTATCTGGGTGCTGGCGTGAAAGCAGTGGACTGGCCGCCGGAAATGATCCGCGAGGTCAGTTATGGCCCGTTGGCCGCAATTGGCGAGGGTGCCCGGCGTACCTGGACCATGAGCATCCTGACGCTGGACTCACTGAAGAAAATGCTGTTTGGCGAGCTCTCGGTAAAAAACTTGAGTGGGCCGATAACCATTGCTAAAGTGGCGGGCGCTTCTGCCCAGTCGGGCGTTGCTGATTTCCTGAATTTCCTTGCTTATCTGAGTATTAGCCTGGGGGTTCTGAATTTGCTGCCCATTCCTGTACTGGATGGGGGGCATTTGTTGTTTTATCTGATTGAGTGGGTGCGTGGTCGCCCCTTGTCGGATCGGGTGCAAGGTTGGGGGGTGCAGATCGGTATCAGTTTGGTGGTCGGAGTGATGTTGCTTGCTCTGGTCAATGATCTGGGTCGACTGTAAAGCTTCGCTGAATTGCGAATCTGCCGCATTTTGCGGCAGTTTGTTTATTGCCAGTTGGAATAAGAAAGGACTTCATGAAACGTCTGCTGCTAACTGCGGTTCTCACCGTATTGATGATCGCCGAAGTTCACGCCGAGTCCTTCACTATCTCTGATATTCGCGTCAATGGCCTCCAGCGGGTCTCCGCGGGTAGCGTCTTTGGTGCCTTGCCGTTGAACGTCGGCGAGCAGGCGGATGATCGTCGCCTGGTGGAATCCACTCGTGCGTTGTTCAAAACCGGTTTCTTTCAAGATATCCAGCTGGGCCGCGAAGGCAACGTTCTGGTGATCACGGTCGTCGAACGTCCGTCGGTCGCCAGTATCGAGATCGAAGGCAACAAGGCGATCTCCACCGAAGACCTGATGAAGGGCCTCAAGCAGTCCGGTCTGTCCGAAGGTGAAATCTTCCAGCGCGCCACCCTCGAAGGTGTCCGTAACGAGCTGCAACGTCAGTACGTTGCCCAGGGCCGTTACTCGGCGACCGTCGACACCGAAGTGGTCTCGCAGCCGCGCAACCGCGTCGCGCTGAAAGTGAAGATCAACGAAGGCACCGTGGCGGCCATCCAGCACATCAACGTGGTGGGTAACACGGTCTTCCCTGATGACGATCTGATCGACCTGTTCGAGCTGAAAACCACCAACTGGCTGTCGTTCTTCAAGAACGACGACAAGTATGCCCGTGAAAAACTCTCCGGTGACCTGGAGCGCCTGCGTTCCTACTACCTGGACCGTGGCTACATCAACATGGATATCGCTTCGACCCAGGTGTCCATCACCCCGGACAAGAAGCACGTCTACATCACCGTCAACATCACCGAAGGCGAGAAGTACACTGTTCGTGACGTCAAGCTCAGCGGTGACCTGAAAGTGCCTGAAGACCAGGTCAAGTCGCTGTTGCTGGTGCAGAAAGGCCAGGTGTTCTCGCGCAAGCTGATGACCACCACCTCCGAACTGATCACCCGCCGTCTGGGTAACGAGGGTTACACCTTCGCCAACGTCAACGGCGTACCTCAGCCGCATGACGACGATCACACTGTGGACATCCTGTTCGCCGTCGATCCGGGCAAGCGTGCCTACGTCAATCGCATCAACTTCCGTGGCAACACCAAGTCCGAGGACGAAGTGCTGCGTCGTGAAATGCGTCAGATGGAAGGTGGCTGGGCTTCGACCTACCTGATCGACCAGTCCAAGACCCGTCTGGAGCGTCTGGGCTTCTTCAAGGAAGTGAACGTTGAAACGCCGGCTGTACCGGGTGTCGACGACCAGGTTGACGTGAACTACGCCGTTGAAGAGCAGGCCTCCGGTTCGATCACCGCCAGTGTCGGTTTCGCCCAGAGCGCCGGTCTGATCCTCGGTGGTTCGATCACCCAGAACAACTTCCTCGGTACCGGTAACCGTGTGAGCGTGGGCCTGACCCGCAGCGAATACCAGAGCCGCTACAACTTCGGCTACGTTGACCCGTACTGGACCGCCGATGGCGTGAGCCTGGGTTACAACGCGTTCTATCGCACCACCGACTACAAAGACCTCGACGTCGACGTAGCAAGCTATGCGGTAGACAGCCTGGGTGCCGGCGTCAACGTTGGCTACCCGATCAGCGAGACTTCGCGTCTGACCTTCGGTCTGTCCGCTCAGCAGGACAAGATCAAGACCGGTCAGTACACCGTTGACGAGATCTTCGACTTCGTTAACAAGGAAGGCGACCAGTACCTGAACTTCAAGGCATCGGCCGGTTGGTCCGAGTCGACCCTGAACAAGGGCGTACTGCCGACCCGTGGTCGTTCGCAGAGCCTGACGCTGGAAACCACGATTCCGGGCAGCGACCTGTCGTTCTACAAACTCGACTACCGTGGTCAGTTGTTCCAGCCGATCACCGAAAACTACACCCTGCGTCTGCACACCGAGCTGGGTTATGGCGACGGTTATGGTTCGACCGACGGCTTGCCGTTCTATGAAAACTACTATGCTGGTGGTTTCAACTCGGTACGTGGCTTCAAGGACAGTACTCTGGGGCCGCGCAGTACTCCGAGTCGTGGTACCAATCCGGGTACTTCGGTTGACCCGGATCAGGATCCGCTGCCGTTCGGTGGTAACGTCCTGATCCAGGGCGGTGCCGAGGTTCTGTTCCCGCTGCCGTTCGTCAAGGATCAACGCTCCTTGCGTACCTCGGTATTCTGGGACGTGGGTAACGTTTTCGATTCGCAGTGCAAGGACACCACCAACGCAAATGGCTCGACGTCCAACACCAAGTGTAACGACATCAGCCTGAGCAACATGGCCAGTTCCGTTGGTGTGGGTGTGACCTGGGTCACCGCACTGGGTCCTCTGAGTTTTGCTCTGGCGATGCCGGTCAAGAAACCGGATAACGCTGAAACTCAAGTGTTCCAATTCTCCCTCGGCCAGACGTTCTAAGCGTCTGACCCAAGATAACGACAATGGATTTTGTAGGAGTGCATCGTGCGTAAGTTGACTCAATTGGTTCTCCTGGCCTCCGTACTGGTGGCAGGCCCGGCGTTCGCCGACATGAAAATCGCCGTTCTGAACTATCAGATGGCACTGCTGGAGTCCGACGCGGCCAAGAAATACGCCGTGGATGCCGAGAAGAAGTTCGGTCCGCAACTGACCAAGCTCAAGACGCTGGAAAGCAGCGCCAAGGGCATTCAGGACCGTCTGATGGCCGGTGGCGACAAGATGCAGCAGGGCGAGCGTGAGCGTCTGGAGCTTGAATTCAAGCAAAAGGCCCGTGACTTCCAGTTCCAGTCCAAGGAACTGAACGAAGCCAAGGCAGTTGCCGACCGCGAAATGCTCAAGCAACTGAAGCCGAAACTGGATAGCGCAGTGGAAGAAGTCATCAAGAAAGGTGGTTTTGACCTGGTGTTCGAGCGTGGCGCAGTGATCGATGTCAAACCTCAGTACGACATCACGCGCCAGGTTATCGAGCGCATGAATCAGCTGAAGTAACCCATGACCGTGACTATCAAGCTCGGCCAGTTGGCCGAGTTCCTCGGCGCCACCCTGCGTGGCGACCCCGAGACGCAAATTACTGGGCTAGCCACCTTGCAGGAGGCTGGCCCAGCTCAGTTGAGCTTTCTGGCAAATCCTCAATATCGCAAATACCTGGCAAGTTCCCAGGCGGCTGCGCTATTGCTCAAGGAAGCCGACGCCGAAGGTTTTGCCGGCAACGCGCTGGTGGTGCCGGATCCTTACCTGGCTTACGCCCGTATCTCCCATCTGTTCGATCCCAAACCGAAAGCCGCTGCGGGCGTTCATCCCACGGCGGTGATTGCACCGGATGCGGTAGTTGATCCAAGCGCCAGCATCGGTCCGTTTGTGGTGATCGAGGCCGGTGCGCGCATTGGTGCGCAGGTCACCCTGGGGGCCCATTGCGTCATCGGTGCCCGCAGTGAAATCGGCGAGGGCGGCTGGCTCGCTCCGCGGGTGACGCTGTACCACGACGTGCGCATCGGCAAGCGTGTAGTGATCCAGTCCGGTGCCGTTCTCGGTGGTGAAGGCTTCGGTTTTGCCAACGAGAAAGGTATCTGGCAAAAGATCGCCCAGATCGGCGGCGTGACCATCGGCGACGATGTCGAGATCGGCGTGAATACCGCCATCGACCGTGGCGCGCTGGCAGATACCGTGATCGGCAACGGCGTGAAACTCGACAACCAGATCCAGATCGCGCACAACGTCCAGGTCGGTGATCACACCGCCATGGCGGCCTGTGTCGGTATCTCCGGCAGCACCAAAATCGGCAAGCACTGCATGCTCGCCGGTGGTGTCGGCCTGGTGGGGCACATCGATATTTGCGACAACGTTTTCTTGACCGGGATGACCATGGTGACCCACTCGATTACCGAGCCAGGCGCCTATTCTTCCGGCACAGCCATGCAACCGGCGGCCGAATGGCGCAAAAGCGCGGCCCGCATCCGTCAGCTCGATGACCTCGCGCGACGTTTGAAGCAACTGGAAAAGCGCGTCGGGGAAGTGACCCCCGGCAGCAATGCTTCATCTGATGGCTGATACCATTTCCATATCAAGTGTGCACAGCCTCTAGACTGCCTCCTTGATTTGCTAGAGGAGTGCGCGTCAGTCGCGCTCCCAATCTTTACATAGGCTTCCCCCCGAAATGATGGACATCAACGAGATTCGCGAATACCTGCCTCACCGTTACCCGTTCCTGCTGGTGGACCGGGTGGTGGAACTGGACACTGAAGGCAAGCGCATTCGCGCCTACAAGAATGTCAGCATCAATGAGCCATTCTTCAACGGCCACTTCCCGGCGCACCCGATCATGCCGGGCGTACTGATCATCGAAGCGATGGCCCAGGCTGCCGGGATCCTCGGTTTCAAAATGCTCGACGTGAAACCGGCCGATGGCACCCTTTACTACTTCGTCGGTTCCGACAAGCTGCGTTTCCGTCAGCCGGTGCTGCCGGGTGACCAGTTGATCCTGGAAGCCAAGTTCATCAGCTGCAAGCGCCAGATCTGGAAATTCGAATGCCAGGCTTCGGTCGACGGCAAGCCAGTCTGCTCGGCTGAAATCATCTGTGCGGAACGCAAGCTATGAGTTTGATTGACCCTCGCGCAATCATCGATCCGTCGGCCGTTCTGGCTGACGGCGTCGAGGTCGGCCCGTGGTCGATCGTCGGCGCAGGTGTGGAAATCGGCGAGGGTACTGTGATCGGACCGCATGTGGTCCTCAAAGGCCCGACCCGCATCGGCAAGCACAACCGCATCTACCAGTTTTCCTCGGTAGGCGAAGACACGCCGGATCTGAAGTACAAAGGCGAAGAAACCCGTCTGGTGATCGGTGATCACAACGTCATTCGCGAAGGCGTGACGATTCACCGTGGCACCGTGCAGGACCGTTCGGAAACCACGCTGGGCGATCACAACTTGATCATGGCCTATGCCCACATCGGGCATGACAGCGTGATCGGCAACCACTGCATCCTGGTCAACAACACCGCGTTGGCCGGGCATGTGCACGTTGACGATTGGGCGATCCTTTCCGGTTTCACCCTGGTGCATCAGTACTGCCACATCGGCGCCCACAGTTTTTCCGGCATGGGCACCGCCATCGGCAAGGACGTTCCGGCGTTCGTGACCGTGTTCGGCAACCCGGCCGAAGCGCGCAGCATGAACTTCGAAGGCATGCGCCGTCGTGGTTTCAGCGAAGACGCGATTCACGCGCTGCGCCGCGCTTATAAGACCGTGTATCGCCAGGGCCTGACCGTGGAGCAAGCGTTGGCCGAATTGGCCGAACCTGCTGCGCAGTTCCCGGAAGTTGCGCTGTTTCGTGACTCGATCCAGTCGTCGACTCGCGGCATCACCCGCTGATCATGGCCAGTCTGCGTATTGCGCTGGTGGCGGGCGAAGCTTCCGGCGACATTCTGGGCGCCGGCCTCATGCGCGCCCTCAAGGCTCAACATCCGGCAGTCGAGTTCATCGGTGTCGGCGGTCCGTTGATGCAGGCCGAGGGCCTGACGTCTTATTTCCCCATGGAACGTCTGTCGGTCATGGGGCTGGTGGAAGTCCTTGGGCGGCTGCGCGAGTTGCTCAAGCGCCGCAAGGACCTGATCGCCACGCTGATCGCCGAGAAACCGGATGTGTTCATCGGCATCGACGCTCCCGATTTCAACCTCAACATCGAACTCAAGCTGCGTCAGGCCGGGATCAAGACCGTGCATTACGTCAGCCCTTCGGTGTGGGCGTGGCGCCAGAAGCGTGTGCTGAAGATTCGCGAAGGCTGCGATCTGATGCTCACCCTGTTGCCGTTCGAAGCAAAATTTTACGAAGAGCAGGGCGTGCCAGTGCGGTTCGTCGGTCATACGCTGGCCGATACCATTCCGTTGCAGGCCGATCGCGCCGCAGCGCGTGCCGAACTCGGCTTGCCCGACGGGCCGCTGGTGGCATTGATGCCCGGCAGTCGCGGTGGTGAAGTCGGCCGTCTCGGTGCGCTGTTCCTGGATACTGCCGAACGTCTGCGGGCCATGCGCCCCGGGCTTCGCTTCGTCATCCCGTGCGCCAATGCCGAGCGTCGCGCTCAGCTCGAAGAGTTGCTGGTTGGCCGCGACTTGCCAGTAACCCTGCTCGACGGCAAGTCGCATCTGGCCTTGGCGGCGTGTAACGCGGTGCTGATCGCTTCGGGCACGGCGACGCTTGAGGCGTTGCTGTACAAGCGGCCAATGGTCGTTGCGTATCGCCTGGCACCGCTGACCTTCTGGATTCTCAAGCGCATGGTCAAGAGCCCGTACGTGTCGCTGCCGAACCTGCTGGCCCAGCGTCTGTTGGTGCCGGAATTGTTGCAGGATGATGCGACAGTCGAGGCCCTGGCCCAGACACTGTTGCCATTGATCGAAGGCGGCGAAGAGCAGACCCGAGGCTTCGACGAGATCCACCGCACCCTGCGGCTGGATGCTTCCAATCAGGCGGCGGATGCCGTCCTCAACCTGATCGGTCAGAAACAATGAGCAAGACGATGCAGATGGGCCTGGATTTCACCCTGGTCGCCGAAGTCGAAGAACTGGTGGCCGGTGTCGACGAAGTCGGTCGTGGCCCGTTGTGCGGCGCAGTGGTGACGGCGGCGGTGATCCTCGATCCGAACCGGCCGATCCTCGGCCTCAACGACTCGAAGAAACTCACTGAAGCCAAGCGCGAGAAGCTCTACGACGAGATCATCGAGAAATCCCTGAGCTGGTGCATTGCACGCGCCGAAGTCGAGGAAATCGACGAGCTGAACATCCTCCACGCGACCATGCTCGCCATGCAACGCGCAGTGGCCGGGCTGCATATTCAGCCGAAACTGGCGATGATCGACGGCAACCGGTGCCCGAAACTGCCGATGCGCGCCGAAGCGGTGGTGCAGGGTGACGGCAAGGTACCGGCCATCGCTGCCGCGTCGATTCTGGCCAAAGTCAGCCGCGACCGTGAAATGGCTGCATTCGAATTGATCTACCCGGGGTACGGCATCGGCGGTCATAAAGGCTACCCGACGCCCGTTCATCTGGAAGCGTTGGTGCGCCTTGGCCCGACCCCGATTCACCGGCGCTCCTTCGCCCCGGTGCGTCAGGCTTACGAGGCGCTCGAAGGCCTGACGCAGGTTTAGGCGCAAGGCTGATGTTTTGTTCGAGGCCCGGTACAATCCGGGCCTTGTTGTCTCTATGTAACTGGACAGGATCACTATGCCGGCTTCATTCGTTCATCTACGCCTGCACACTGAATACTCCCTGGTCGACGGGCTGGTGCGGATCAAGCCACTGGTCAAGGCGCTGACCGGCATGAACATGCCGGCCGTGGCGGTCACCGATCAGAACAACATGTGTTCCCTGGTCAAATTCTATAAAAACGCCATGGGCGCCGGCATCAAGCCGATCTGCGGTGCCGACCTGTGGCTGTCGAACAAGGATCCGGACGGGCCATTGAGCCGGATCAGCCTGTTGGTGATGAACGCCAAGGGTTATCGCAATCTCACCGAGCTGATCTCGCGCGGCTTCATCGACGGCCAGCGCAACGGCATGATCATCATCGAGCGTGAATGGGTCGCCGAGGCCAACGAAGGCCTGATCATGCTGTCCGCCGCCAAAGAAGGCGAGATCGGCATGGCCATGATCAGTGGCAACCCGGACGAAGCCGAAACGCTGGCGCGCGAATGGATGGCGGTGTTCCCGGATCGTTTCTATCTGGAGATCCAGCGCACCAATCGTCCCAACGACGAAGAGCAACTGCACGGTGCCGTGGCCCTGGCCGACAAGCTCGGCGCGCCGCTGGTGGCGACCAACGACGTGCGCTTCATCAAGCAGGAAGACTTCGCTGCCCACGAAACCCGCGTGTGCATCGGTGAGGGCCGCGCCCTCGACGATCCGCGGCGTTCGAAGAATTACAGCGACCAGCAATACCTCAAAAGCGCCGAGGAAATGGCCGAGCTGTTCAGCGACATTCCCGACGCGATCGAAAACACCGTCGAGATCGCCAAGCGCTGCAACATCGACGTGAAGCTGGGCAAGCACTTCCTGCCCGACTACCCGATTCCCGATGGCATGACCATCGACGAATATTTCCGCAAGGTGTCGTTCGACGGTCTGGAAGACCGCCTCAGCGTATTGCTGCCCAAGGACACCACCGAAGACTATGAGGCCAAGCGTCAGGTCTATGTCGACCGGCTGAATTTCGAGCTGGATATCATCATCCAGATGGGCTTCCCCGGTTATTTCCTGATCGTGATGGACTTTATCCAGTGGGCCAAGAACAACGGTGTGCCGGTGGGCCCGGGCCGTGGGTCGGGTGCCGGCTCGCTGGTGGCCTATGTGCAGAAGATCACTGACCTCGATCCGCTGGAATACGACCTGCTGTTCGAACGTTTCCTTAACCCGGAACGGGTCTCGATGCCCGACTTCGACGTCGACTTCTGCATGGACGGTCGTGACCGGGTGATCGACTACGTGGCCGAGAAATACGGTCGCAACGCGGTAAGCCAGATCATCACCTTCGGTTCCATGGCCGCCAAGGCTGTGGTGCGCGACGTGGCGCGGGCCCAAGGCAAGTCATTCGGCCTGGCGGATCGTCTGTCGAAGATGATTCCGTTCGAAGTCGGCATGACCCTGGAAAAAGCCTACGAGCAGGAGGAGATCCTGCGCGACTTCATCAAGGTCGATGAGGAAGCGGCGGAAATCTGGGAGATGGCGCGCAAGCTTGAGGGCGTGGTGCGTAACGTCGGCAAGCACGCCGGTGGTGTGGTAATCGCCCCGACCAAGCTGACCGACTTCTCGCCGATCTATTGCGACGAGGCTGGCGATGGTCTGGTGACCCAGTTCGACAAGGACGACGTCGAGGCGGCCGGTCTGGTGAAGTTCGACTTCCTCGGCCTGCGGACCCTGACGATCATCGACTGGGCGCTGAAAACCATCAACCGTGACCGCGCCAAGGTCAACGAGCCGCCGCTCGATATCGCGTTTATCCCGCTGGATGACAAACCGACTTATCAGCTGCTGCAAAAAGCTGAAACCACCGCGGTATTCCAGCTCGAATCCCGGGGCATGAAAGAGCTGATCAAAAAGCTCAAGCCTGACTGTCTCGAAGACTTGATCGCACTGGTGGCCCTGTTCCGTCCGGGCCCGCTGCAATCGGGCATGGTGGATGACTTCATCAACCGTAAGCACGGTCGCGCCGAATTGGCTTATCCGCATCCGGATTACCAGTATGAAGGCCTGCAGCCGGTACTGGCGCCGACTTACGGCATCATTCTGTATCAGGAACAGGTGATGCAGATCGCCCAGGTCATGGCCGGTTACACCCTCGGTGGTGCGGACATGCTGCGTCGGGCGATGGGTAAGAAAAAACCCGAGGAAATGGCCAAGCAGCGCGGCGGCTTTATTGAAGGTTGTGCGTCGAACAATATCGACGCGGATCTTGCCGGTAACATTTTCGACCTGGTGGAAAAATTCGCCGGTTACGGCTTCAACAAGTCCCACTCCGCTGCTTACGGCCTGGTGTCGTACCAGACTGCCTGGCTGAAAGCCCACTACCCGGCGCCATTCATGGCGGCGGTGCTTTCGGCGGATATGCACAACACCGACAAGGTCGTGACCTTGATCGAGGAAGTGCGCACGATGAAGCTGCGCCTCGACGCGCCGGACGTGAACACTTCGGAGTTCAAGTTCACGGTGAACGACGAAGGCCGCATCGTGTACGGCCTGGGCGCGATCAAAGGTGTCGGTGAAGGTCCGGTGGAAGCGATTACCGAGGCTCGTCAGGCCGGTCCATTCAAGGATCTGTTCGACTTCTGCGCCAGGGTCGACCTCAAGCGCATCAACAAGCGCACGCTGGACGGTTTGATCCGCAGCGGCGCGCTGGATCGCCTCGGGCCGTACTTCCATGACGAGCAGAAGGCTTATCAGGCCAACATCGACCGCAACCGCGCGGTGCTGTTGGCGGCGATGGAGGAGGCGATCAAGTCGGCCGAACAGACCGCGCGCACCCGCGACAGCGGCCATGCCGACCTGTTCGGCGGGCTGTTTGTCGAGGAAGATGCGGACGTCTACGCGACGCACCGCAAGGCCAAGGAACTGACCCTCAAGGAGCGGCTCAAGGGTGAGAAAGACACTCTGGGCCTGTACCTGACCGGTCACCCGATCGACGAGTACGAAGGCGAGATTCGCCGTTTCGCCCGGCAGCGCATCATCGACCTGAAACCGGCCCGCGACACACAAACCGTGGCCGGGATGATCATTGCCCTGCGGGTGATGAAGAACAAGAAGGGCGACAAGATGGGCTTTATCACCCTCGACGACCGCTCGGGGCGGATCGAGGCGTCGCTGTTCGCCGATGCGTTCCACTCCGCGCAGTCACTGCTGCAGACCGACGCGATGGTGGTGGTCGAAGGCGAGGTCAGCAACGACGACTTCTCCGGCGGCCTGCGCCTGCGGGTCAAACGGGTGATGAGCATGGAAGATGCACGGACCAATCTGGCCGAGAGCCTGCGCCTGAAGCTGCACACTCAGGACTTGAAAGGCGATCAGCTACGCTGGTTGGGTGAGCTGCTCAAGCGTCACCGCGGGGCGTGCCCGATCACCATGGAGTACACCAGCCCCGATGCGAAGACCTTGCTGCAGTTTGGCGAGACCTGGCGAATCGACCCGGCGGATGCGTTGATTCAAGCCCTGCGTGACCAGTTCGGGCGAGACAACGTCTTCCTCCAATACCGTTGACCGGCAAGTGCCATCATTGCGCTTGCCCACAACCTGAATTTTTAATCTCGACCTCAGCGCGCCTCTCCCTTAAGGTAGGGCGCGAATAGACAACCGGCCGGCCCAAGCTCATTTGGGACACGACCCAAGACGGACGCCTATGAACCCGAATTTTCTAGATTTCGAACAGCCGATCGCCGACCTGCAAGCCAAGATCGAAGAGTTGCGCTTGGTCGGTAATGACAATTCGCTGAATATCGGCGATGAGATCTCCCGCCTGCAGGACAAGAGCCGCACGCTGACCGAAGACATCTTCGGCAAGCTGACCAGCTGGCAGATCGCACGCCTGGCGCGTCACCCGAAACGCCCGTACACCCTCGACTACATCGAGCACATCTTCACCGAGTTCGACGAACTGCACGGTGACCGTCACTTCTCCGACGACGCGGCCATTGTGGGCGGCGTTGCACGTCTGGAAGACCAGCCGGTGATGATCATCGGCCACCAGAAGGGCCGTGAAGTGCGCGAAAAGGTACGCCGCAACTTCGGCATGCCGCGTCCGGAAGGCTACCGCAAGGCCTGCCGTCTGATGGAGATGGCCGAGCGCTTCAAGATGCCGATCCTGACCTTCATCGACACCCCGGGTGCTTACCCGGGCATTGACGCTGAGGAGCGTAACCAGAGCGAGGCTATCGCCTGGAACCTGCGCGTGATGTCGCGTCTGAAGACCCCGATCATCGCCACCGTCATCGGTGAGGGTGGTTCCGGTGGTGCACTGGCGATCGGTGTCTGCGATCAGCTGAACATGCTGCAATATTCGACCTACGCGGTGATCTCGCCGGAAGGTTGCGCTTCGATTCTGTGGAAAACCGCCGAAAAGGCACCGGATGCCGCTGAAGCGATGGGCATCACCGCTGAGCGTCTGAAAGGCCTGGGTATCGTTGACAAGGTGATCGGCGAGCCTCTGGGCGGCGCCCACCGTGATCCGGCCGCTGCCGCTGCGTCGATCCGTGCCGAGCTGAGCTCGCAACTGGCGATGCTGAAGAAGTTCGACAACGAAGCGTTGCTCAAGCGTCGTTACGATCGTCTGATGAGCTACGGTCTCTGACAGATCTCGCAATACCCAATGTGGGAGCGGGCTAGCTCGCGAAAGCGGTATAACAGTCGACAGATGTGTTGATTGTTGAAACGCCTTCGCGAGCAAGCCCGCTCCCACATTTGATTTGGGCAAACAGTTAGATAGGGGTCAGTCCGTGAGTGATCTGCCGTCCCGGCTTCTGCTGAACGTTGCAGCCTGGCGCAATGCCAGGACCTGGCGCGTGGCTTTCTCCGGTGGTCTCGATTCCACCGTCCTGCTGCATCTGCTGGCCCATCTCGCCCAACACCATTCCCTGCCGGCGCTCAGCGCCATCCATATCCACCATGGCCTCCAGGCTGCGGCTGATGCGTGGCCGGCGCATTGTCAGTCGGTCTGCGATGCGCTGGGTGTGCCGCTGCACGTGATGCGGGTGACGGTGCAACCCGGCGCCAGTCTTGAAAGGGCGGCGCGGGAGGCGCGGTATGCGGCGTTCACCTCGCTGACCGAGGCCGGGGATTTGCTGCTGACCGGGCAGCACCGTGATGATCAGGCCGAAACCCTATTGTTTCGTTTAATGCGCGGTGCCGGCGTGCGCGGACTTTCGGCGATGCCGGCGCAGCGACCGTTGGGGCAGGGCACGCTGGTGCGGCCATTGCTCGACGTCACGCGCTCCGAGCTTGAGGCTTACGCCCGCGTGCATCAGTTGCACTGGATCGAAGACCCGTCAAACCAGGATCGGCAGTTCTCGCGCAACTACCTGCGCCATCAGGTGCTGCCGTTGCTCACCGCGCGCTGGCCGCAGGCGCAGGCGAGCATGGCCCGCAGCGCGGTGCACCTGCGTGAGGCGCAAGGCCTGCTCGATGAGCTGGCGCAGCTCGATCTCGCGCAAGCCGCCACGCCGAGCGAGTTTTCATGGCTGGGCCTACCGTCGCTGGAGCTGGCGCCGCTGACGAGTCTGTCCGCCGCTCGTCAGCGCAATGCACTCAGCCACTGGCTCGAACCGCTGACCCAGTTGCCCGACACTGACCATTGGTCGGGTTGGGACGACCTGCGTGGTGCTGCCAACGATGCATCCCCGGTCTGGTGTCTGGCCGACGGTGAGCTGCATCGCAGCGCCGGCCGGGTATGGTGGTTGAGCGGAGGCTGGCTGCGCGCGCCAGCGGTCAGCGTCGAGTGGCCTGACCCGTCGACGCCGCTACGCTTGGCGAATAACGGGCGTGTCATGTTCAGCGGGCAGACTCCCGTCGGGCCGCTGCGCATTGGCTATCGGCAGGGCGGCGAGCTGATGCATCTGGCGGGGCGCGGCCACCGCGATCTCAAGCGCCTGCTCAATGAGCGCGCGGTGCCGGGCTTCGTCCGTGGCAGATTGCCGCTGCTGTTTCGCGGCGCAGAATTGCTCGCCGTGGCGAACCTGCCGGGCCTTGACGGGCAGGGGCCGGACGGCTGGACATTGCATTGGCAGCCAACAGACGAAGATCAAGGTTTGAGATGAAAGGGGCATTCCGGTAGACTACGCTCCCTTCTTGATACAACTTCTGTGGATTCGCCTGAATTGCAGGAGTTGCCGATTACCAAGCAGTCTTTGCTGGGCGATTCCAAAAAATGTGTAGCGAGCAACGTACCGGTGTTTCATCTGCCGGTCTGTCCCAACGCGGCGGTTTTTTTGAAAGGTGCACTGTGATTAATGCAGGTGATCGGGGGCTTCGGCCTTCCTTCGCTTTCCCCGGCGGCTCGTACCGCTTTAACGCAGACTTCTAGGGTTTTTCATGACGCGCTACATATTCGTCACGGGCGGTGTTGTTTCTTCATTGGGGAAAGGCATTGCCTCGGCTTCATTGGCGGCCATCCTGGAGGCGCGGGGGCTTAAGGTCACCATGCTTAAGCTGGATCCGTACATCAACGTCGACCCGGGCACCATGAGCCCGTTCCAGCACGGTGAAGTGTTCGTCACCCACGACGGCGCCGAGACCGACCTGGACCTGGGCCACTACGAGCGGTTCATCCGCACGACCATGACCCAGAACAACAACTTCACCACTGGCCGTGTCTACGAGCACGTGCTGCGCAAAGAGCGCCGTGGTGACTACCTGGGTGCAACCATCCAGGTGATTCCGCACATTACCGACGAAATCAAGCGTCGCATCATCAAGGGTGCCGGCGATGCCGACGTGGCCCTGGTGGAAATCGGCGGTACCGTTGGCGACATCGAATCGCAACCGTTCCTCGAAGCCATCCGTCAACTGCGTGTGGAAGTCGGTTCCAAGCGCGCGATGCTGATGCACCTGACGCTGGTTCCGTACATCGCCACCGCTGGCGAAACCAAGACCAAGCCAACCCAGCACTCGGTAAAAGAGCTGCGTTCGATCGGCCTGCAGCCAGACGTGCTGATCTGCCGCTCCGACCATCCGGTGGATGTGTCGTCGCGTCGCAAGATCGCACTGTTCACCAACGTTGAAGAGCGTGCGGTGATCTCCCTGGAAGACGTCGACACCATCTACAAGATTCCGGCCGTGCTGCACGCTCAGGGTCTGGACGATTTCGTCGTCGAGCGTTTCGGCCTGCAATGCAATGGCGCCGACCTGTCCGAGTGGGAAAAGGTCGTCGATGCCAAGCTCAATCCAGAGCACGAAGTGACCATCGCGATGGTCGGCAAGTACATGGAACTGCTGGACGCCTACAAGTCGCTGATCGAAGCGATGAGTCACGCCGGCATCACCAACCGTACCAAGGTCAACCTGCGTTACATCGATTCCGAAGACATCGAGAACCAGGGCACTGCGCTGCTCGAAGGTGTCGACGCGATCCTCGTTCCGGGCGGCTTCGGTCTGCGCGGCGTGGAAGGCAAGATCACTGCCGTTCAGTACGCTCGTGAAAACAAGGTGCCGTACCTGGGCATCTGCCTGGGCATGCAAGTGGCGGTTATCGAGTTCGCCCGTAACGTGCTGGGCTGGAAAGACGCCAACTCCACCGAGTTCGATCGCGCCAGCGGCCATCCGGTCGTGGGTCTGATCACCGAGTGGGAAGACGCCACCGGCGCGGTTGAAGTGCGTACCGAAGCGTCCGATCTGGGCGGCACCATGCGCCTCGGCGCTCAGGAATGCCTGCTCGAAGCCGGCTCCAAGGTGCACGATTGCTACGGCAAGGACGTGATCGTTGAACGTCACCGTCACCGCTACGAAGTGAACAACAACCTGCTGCCACAAATCATCGAAGCCGGCCTGAAAATCTCCGGTCGCTCCGCTGATGCCGCGCTGGTTGAAGTGGTCGAAGCGCCGGATCATCCATGGTTCGTCGCTTGCCAGTTCCACCCGGAGTTCACCTCGACGCCACGTGACGGTCACCCGCTGTTCAGCGGTTTCGTAAAAGCTGCGTTGGCTCAACACCAGAAGAAGGCGTAACCCGATGGCACAGAAGATCATTCGCGTTGGCAACATCGAAATCGCCAACGACAAACCCATGGTGCTGTTCGGCGGCATGAACGTGCTGGAAAGCCGTGACATGGCCATGCAGGTTTGCGAGGAGTACGTGAAGGTCACCGAGAAACTCGGCATCCCTTACGTGTTCAAGGCCAGCTTCGACAAGGCCAACCGGTCTTCTGTGACTTCGTATCGCGGCCCTGGCCTGGAAGAGGGCATGCGCATCTTCCAGGACATCAAACAAGCCTTCGGCGTGCCGATCATCACCGACGTCCACGAGCCTGATCAGGCCGCGGTCGTCGCTGAAGTCTGCGACATCATTCAGCTGCCGGCCTTCCTGTCGCGCCAGACCGATCTGGTTGTGGCGATGGCCAAGACCAACGCTGTGATCAACATCAAGAAAGCCCAGTTCCTCGCGCCTCAGGAAATGAAACACATCCTGAACAAGTGCGTGGAAGCGGGTAACGATCAATTGATCCTCTGCGAGCGCGGTTCGAGCTTCGGCTACAACAACCTCGTGGTTGACATGCTCGGCTTCGGCATCATGAAGCAGTTCGAGTACCCGGTATTCTTCGACGTGACCCACTCGCTGCAAATGCCTGGCGGTCGTTCCGACTCCGCCGGCGGTCGCCGCGCCCAAGTCACCGATCTGGCCAAGGCCGGCATGAGCCAGTCGCTGGCCGGTCTGTTCCTCGAAGCGCATCCGGATCCGGACAACGCCAAATGCGACGGCCCTTGCGCCTTGCGTCTGGACAAACTGGAGCCATTTCTGGCCCAGCTCAAAGCCCTGGACGAACTGGTGAAGAGTTTTCCGACGGTAGAAACCGCGTAAAGCTCATTTCTCCGGTAAAGTACCGCACGATTTGTCGCACATGCCCTCGGGCATGTGCGTTGTCGTCTGCAAGCTGCCCGCTGCACACCACTTGCCGACGGTCAAAAGATTTCCTCTAGCTGCGTCGTTTTCGTCAACTTTGGAGTGTTTACAACAATGGCAAAAATCGTCGACATCAAAGGTCGTGAAGTTCTCGACTCCCGTGGCAATCCCACCGTGGAAGCGGACGTGCTTCTCGACAACGGCATCATCGGCAGCGCCTGTGCGCCTTCCGGTGCATCCACTGGCTCGCGTGAAGCGCTCGAGCTGCGTGATGGCGACAAGAGCCGTTACCTGGGCAAAGGTGTGCTCAAGGCGGTAGCCAACATCAACGGTCCGATCCGCGATCTGCTGCTGGGCACCGACCCAAGCGACCAGAAAGCCCTCGACCACGCGATGATCAAGCTCGACGGTACCGAAAACAAGGCAACCCTGGGCGCCAACGCCATCCTTGCCGTATCCCTGGCTGCGGCCAAGGCGGCTGCACAGGACCAGGATCTGCCACTGTACGCACACATCGCCAACCTGAACGGCACCCCGGGTGTGTACTCGATGCCGGTTCCGATGATGAACATCATCAACGGTGGCGAGCACGCCGATAACAACGTCGACATCCAGGAATTCATGGTGCAGCCGGTTGGCGCCAAGACGTTCTCGGAAGGTCTGCGCATGGGCACCGAGATTTTCCATCACCTCAAAGCTGTGCTGAAGGCCCGTGGCCTGAGCACTGCCGTTGGCGACGAAGGCGGTTTCGCACCGAACCTGGCGTCCAACGAAGACGCGCTGAAAGTGATCTCCGAAGCAGTGGCCAACGCCGGTTACAAGCTGGGCACCGACGTGACCCTGGCGCTGGACTGCGCGGCCAGCGAATTCTACGAAGACGGCAAGTACAACCTGTCCGGTGAAGGCCAGGTGTTCACCGCTGAAGGTTTCGCCGATTATCTGAAAGGCCTGACCGAACGTTATCCGATCATCTCGATCGAAGACGGTCTGGACGAGTCCGACTGGGCTGGCTGGAAGATCCTCACCGACAAGATCGGCGAGAAGACCCAACTGGTCGGCGACGACCTGTTCGTGACCAACACCAAGATCCTGAAAGAAGGCATCGATAAAAAGATCGCCAACTCGATCCTGATCAAGTTCAACCAGATCGGCACCCTGACCGAAACCCTGGAAGCCATCCAGATGGCCAAGGCTGCCGGTTATACCGCGGTGATCTCGCACCGTTCGGGCGAAACCGAAGATTCGACCATCGCCGACCTGGCCGTGGGCACTTCGGCTGGCCAGATCAAGACCGGTTCGCTGTGCCGTTCCGACCGCGTTTCCAAGTACAACCAACTGCTGCGTATCGAAGAGCAGTTGAATGGCAAAGCCAAGTACAACGGTCGCTCCGAGTTCCGCGGTTAAGCAGTAGATGGTAAAAAGACACCGGATTGTGTCGGAAAAGTCGTGACAGCGATGGATTTGCCACTAATCTGATGCCTTACATGCACAAGCCTGGATCTTCCAGGCTTCGTGCTATCAGACGTTTCAAAGTTTTGGCGTGGCTGTCTTTTTTCACTGGATACCTGATATTCGATGCGCAGTCCTTACTGGTTGTTTCTCGTTTTGCTCTTGCTGCTGGCCGGTCTGCAGTACCGCCTGTGGGTGGGCAATGGCAGTCTGGCGCAGGTCGCCGAGCTGAAGCAGCAGATTGCTGATCAGCACGCCGAGAACGAAGGCCTGCTGGAGCGCAATCGGGTGATGGACGCCGAAGTCAGCGAGTTGAAAAAAGGCATGGAGACCGTTGAAGAACGGGCTCGCCATGAGCTGGGCATGGTCAAGGACGGTGAAACCCTTTACCAGCTCGCGCAATGATCGATTCTCTGCCGGCCTTCTGGGCCGTGATTCCTGCCGCGGGCGTCGGTGCCCGAATGGCCGCGGACCGTCCCAAGCAATATCTGCAACTGGGCGGGCGCACAATTCTCGAACACAGCCTCGGCTGTTTCCTTGATCACCCTAGCCTCAAAGGGCTGGTGGTCAGTCTGGCGGTTGATGATCCTTATTGGCCAAACCTGGCTTGCGCCAGCGACTCGCGGATTCAGCGGGTCGAGGGCGGCACGGAGCGTTCCGGGTCGGTGCTGAACGCTTTGCTGCATTTGCATGCGCAGGGTGCCGATGACGATGACTGGGTGCTGGTGCACGATGCGGCACGGCCCAACCTGAGTCGCGACGATCTCGACAAGTTGCTGGTTGAACTGGCGGATGATGCCGTCGGCGGTCTGCTGGCCGTGCCGGCGCGCGATACCCTGAAGCGGGTCGACAAGCACGGTCGTGTGCTTGAAACCGTGGATCGCAGCGTGATCTGGCAAGCCTATACGCCGCAGATGTTCCGTCTCGGTGCCTTGCATCGGGCGTTGGCCGACAGTCTGGTGGCGGATGCGGTGATTACCGATGAAGCCTCGGCGATGGAGTGGGCCGGTCTGGCGCCGCGCCTGATCGAAGGGCGGGCGGACAATCTCAAGGTCACCCGGCCGGAAGACCTGGAGTGGTTGCGTCAACGTTGGGCTAACCGTCGCTGATTGCTGTGGCGCTTGTTCGATCGCTTTCGCGAGCAAGCCCGCTCCCACCCTTGAATTGCGCCGAACACAAATTTTGCATTCACCGCCGATCCCCTGTGGGAGCGAGCTTGCTCGCGAAGGCGGTCGCACGGACAACCCATCACTCAGCCCCGATACTCCGGCCGCTCGGCCAATCCTTCCTTCAAGAAATCCACCAGCTTGCGCACCTTCGGCGACAAATGCCGCTGCTGTGGATACAACGCCCACACCGCCGTATTCGGCGGCTGATGCGCCTCCAGCAGCGAAATCAGCGCACCACTGTGCAAATGCTCCAGCACGTAATAGTCCGGCAACTGACACAGGCCTACCCCTTGTAGCGCCGCATCCAGCACTGCTTGCCCACTGTTGCAGCGCCAGTTTCCCTGCACGCGCTGGGAAAATTCCCGGCCGTTCTGTTCCAGTTGCCACAGATCCGAACTGCCGATCAGGCAATTGTGCCGGCTCAGTTCCGACAAGCTGTGTGGGCGGCCATACCGTTCCACGTAGGAAGGAGACGCGCACAGGTACATCCGACGCGGCGCCAGGCGGGTGGCGACCAATCGAGAATCCTGCAATCGGCCCAGACGGATCGCCAGATCCAGTCCCTCATGCACCAGATCGAGTTGGCGGTTACTCAGCTCGATATCAACGCGCAGTTGCGGGTATTGCCCCATGAACCGCGTCACCAACGGCACGATAAACCGCTCGCCATAGGCCACGGCGCAGGTCATGCGCAGCATGCCTTTCGGTTCGCTGGTCAGGTCGCCGACCGCGCGCAGGGCTTCTTCGCGACCGTCCTGCAGGCGCTGACAATGCTGCAGAAAGGTCTGACCGGCTTCGGTCAGGGTCACACGACGGGTGCTGCGGTAGAGCAGGCGCGTCTGTAATCGATCCTCCAGCCGTACGATTTGTCGACTGATGTGTGAGGAAGAAACCCCAAGGCGTTCGGCCGCAGCGGTGAATTGGCTGCATTCGGCGACGGCGACGAACTCGTCGATACCTTCCCAGCGGTTTTCGGACATTTGATTATCCCTGTACAGCAATAATATTTTGCATTTGTCCGGATTATTAATCAGTTGGCGCTGAACTACACTGCCGGTCTGGTTTTTTATTCATTGGATTCACTGGAGAGTCAGCATGATCAAGTCGCGCGCCGCCGTTGCCTTCGAGGCCAAGAAGCCGCTGGAAATCGTAGAAGTCGATGTGGCCATGCCCAAGGCCGGTGAAGTGTTGCTGCGCGTGGTGGCTTCCGGGGTTTGCCACACCGATGCCTACACCCTGTCCGGTGCGGATCCGGAAGGCATCTTCCCGTCGATCCTTGGCCACGAAGGTGGCGCGATCGTTGAAGCCATCGGCGAGGGCGTCACCTCGGTCGCCGTCGGTGACCACGTGATTCCGCTGTACACCCCGGAATGCGGCCAGTGCAAATTCTGCAAGTCGGGCAAGACCAACCTGTGCCAGGCGATTCGCGCCACTCAGGGCAAAGGCCTGATGCCGGACGGCACTTCGCGCTTTTCCTACAAGGGCCAAACGATTTTCCACTACATGGGTACTTCGACGTTCTCGGAATACACCGTACTGCCGGAAATCTCCGTGGCGAAAATCGCCAAGGATGCGCCGCTGGAAAAGGTCTGCCTGCTCGGTTGCGGTGTAACCACCGGTATCGGTGCGGTGATCAACACCGCCAAGGTCAAGCCGGGTGACACTGTGGCGATCTTCGGTCTGGGCGGCATCGGTCTGTCGGCCGTCATTGGTGCAGTGAAGGCCAAGGCCGCGCGCATCATCGCCATCGACATCAACCCGGCCAAGTTCGAGATCGCCAGGCAGTTGGGCGCCACCGATTGCGTCAACCCGAAAGACTTCGATCGTCCGATCCAGGAAGTGATCGTCGACATGACCGATGGCGGCGTCGACTTCTCCTTCGAATGCATCGGCAACGTGCAACTGATGCGCGCGGCGCTGGAATGCTGCCACAAGGGCTGGGGCGAATCGGTGATCATCGGTGTTGCCGGTGCCGGTCAGGAAATTTCGACCCGTCCGTTCCAGCTGGTGACCGGTCGCGTCTGGCGTGGTTCGGCATTTGGCGGCGTGCGTGGTCGTACCGAGTTGCCAAGCTACGTTGACATGGCGCAGAGCGGCGAGATCCCGCTGGATACGTTCATCACTCACACCATGGCTCTGGAAGATATCAACAAGGCCTTCGACCTGATGCACGAAGGCAAGAGCATCCGCACCGTTATTCATTTCTGATCATTCGCGACGCCACGGCTACAGACCTTGAAGGTTTATAGCCGGTGCCGCGTAGGAGTCTTTACATGAGTCTGGAAAATATCTCCTGTCAGAAAAGTTTCGGCGGCTGGCACAAGCGCTATCGCCACCGTTCCGACGTGCTCGGCTGCGACATGGTGTTTGCCGTGTATTTGCCGCCGCAAGCGGAGCAGGGCGGCAAGCTGCCGGTGCTGTATTGGCTGTCCGGCCTAACCTGCACCGACGAGAACTTCATGCAGAAGGCCGGGGCGATGCGCATGGCCGCCGAACTCGGTCTGATCATCGTCGCGCCGGACACCAGTCCGCGCGGCCCGGATGTGCCGGGTGATCCAGATGGCGCCTGGGATTTCGGTCTCGGTGCCGGGTTCTACCTGAATGCCACGCAGGAACCGTGGTCGCGGCACTATCGGATGCATGACTATGTCGTGCAGGAATTGCCTGCACTGGTTGAAGCGCATTTCCCGGCGTCGGACAAACGCAGCATCAGCGGCCACTCCATGGGCGGTCACGGTGCACTGGTCTGCGCGCTGCGCAACCCGGGGCGTTATCAGTCGGTGTCGGCGTTTTCGCCGATCAACAACCCGATGGATTGTCCGTGGGGGCAGAAAGCATTCTCCCGCTATCTGGGCGAAGACCGTTCCAAGTGGAAAGAATGGGATGCCTGCGCGCTGATTGCTGAAGCCGACGAGAAACTGCCGTTTCTGGTCGATCAGGGGGATCGCGATGACTTCCTCGCCACGCAGCTCAAACCCGAAGCCCTGCAACAAGCTGCAAAACAAGCGGGTCATCCGCTGACGCTGCGCCTGCAACCGGGCTACGACCACAGCTATTTCTTCATCTCAAGCTTCATTGACGACCACTTGCAGCATCACGCACGCGCCCTGCGCGGTTAATGCAGGTAGAATCACGCCCTGACAAAAATCGGGGCGTTTTTTTATGCGTATTGGCCACGGCTACGATGTTCACCGTTTCGCTGAAGGCGATTTCATTACTCTGGGCGGCGTGCGTATTGCACACGGCTTCGGGCTGCTCGCTCATTCCGACGGTGACGTCCTGCTGCATGCCTTGAGCGATGCCTTGCTCGGCGCGGCCGCGCTGGGCGATATCGGCAAGCACTTTCCGGACACCGACCCGCAATTCAAGGGCGCCGACAGCCGTGTGCTGCTGCGGCATGTGGTCGCGCTGATCCACGCCAAGGGTTGGAAAGTCGGCAACGTCGACAACACCATCGTCGCTCAGGCACCGAAAATGGCCCCGCATATCGAAGCGATGCGCGCGTTGATCGCCGCCGATCTGCAAGTTGAACTGGATCAAGTGAACGTGAAAGCTACCACCACCGAAAAGCTCGGCTTTGTCGGTCGCGAAGAAGGCATCGCCGTGCATTCCGTTGCCTTGTTGCTGCGCGCATGAACGAACTGCAATTGCTTGGCCCGCGGGCCTATGGCGAACCACTCGGCACTGCGGTTCTGAAAGCCATCGCCGAAGATTTTCAGGTCGATGAAGTGCTCGACATCCCGTTCAGCGGCGATGGTGAGCACCTGTGGATCTGGGTCGAAAAACGTGGCCTGAACACCGAAGAAGCCGCGCGCCGAATTGCCAAGGCTGCCGGCGTGCCGTTGCGCACCGTCAGTTATGCCGGGCTCAAGGATCGTCAGGCGCTGACCCGCCAGTGGTTCAGTGTGCAACTGCCGGGCAAGGCCGACCCGGATCTCTCGGCGGCGGAAAACGACACGCTGAAGATCCTCAAGACCACGCGCCACAAGCGCAAGCTGCAACGCGGCGCGCATTCGGCGAACGGCTTCACCTTGCGCCTGACCCAGTTTGCCGGCGACAAGGATGCGATCGAGCAGCGTCTGCAACTGATCGCCAAGCAAGGCATTCCCAATTATTTCGGCGCCCAGCGTTTCGGCCATGACGGCGGTAACGTCGTTGATGCGCGTGCCTGGGCGGCGCGCAAGGCATTGCCCGAGCAGCGCAATGTGCGTTCGCGGCTGCTGTCGACGGCGCGCAGTTTTCTGTTCAATCAAGTGCTGGCGGCGCGGGTTGCCGACGGCACCTGGCAGCAGGCGCAGGTCGGCGATCTGCTGGCGTTCACCGACAGCCGCAGTTTCTTCCCGGCGGGTGTTGCCGAATGCAGTGACCCGCGTCTGGCGATTCTCGACCTGCACCCGACCGGTCCGCAGTGGGGCGAAGGTGACTCACCGACCGCTGGCGCTGTCCATGATCTGGAGCAGGGGATTGCCGAGCGTGAGGCGGATCTGCGCGATTGGTTGATCAATGCCGGAATGAGCCACGAACGTCGCATCCTGCGGCTGCCCATTGGCGGGTTGTCGTGGCATTATCCCCAGCCTGACATTCTGCAACTGGAATTCGTCCTCCCGGCCGGATGCTTCGCCACCGTATTGGTGCGCGAACTCGTTGATCTGGTGCCGGTGGGGCAGACGGACAGCCCATGCGTATTCTGATTTCTAACGACGATGGGGTAACCGCACCCGGTCTCGCCGCGCTTTATGCTGCGCTGGCGGATTACACCGAGTGCGTGGTTATCGCCCCGGAGCAGGACAAAAGCGGCGCCAGCAGTTCGCTGACGCTCGACCGTCCGTTGCACCCGCAATACCTGGCAAACGGTTTCATCAGCCTCAACGGTACGCCGACCGACTGTGTGCACCTGGGCCTCAACGGCCTGCTGGAGCGCGAGCCGGACATGGTGGTTTCCGGGATCAACCTCGGTGCCAATCTGGGCGATGACGTGCTGTATTCCGGCACCGTGGCGGCTGCCCTCGAAGGGCGCTTTCTCGAGCGCCCTTCGTTTGCGTTCTCGCTGTGCTCACGACAGGTGGACAACCTGGCGACAGCCGCACATTTCGCGCGCAAACTGGTCGAGGCCCACGCCGGGCTGGACCTGCCGCCGCGCACGGTGCTGAACGTGAACATTCCCAATCTGCCGATCGACCATATTCGCGGCATTCAGTTGACCCGTCTGGGCCACCGCGCCCGGGCCGCGGCGCCGATGAAAGTGGTCGACCCGCGTGGCAAGGCCGGCTACTGGATTGCTGCGGCCGGTGATGCCGAAGACAGCGGCCCGGGCACTGACTTTCATGCGGTGATGCAGGGGTATGTGTCGATCACGCCGTTGCAGCTCGATCGCACTTTCAATGATGCCTTCAGAAGTCTCGACGGCTGGCTGGAGGAACTGCGCTGATGGCTCGTGAACACGAAGACAGACTGCGCAGTGGCATCGGCATGACGTCGCAGCGCACCCGTGAACGTCTGATCCAGCGGCTGTATGAAGAAGGCCTGTCCAACGCCAAGGTGCTGGAAGTGATCCGCCGTACGCCGCGTCATCTGTTTGTCGATGAAGCGCTGGCGCACCGTGCCTACGAAGATACCGCACTGCCAATCGGCCACAACCAGACCATCTCCCAGCCTTATATGGTGGCGCGCATGAGCGAGCTGCTGCTGGAGGCGGGATCGCTGGACAAGGTGCTGGAGATCGGTACCGGTTCGGGTTACCAGACCGCAGTGCTGTCGCAACTGGTCGAGCGGGTATTTTCGGTCGAACGCATCAAGGTCCTGCAGGATCGGGCCAAGGAACGCCTGGTCGAACTCAACCTACGCAACGTGGTGTTCCGCTGGGGCGATGGCTGGGAAGGCTGGCCGGCGCTGGCGCCGTACAACGGCATCATCGTCACCGCAGTCGCGACTGACGTGCCGCAGGCCTTGCTCGATCAACTGGCACCGGGTGGGCGGATGGTGATTCCGGTTGGCTCGGGGGAAGTGCAGCAACTGATGCTGATTGTGCGTGAAGAACACGGCTTTTCCCGTCACGTATTGGGAGCCGTGCGCTTCGTGCCATTGCTCAATGGCCCGCTGGCCTGAGCATTTATTTGCGGGCGCTGAATTCCTCGCGCTGGCCTGTGTCTTACATCGGCAGCGATGGTTTAAACGCTACGAATTGTCCAAGGGCAAACGTGTGCGTGAAGCGTTTTCGCATCTTTAACGGTAAAGCCTGTTCGGCCCGTTATACTTGCGACACTACTTGCCGCGATTCGGCATTCCACATATTTCAGCCACCACAAAGGGAGCGGCGGGTGAGTCTCACAGTCATTGCGCAGCGTATGGGTAACACGAGCTTTCAGCGCCTGGTGACTGGCCTTGTATTGAGCACCCTGCTGGTCGGTTGCTCCAGCACCAAATCGAGCAACGTGCGGGTGGTCGATCGCAACAGCGCGGCGGCCCAGCGTCCGGCCGTCACGACCGGGCAGTATGTAGTCCGTCCGGGCGATACGCTGTTTTCCATCGCTTTTCGCTACGGCTGGGACTACAAAGCCCTCGCGGCCCGGAACAATATTCCTACGCCGTATACGATCCATCCGGGTCAGACAATTCGCTTTGACGGGCGCACTGGTTCAACACCGACGGCCGTAGTGAGCAACAGCAGTTCCGCGCCATCATCGTCGAGCAAAACCACGGTAATCCGACGCCAGGCGAATGGCACGACGACCACCACCGTGACCGGCTCCGGGGCAGCTGCTGCGGGGGCTGCACCGTCCGTCGCGAACAAATCGGCCCCGGCTCCGATGCCTCCACCGGGCCCGGCCCCGACCGGCTGGGGATGGCCATCTAATGGCATTCTGATTGGAAAATTCTCTTCAAACGGTAGTTTGAATAAAGGAATTGATATCGCCGGAGATTTGGGACAGCCTGTTTTAGCTGCGTCTGATGGGACGGTGGTTTACGCCGGGAGTGGCTTAAGGGGCTACGGTGAATTAGTCATCATCAAACACAGCGAAACCTACGTCAGTGCCTACGGACATAACCGCAGGCTGTTGGTACGGGAGGGGCAGCAGGTCAAGGTCGGACAGACAATTGCCGAAATGGGGTCCACGGGTACAGACCGGGTGAAACTGCATTTTGAGATTCGCCGCCAAGGTAAACCTGTAGATCCGCTGCAGTTCCTGCCCAAACGTTGATTTGAGGCCAGCCTGTTCCGTCGCGTAGAGGGGACAGGCTCCAGCGCTGCCAAGGATAAAGGCGTCGCTTGAGCTTGGGGTCGAACTCACCAAAGGACTATAACAATGGCTCTCAGTAAAGAAGTGCCGGAGTTTGACATCGACGATGAGGTTCTCCTTATGGAGGCCGGCATCGATTCGGAATCTTCGATGTCGAATGATGAAGGGGCTGCTCCACCTTCCGTTCGTTCCAAATCCAGACAATCCGCTTCACTTAAACAACACAAGTACATCGACTACACTCGGGCACTCGATGCCACGCAGCTGTATCTCAACGAAATCGGCTTTTCACCACTGCTCTCCCCGGAGGAAGAAGTTCATTTTGCGCGTCTGTCGCAAAGTGGCGACCCTGCCGGGCGCAAGCGCATGATTGAAAGTAACCTGCGGCTGGTCGTGAAGATCGCCCGGCGTTACGTCAATCGGGGGCTGTCGCTGCTGGATCTGATCGAAGAGGGTAACCTCGGCCTGATCCGCGCAGTGGAAAAGTTCGATCCCGAGCGCGGCTTCCGCTTCTCGACCTACGCGACCTGGTGGATCCGTCAGACCATCGAGCGCGCGATCATGAATCAGACCCGGACCATCCGGTTGCCGATCCATGTGGTCAAGGAGCTCAACGTGTACCTGCGGGCCGCACGGGAGCTGACGCAGAAGCTCGATCACGAACCTTCACCCGAAGAAATCGCCAACCTGCTGGAAAAACCGGTGGGCGAGGTCAAGCGCATGCTCGGCCTGAACGAGCGGGTTTCTTCGGTCGATGTCTCGCTGGGTCCGGATTCGGATAAAACCCTGCTGGACACCCTGACGGATGACCGTCCGACCGATCCATGTGAACTGCTGCAGGATGACGACCTGTCGCAGAGCATCGATCAATGGCTCTCGGAACTGACCGACAAGCAGCGCGAGGTGGTCGTACGCCGCTTCGGTCTGCGCGGCCATGAGAGCAGCACGCTGGAAGACGTAGGCCTGGAGATCGGCCTGACCCGGGAACGGGTGCGGCAGATCCAGGTGGAGGGCCTCAAACGCCTTCGCGAAATTCTCGAGAAGAATGGCCTGTCGAGCGAGTCGCTGTTTCAGTAAGCGCCTCACACGCCTGCCGCAAGAAGCCCCGACTGGTTCGGGGCTTTTTTATTGCTCGGATATTGGCTGATGACTGTCTGTGGCGAGGGAGCTTGCTCCCGCCGGGTTGCGCAGCAACCCCAAAAATTCATGAGCGCTACGCACTCAAGCGGGAGCAAGCTCCCTCGGCACAAAGTTCATTGCCGGACAAATGGTCAGCATTTCCATCGTTTGTAGTCTCGCGGTGTAAGCCTTGGCTTACTCTTTCGTAAGCGTTCCCTATTTTTGCAGGACGGTAGACGTCGACTGCTGCCGAGAGTCGTATTTAACCGATTGATTTATATGCTTATTTTTTAATGTGAAGTGCTTATTACAGCGACTTTCACCCCGCGGGGCCGATTGCTCTGGGCAGGGAACTCTTTAGTATCAGCACTGTGTCGACGGACAGACACGCCCTTCAAGGAAGAGGGGAACGGACATCGCAGGACGCGATTCATCAGGACGATAAAAAG
Organism: Pseudomonas sp. YL2; assembly: GCF_023063025.1. Classification (NCBI taxonomy): domain Bacteria; kingdom Pseudomonadati; phylum Pseudomonadota; class Gammaproteobacteria; order Pseudomonadales; family Pseudomonadaceae; genus Pseudomonas; species Pseudomonas sp. YL2. The sequence continues at coordinate 52,666 of NZ_JAJSLU010000020.1, read as the reverse complement.
GAATACAGGGAATAGGGAAAAAATGTGGGCGGGTCAAACCGCCCCTTTTTTTGCCTGTAGAAAAGTAAAACCCGAAAAAGCAAAAAGGCCCCAAGGGGCCTTTTGGTAACGCGCGACAGATCAGCGTTCGAGGTCTTTGATCTTGCCTTTGACGCCATCCCACTCTTCGGCATCCGGCAGCGATTCTTTCTTCTCGGTGATGTTCGGCCAGATTTCGGCCAATTCAACGTTCAGTTGAATGAACTCCTGCATATCCTCCGGAACTTCATCCTCGGAGAAAATCGCGACGGCCGGGCATTCCGGTTCGCACAGGGCGCAGTCGATGCACTCGTCCGGGTGAATCACCAGGAAGTTCGGGCCTTCGTAAAAGCAGTCCACCGGACAGACTTCTACGCAGTCGGTGTACTTGCACTTGATGCAGTTGTCGGTGACGACGAAGGTCATTTCTAATTTTCTCCTCAGGCGGCGGCAGCGTAGCCCCTTCACGGTTGGGGTCGCCAGGTTCGGGAGCGATGTCTGCCAGCCAGGCTATTAGCCAGCAGCATCCCAAACCGCGCGAGATTCTAACAGCTTGAAGCCATTTGCGTTATATCCGGTTCTTCGCTGCTTAGATCCGGTTCTTAAGTGCATATAACAATTCGAGCGCTCGACGCGGGGTCAGGTCATCGAGATCCACTTTGGCCAACTCATCGAGCACCGGGTGCGGCAGGCTGGCGAACATGTCGCTCTGCTGCGGAACGGCCGGTTTGCCTTTGACGGCAGGCTTGGGCGCTTCATGCGGCAATGCGGTGTCTTCCAGTCGGCTCAGGTGCTCACGGGCCCGCACGATCACTTCACTCGGCACGCCGGCCAGTTGCGCCACCGCCAGGCCGTAGCTCTGGCTGGCAGGCCCCGGCAACACGTGGTGCAGGAACACGATGCGCTCGTTGTGCTCAGTGGCGTTGAGGTGCACGTTGGCCACCAGCGGCTCGGCTTCCGGCAACACGGTCAGTTCGAAATAGTGCGTGGCAAATAGAGTATAGGCACGCAGATGCGCCAGACGCTCGGCGGCCGCCCATGCCAGCGACAGACCGTCGAAGGTGCTGGTGCCGCGCCCAACTTCGTCCATCAGCACCAGACTGCGCTCGGTGGCGTTGTGCAGGATGTTGGCGGTTTCGCTCATCTCGACCATGAAGGTCGAACGGCCACCGGCCAGGTCATCGCTGGAACCGATTCGGGTGAAGATCCGGTCCACCAGCGACAACTCGCAACTGGCCGCCGGCACGAAGCTGCCGATATGCGCCAGCAGCACGATCAATGCGGTTTGGCGCATGTAGGTGGATTTACCACCCATGTTCGGGCCGGTGATCACCAGCATCCGGGTGTTGTCATCCAGGCTCAGGTCGTTGGCCACGAATGGCGTAGTCAGCACTTGCTCGACCACCGGGTGACGCCCTTGGGTGATGCGCATGCACGGCTCGCTGACGAAGCGCGGGCAGTTCAGATCAAGGTTCAGCGCACGCTCGGCAAGATTGCTCAGCACGTCCAGCTCGGCCAATGCGCCGGCAGTGTCCTGCAACGGTGGCAACTGGCTGATGAGATCTTCCAGCAGCGCCTCGTAGAGCATTTTCTCGCGAGCCAGGGCACGGCTCTTGGCCGACAGCGCCTTGTCTTCGAATTCTTTCAGCTCAGGCGTGATGAAGCGCTCGGCGCCCTTGAGCGTCTGGCGCCGGATGTAATCGGCTGGAGCCGATTCGGCTTGCTTGCTCGGCAGTTCGATGAAGTAGCCGTGAATGCGGTTGTAACCGACTTTCAGGTTGGCCAGACCGGTGCGGGCCTTTTCCCGGGCTTCCAGATCGATAAGGAACTGGCCGGCGTTTTCGCTCAGCGATTGCAACTCGTCGAGTTCGCTGTCGTAACCGGTTTTCAGCACGCCGCCGTCGCGGATCACTGCTGGCGGGTTGTCGATGATGGCTTTTTCCAGCAGCGCCGCCAGTTCCGGATAGGTGCTGGTGGTGGTCGCCAGGCGTTGCAGGTGCGGTGCTTCGAGGTCGGTCATCGCCACTTGCAGTTGCGGCAGGGCACCGAGAGCATCGCGCAGACGCGCGAGGTCACGGGGGCGCGCATTGCGCAGGCCGATCCGCGCCAGAATCCGCTCGATGTCGCCGATTTCCTTGAGCTGCGGCTGCAGCTTTTCGAAGCGGTAGCCGTCGAGCAGGCAAGTGATCGAGGTCTGCCGCGCCAAAAGCACGGTCAGATCGCGCAGCGGACGGTTCAGCCAACGGGTCAGCAAACGGCTGCCCATTGCGGTCTGGCAGCGATCAACCACTGATTGCAGGGTGTTGTCGCGACCACCAGCCAGGTTAGTGTCGAGTTCGAGGTTGCGGCGGCTGGCGCCGTCGAGCACCACGGTATCGTCCAGACGCTCATGACGCAGGCTGCGCAGATGGGGCAGGGCGGTGCGCTGGGTTTCCTTGGCATAGGCCAGCAGGCAACCGGCAGCGCCGATGGCCAGGGTCAGGGTTTCGCAACCGAAGCCTTTGAGATCTTGCGTGGAAAACTGCTGGCAGAGACTTTTCAGCGCCGAATCACGCTCGAAATCCCACGGCGCGCGACGACGCACACCACGGCGCTTTTCCGCCGGCAGGTCTTTCGGCCAATCGTCCGGGATCAGCAGTTCCACCGGGTTGACTCGCTCCAGCTCCGCCAGCAGGTTTTCCCAGCCCTTGATCTCGAGCACAGTAAAGTTGCCGCTGGTGATGTCCAGCACTGCCAGACCGAACAGGCGCTCGTCGCCTAGCACGGCGGCAATCAAGTTGTCGCGGCGTTCATCAAGCAGCGCTTCGTCGCTGACCGTACCCGGGGTGATGATGCGCACCACCTGACGTTCCACCGGGCCCTTGCTGGTGGCCGGATCGCCGACCTGCTCGCAGATCACCACCGACTCGCCGAGCTTGACCAGTTTCGCCAGGTAACCTTCCGCCGCGTGGTATGGAATCCCGCACATCGGAATCGCTTGCCCCGCCGACTGGCCGCGCGCGGTCAGAGTGATGTCGAGCAACTTGGCCGCCTTCTTCGCGTCTTCATAGAAGATCTCGTAGAAGTCGCCCATGCGATAGAACATCAGCTGATCCGGGTGCTGATTCTTCAGGCGCCAGTATTGCTGCATCATCGGGGTGTGGGAGGACAGGTCGGAGACGGCTTTATTCATCGGATTGTCAGGTAACTCGTTAAATGATGTAGGGCAAAAGCGAGGGCAACCGCCGGGCTTTTCCGCGATGGGCGCAAGATTACCATGGGCGGTCGGCTCGACGCAGGCATGACGGCCGGCTGACACTTTTTGCGTTTAATTGTGATTTATGCACGATTTATGCAAATCAGCATTTGTCTTCGGAAAAAACTTCAAGCACTATGCGCGTTATGCAAAAACGCAACGTATCCTCCGTCTTAAGAGCACTGCTCGACCAGCACGGGATCTCCCCCACGGAGCTCCACCGTCGCACCGGCGTGCCTCAATCAACGCTCTCGCGGATTCTCAGCGGGAAGATCGTCGATCCTTCGGATAAACACATCTCGAAGATCGCCGAATACTTCAATGTGAGCACTGATCAATTACGTGGCCGCGCCGATGTCGCGATCGCGACCGGTGGCGCGCGCGATGACGTGCATGCGGAACTCAAGGACATAAGCCTGTGGGACGACGATACCCCTGTCGATGACGACGAGGTGTCGGTGCCCTTTCTTCGTGAGGTTGAATTGGCTGCTGGATCAGGAAGATTCGTCATCGAAGAGAGCGAACGCTCTAGCCTGCGCTTCGGCAAACGCAGCCTGCGCCATAACGGTGTGCAGTTCGACCAGGCCAAATGCGTGACGGTGCGCGGTAACAGTATGATGCCGGTGTTGCGTGATGGCGCCACGGTCGGGGTGAACGCTGGCAAGTGCGGAATCGGCGACATCATTGATGGCGACCTGTACGCGATCAATCACAACGGTCAGTTGCGCGTGAAGCAGCTCTATCGCCTGCCGACCGGTATCCGTCTGCGCAGTTTCAACCGCGATGAACATCCGGACGAGGACTACAGCTTCCAGGATATGCAGGACGAGCAGATCGTCATCCTCGGTCACGTCTTCTGGTGGGGCATGTACGCCCGATAGATTTTCACCCGTCAAAGAAACCCGCCTCCTAGCGGGTTTTTTTTCGCCTGAATAAAACCCTCGAGCCCTTGATTTATGCGGCCTGCATGCGTTCGTGCATTTCCTTCGCATAAATAAATGCATTTATGCATTGACTGTATATGCATCCATGCATATTCTTGCCACCAAGCCGCTCGACAAAGCGGCTGGCAACAACAGCTCTTTAGTTCCACAAGAACAGGCAGCGATGAACCGGCCTCAACGGTTCAGAGGGTTGGCAACTGACCCGGGTGTGCAGCGTAAAGCACCAAGAGCAGTTATCCGGCGGGCAGGGACCGCGGTCGGAAAAACAATTTGAATGGACTCGTACCGCGCCAGTAGCGCCGAAAAGTCAGCTTCCTTCTCGAAAACAGGATTTGAAGGAAGGCGAAGGAGCGCATTACTGAAAAGCCCGGCGTAATGCCGGGCTTTTTGGAATGCCTACCCGGGCAGGAACTGAAAAGCCGGGATGCCGGCAATCAATCAGGATGATGAGCATGAAGAAGTACGCACGTGTCGTCGAAGGCAAAGTCGACAACATTTTTGAAACCGCTAACCCGATCACCGAAGAGTTTCCGGCGAACCAAGTCTGGGTGGATGTCAGCGCATTGCCCAAGATCGACTATTCCTGGAACGCGGTGAACACCGACGGCGTCTGGACATTTACCGACAGCGATATGTGGGGGCAACCGTCCTCGTTGGCCATTCAAATGCGTAATGAAAGAGCTATTCGTTTCGACAAAGTCAACGCCACTCTGGCGTCGTCGGCGCTGGTGCAGAAGGTTGAGCTGGGGCTGGCCACGCCGGCAGAGGAAGCCGCACTGCTGGAATACAAGCAGTTCTTCATCGCGATGAGCAACGTCAACAAACAGCCGGGCTACCCGCTGACTGTTAGCTGGCCTCAAGTTCCATAAACAACGCTTGGCGCGCCCACAGCGTTCAGGCGCGGTGGACGCGAGATCGAAACACCAAGCGGTGAGTGTTGAAAAACTTAAACCAAGGAGAAACACATGAATCGATATGTCTTTATTTCATTGAGCACTTTCAAAGTTTATCGGGTACTCGATACTGATGAGGGGATGCCGACCAGTCCTCCCGATGGCGTGTGGGGGCAATGGGTGGATGCCACTGGAAATACCGAAGTTGTGGTCGGATGGAACGCTAGAATTGTCAACAATCAATGGGAGTTGCATGCACCCACCTATGAGGAGGTAGCCGCTGAAGTCAAAGTTCTTGCGATTGAGAGGTTGTCGGATGCCAGAGGCTGGCTGAGCATCAACCCGTTGGATTACAAGAAGGATTTGGGCATTGCAACGCCGGAGGAGGAAGCGGCGCTATTGGCTTATAAGCAATACGTCGTCGCGCTGTGCGATTTCAAGAATCAACCAGGTTACCCGTACACCATCATTTGGCCGACAGTGCCTTTTCCGCTGGTTTGAGTCGGCTGTGTGATTTTATTGGTCTGTATTACTCAAAAGCCCGGCCCCGCGCCGGGCTTTTTGGAATGCCTACCTGAAGAGACATCGCTTGAACCCGACATACATCACTCATCAACTGAAACCAGGAGGCGTGACATGACAAACGAGCAACAAGCGTTGGCGGACATGCCGATCTGGCTGGTCATCCTCCTCGCTGTAGTGGGCGGGGTGTCCGGCGAAATGTGGCGCGCCGACAAGGAGGGCGCCCGCGGTTGGTCATTGCTGCGGCGTCTGGCCCTGCGCTCCGGCGCCTGCATGATCTGCGGCGTCTCGGCGATCATGCTGCTGTATGCAGCAGGGCTTTCGATCTGGGCCGCCGGAGCCTTCGGTTGCCTGACCGCCATGGCCGGTGCCGACGTCGCCATCGGTCTGTACGAACGCTGGGCCGCCAAGCGCATCGGCGTCTGCGAAGTTCCCCCGCCGCGCGATCCCCAGTAACTCAACACTTTCCTGCCTCGCTGCAACTGATGCGGCGGGGCTGCGCGTGGACAATTGAAAAGGAGGTCATGCATGCCCGCACCGATCCAGCAGCCTTCGCAGCTGTTCACGGCGATGGCGACAACCCTGCGCAACAGCGCCGGCCTGAATCTGCAGGTTGGCAATCACGACGACTTCACCGCCCCCGGCGCTCAGGCCTGGGCATTGATTGACTTCGACCGTAATGCGCCCGGTGTGCGTGGCGCCGACGGACGTATCGCCCACGTCATGACGGTGTCGCTGCAAGTCATTCCGGCACTGTCCGCCAGTGCATTTGCCGCCTGCGATCTGATCGCCGTGCTGAAAAACCTGATCACCGACAACCGCTGGGGCCTGCCCGGTGCTCAATGTGATCTGCCGATGAACCTTGATGGTCTGCCGTCAGTGCTCATCCGCGCCGATCAGCAATACAAGGCGTGGACTCTGACTTTCACCCAGACCCTCTACCTCGGTCCGACGCTGCTCGACGACCCGCTCGGCACGCCGAAATTCGCCCGCACCTGGGAAGTAAGCAATATCGACGATCCGGACCAATACACCGCGCTGGAGGCCTGACCGATGTTCGACGCATTACTGCGCATGCAACTGGGGCCGATCATCGAGCGGCTGGCCGAGATGGAAGCGGAAATCGACGACCTGCACCGACGCGCCGAGAGTTTCTGTCGCATCGGCGTCTGTCAGGCAGTCGATGCCGCGAGCAACACTTGTCAGGTCAGCCACGGTGGACTGCTGACGCCCGCCATCAAGTTCTTCAACCCGAGCGCCGGAGCGCAGAGCGAATCGCGGATTCCGAGCGTGGGCGAGCAGTGCCTGCTGTTCAACTACGGCAGCGGTGAAAGTGGCGCGCAAAGCGTGGCGTTGTTCGGATTGAACAGTGACCGCTTTCCACCCACGGCGACGGTACCGACGCTGACGCGCCGGGTGCATGTCGACGGCAGCGAAAGCGGCTATGACGACGCTACGCACACCCTGCACTGGCAGAACGGCCCGGCCGCATTCAGTGGCTCTCGCGAATCGCTTGCACTGAGCATCGGCCCGGCGCAACTGACGATGACGCCACAGCTGATCAGCCTGCAACTCGGCGCCGTCGGCCTGAGCATCGACGCCTCGGGCGTGCACTTCAGCGGCCCATTGGTGGATCACCAGGGCCGCGTCATCAGCCCCTGAATCAAGAGCTTCCCATGATCGGAATCGATAGAGACTCCGGGGCCACGGTCGACGACTGGCTGCAGTTCGTGCAGCGCGCGACACGAGCCCTGACCACGCCGCTGGGCACCCGGCAAAAAAGGCCCCTTTATGGCTCACTGATCCCCACGCTGCTGGGGCAGAACCTCGGTGACGACGTTCTGCTTATGGCCCAGAGCCACGCGGCTCAGGCGTTCTACAACGCGCAGAACGGGATCAGCGATTTTCAGCCGAGCGTGATCGTCGCCAGCCGTAAGGGCGCCGGTCTGCTGCTGCGTTTCGCCGGCACCTGGAAAAACCGTCAACAGACATTCGAGGTCGTGACATGAGCATGTTGATCCCCGGCCAGAATCAGTTGGCCGAACCGGCGCTGATCACCGTCGACGCCTTCGAAGACCTGCTCGCCGAGTTCAAGACCTTCGTCGTCGAATACGTCGGCGCCCGGGCGCCGGACAGCGCAGCGAAACTCAAGACCAGCCTCGATAACGAAAGCGAACTGCTGACCCTGGCGCTTGAGGCTTTCTGCGTGCGTCTGCAAACCCACGAACGCAAATACAACGCCCGCATCAAGCAGATGCTGGCGTGGTGGGCCACTGGCAGCAACCTCGACGCACGGCTGGCGGACATGGGCCTGGAGCGGCAGTTGCTCGACCCCGGCGACCCGGCGGCATTTCCGCCGGTACCGCCGATTTATGAAAGTGATGACGACGCCCGGCTGCGCTATTACCTGGCGCCGCATGCCCCGGCTGCGGGTTCGCGAATGCAGTATCGCCGCGAGGTATTCACCCTCGGTGAACGGCCAACGGTGAAGGTCGAATCCAGCGATGGCGGTGTGGTGAACGTCACCTACACCTTCAACCCGGACGGCCTCGCGGCACAGGTCAAGGACGGCAACGGTCGGCGTACTGCGCCGGGCGAGGTGCAGGTCACGGTGTTGTCGCGAGACGGCGATGGCACTCCGTCTGCAGCGTTGCTTGACGGTGTACGTCAGCACTTCGCCCGCCCTGATGTGCGACCGGAAACCGACCTCGTCACGGTCAAGGCAGCCGACATTCAGCGCTACAAAATCCGTGTCGTGGCGAAGATCAATTCCGGTCCCGATTCGGGCCTGACCAAAGTCGCCGCGCAGCAGCAATTGCAGGCCTACGCCGACAGTTGCCATCGCCTCGAAGGGCGGGTCGATCCGAGCTGGATCGACTACACGCTGCACAGCGCCGGCGCCGTGCAACTGCAGATTCTTGAACCGCTGGCGCCGATCGTGACCACTGCGTTTCAGGCACCGTACTGCACGGCAGTCGAGGTCGAGGTGCTGACACTATGAGTGAGCCAACGCGTAGCCCGACCTTGTTGCCGGCCAACAGCTCGGCACTCGAACGTGGACTGGATCTGGGTTTCGGCGCACTGCTTGATCGCATCGCGCCGCCATTCCCCGAACTGATGAATCCGAGCGAAACACCGGTGGCGTTCCTGCCGTATCTGGCAGCGGATCGCGGTGTCGCCGAATGGAGCACCAGCGCACCGGAAGCGGAAAAGCGCCTGACCGTCGAACTGGCCTGGCCCACCGCGCGCCAGGCCGGTACTCGTAAGGCGCTGGAAAACGCAGCCAAGGGTTTGCAACTGCGCCCGGAAGTTCGCGCCTGGTACGAACAGACGCCGCCCGGCGTGCCTTACAGCTTCAGGGTGCGCGCTTTCAGCGATCAACCTTACAGCGCAGAAATCGACGCCCGTCTCGACCGTCGTCTGGCCGATGCCAAGAGCGAACGGGACATTCTCTCGGTAACGGTTGGCTTGAGTGCGTTTGGCAGTCACTCCATCGCCGCCGCGACCTTTTGCGGTGAGCTGACCACGGTTTATCCGGTGTTCATCGAAGGGCTCGAAACCTCGGGAGAGGCGTTCCTGGCTGCCGGCATGTACACCGTCGAAACATCCACTATTTATCCTCAGGGGGCCTGAATGGCTGACTATTACACCCTGCTCACCAACGCAGGGATTGCCTACGAAACGGCGTGCAAGGCTGCGGGCACACCGATCAAGCTGACGCAGATTTCTGTCGGCGACGGCGGCGGCTCGGTCTACAACCCGGCCGCGACCGCCACTGCGCTGAAGCGCGAAGTCTGGCGCGGGCCGCTCAACGCGCTGTTTCAGGACGAGAAAAATCCGAGCTGGCTGCTCGCCGAAGTCACCATTCCGCCGGACGTTGGCGGTTGGTACGTGCGTGAAGCCGGGTTGTGGACCGAAACCGGGATTCTCTACGCCATCGTCAAATATCCGGAGTCGTTCAAACCGGTGTTGGCCACGTCGGGCTCGGGCAAAGAGTTCTACATTCGCTCGATTTTCGAGACCAGCAATGCATCGCTGGTGACGTTGCTGATTGATGACACCGTGGTTAAGGCCACCCGTGCCTGGGTCATGAGTTACCTCGCCGAGGAACTCGGCAAACTCGATGGCAAGCAATCGGTGCGCGTCGCGGCCTCTACCAACATCGTGCTGAACGGTGCGCAACAGATCGACGGCGTGGCCGTGATTGCCGGCGACCGCATTTTGCTGGCGAACCAGACCCTGGCCAAGGATAACGGCCTGTGGATCGTGGCTAACGGTGACTGGGTGCGGGCGACTGATGCCAATACCAGCGCCAAGGTCACGCCGGGCCTGACGGTCATGGTGGAGGAGGGTACGGCGAACGGCGATTCGCTGTGGCACCTGACCACGAATGCGCCGATCACTCTTGGCACCACCGCGCTGACGTTCAAGATGTTGGCCGGGCGCACCGGGATTGCTGCCGGCACTTACAAGAGTCTGACGGTTGATGAATATGGCCGCGCGACGGCAGGTGCGAATCCTGAAACGTTGGCCGGTTTTGGCATCAAGGATTCCTACACCAAGGCGGAAGTTGAAGCGCTGATCGCCAAGGCCTCGGCGTTGCCGGTGGGTTCGATTGTTGCGTTCCCGGTGGATGCACCGCCGCCGGGTTTTCTGGAGCTGGATAACAGCGTCAAGAGCAGTGCGACTTACCCGGACTTGAGCGCTTATCTGGGAGGCAAGTTCAACAAGGGTGATGAGGGCGTCGGGAATTTCCGTTTGCCGGAAGCGCGTGGGGAATTTTTACGCGGTTGGGATCATGGACGGGGAGTCGACCTGGGACGTCAAGTCGGTAGCCTTCAGGCTGATGATTATAAAAGTCACAGTCACCGGTACTTTGACAGCGTAGCTGCAAACATTGACCCTTTTGGGGGTACGGGCGCTGGAGTTGTTAACGGTGTCGTAACACCTCCCGCTACGGGTGGGTATCTGGCAACTTCAGGGCCTGATTCAAACAATCTGACGTCGCCCACAACTACCGTCAATGCAGGGGGAAATGAAACTCGCCCACGCAACATCGCCGTCATGTGGTGCATCAAAGCCTGGAACGCCCCGGTCAATCAGGGAACCATCGATGTAGCCGCACTGGCCAAGGAAGTCGAACGGCTCAAATCCGCTGTTCCGGTGGGGGCCGTTCTGGCATTCCCGACGGGGATCGTCGCGCCGGGTTATCTGGAACTGGATGGCAGTGTGCAGAGCATTGCGACTTATCCGGATCTGGCGGCTTTTCTCGGTACCACTTACAACAAGGGAGATGAGGGCGCGGGCAACTTCCGCTTGCCGGATTCGCGCGGTGAGTTCTTGCGTGGTTGGGATCATGGACGTGGCGTGGATGCTGGTCGACAGATTGGTACGGTTCAACTGGATGCGATGCAGCGCCTGACCGGTGCGATATCTGCAGCAGACTCCACTGGAATGGGCCAGATACTCAACGGTGTGTACGGTGGGTCGAAGTCCGGCGTGTCAAAGGGCGTAAATGCTGCTGTTGATGCTTACACCTCCATAGATTTTGACAACGCCCGACAAGCCCGGACAGCAACAGAAAATCGTCCCCGCAACATCGCCGTCATGTGGTGCATCAAGGCCTGGAACGCACCGATCAATCAGGGAAACATCGACATCTCCGTGCTCTCTGAACAGCTACAACAGCTTTCGTTGAATGGACCCCTTGCAGGGGACATTCGAAACGCTCGGGTCTCGATTCCGCTTGCTGCTCCGACTGCGACATTCACAGCTTCCGAGATCGTTCTGGGAGATGGGAATGGGAAAAGGTTGGTTATTTCCAACTTCAACCAGAGCCTCAACCTGTCGGCTTCGGTCAAGGGCCTGGGGGCAATGGATGCGGGCGCAGCGCCGGTCAATGGGTTTGTCGCGCTGTACGCGCTTTACAGTCCTGCGTCCAAATCCACCGGCATTGTTGCCGTCAATGCCACAGCTACAATCGCTCCGAAACTGTTGGCGGGTGTTGCTCCTGATGGCTATACATTTTCCGCGCTTCTCAGCATTTTGCCGACGAATGCCAGCGCTCAGTTTGCTGTAGCTGAACAAGTTGATCGTCAGGTGTTTTATGGCGCTCAAGTGTTGTCGACAACCGTCTCGGTTTCGACTCTCACAGGGTTGTCGATCTCTGCCGCTGTCCCATTGAATGCCAAGTCGGTTTCCGGAAATTTTCAAGGCTCGGTGTCGGCCAATGGATACAGCATGGCGCTTGCCGGGTCGGCTGCCGCCATAGGTCTTCAGACCTTTATCGTGAACTTTACAGGAACCGGCGGCGGGTCATTTCTGGATGTTCCCTTGTTGTCGCCGCAAACGCTGTTTTATCGCCTGACCAGCGCTGGAACCTTTAGTGCTTTTGCGATCACGACGAATAGTTACAGATTTTGAGGGTGAACCCAGTGGAAGATAAATCACGCATAAACGTCATGTTCTCGGATGAAACTCAAACGAAGATCGTTGCGGTTTTTTCCTGCCCTCAAGATGAGGGAAATTACGCCAATCTGGGGGTGGTCGAACCGCAGGATCAACGCTATCTGACTTACATGTCGGAGTCTCCAGTTGATCCGCAGCTGAGCCCTTCACAGATAATTGCGTCCGAGAGATATCGTCGGGAAGGTCTCGGTATCGTTGTGGGATCAATGGCTATCGAAACATCTCGCGACAGTCAGGCGCTGATCGCCAGCACCGGTCTGTCCGCCATTCTCGACCCCGAGTACCGCTGCAACTTCAAAACCCTCAATGGTTTTGTCGAGATCGGCGCCGAACAGATTCTCGCCATTGCCAAAGCTGTAAGGGCGCACGTCCAGGCTTGCTTCGACCGAGAGCTTGAGTTGCTCCGGGCTATTGAAGCGGGCACCTACACAGACGAAATGCTCAAGGAAAGCTGGCCGGATTCTCTACCAGCGACATCCGTCTCGGCTCCCCAGTAAACGCCCCGCACCCCGGAGCGTTTTCTTGTCCGCTTAAAACCAATCAACACCCGCCAAGCCCCTCCCCACGAGGGGCTTTCCCGTTTATGGAGAAACGAAAAATGGCAACCCGCCAAACCTACACCGTGCTCGTTCCATTCCCCACCGGCGGTGGGCACTGGTCGAGCGTCGGTCAAGACCTTGATCTGCTCGACGTCGAGGCCAGTGCGCTGCACAGCGCCGGTCGACTGGAACTGAAAACACCCTCCACCCAGGCCAAAAAGGCCGCTGCCAAGAAGGCTGACTAAACATGGCTGAGGTTCTGAACTTCGAGCACAACGGCATTACCGTCAATGCCACTGAATCCCCCGAGGCCATGGGTGGCCTGGGTGACAACGTCATCGGTCTGGTCGGCACCGCGCCGAAAGCCGATCCGCTGATTCCGCGTAACGCACCGTTTCGCATCAACAGCTTCACCACTCATGCGCTGCTCGATCCGACCGGTTCGGAAGAGGGCACCCTTTATCACGCGGTTTACCAGATCCTCAAAGTGGTCAAGGTGCCGGTGTACGTGGTGATCGTCGAAGCGGGCGCAACCCCGGCCGACACTGTCAACGCGGTGATCGGCGGTGTTGAGCCAGCCACCGGCCGCAAACTCGGCCTGGCCGCACTGGGCAGCGTCCCGGAAGACCTGACCATCATCGGCGCGCCGGGCTTCACCGGCACCAAAGCGGTGGCCAGCGAGTTCGCCTCGTTCGGCAAGCGCATCAAGGCCCGTGTGGTACTGGACGGCAAAGACGCTTCGGTCGCTGATCAAGTGACTTACAGCCAGGAACTCGGCGGCGCTGATCTCGGTTTCGACCGCTGCCTGGTTGTGCACAACATGCCGGCTGTGTACTCGAAAGCGGCGAAGAAAAATGTCTTCCTCGCGCCGTCCAGCCTGGCGATTGCCGCGCTGGCCAAGGTCAAGCAGTGGGAGAGCCCGGGCAACCAGGTGACCTACGCCGAAGACGTGTCCCGCGTCGTTGAATACAACATCCTCGACACCTCCACCGAAGGCGATCTGCTCAACCGTTACGGCGTGAGCTACTACGCCCGCACCGTGCTCGGCGGCTTCTCGCTGCTGGGTAACCGCTCGATCACCGGCAAGTTCATCAGCTACGTCGGCCTCGAAGATGCGATCAGCCGCAAGCTGGTCAAGGCCGGCCAGAAAGCCATGGCAAAGAACCTGACCAAGTCGTTCATGGATCAGGAGGTCAAGCGCATCAACGACTGGCTGCAGACCTTGGTCGCCGACGAAACCATTCCTGGCGGCAGCGTCTATCTGCACCCGGAACTCAACAGCGTCGAGAAGTACAAGAACGGCACCTGGTACGTGGTCATCGACTACGGCCGCTACGCGCCGAACGAACACATGGTTTATCAACTCAACGCCCGCGATGAAATCATCGAGCAGTTCCTGGAGGACGTTCTCTAATGTTTACCAACCGCGTAAGACAGGCCATCGCGGCCACCCTGCAAGGCCTGCCGTTGTCGGCGACCGTTGAGGAGTTCACCCCGCCGAAAATCGATTTCGACATGGAAAGCATGACGGGCGGGCGCTTCATCGTTGAGGAAATGGCCAAGAGTGCCAAGGCTCTGAACGCCACGCTCAAGCTGCAAGGCACCGGTGCTGAAGTGTTGCTGGCGATGGGTGTGAAGCTGGGCGACGACATCCTGCTGAACGTGCGTGAAGCCGGTCAGGATCAGGACGGCAACACCTGGTTCACCTATCACACCATCGGCGGCAAGCTCAAAACCATGGGTGAAGACGCGATCAAGATGGGCGGCAAAGCCCTGACGACTCTGGAGTTCTCCTGCCGCACCTACAACCGCCTGGAAAACGGCATCCCGGTGATCGACATCGACGTGCGCACCCAGAAGTTCGTGCTCAACGGCGTCGACATCCTTGGTGATGCGCGCCGTGCGGTGCTGATGCCGTAAGCCTCGATACACCACAAACCCTGTAGGAGTGAGCCTGCTCGCGATGAGGTCAGCACAGGCAACATCAATGTGTCTGAAAGATCGCTATCGCGAGCAGGCTCACTCCTACAAGGGAATAGCGACACCCCCTAAAAAAGAATCACCAAGGAATTCATACATGTCGTGGATGCCACCCAAGCATGACCTGCTGTCGCCGATCACCGGTGACGACGGCGCGCAGATCGAGCAGATTCAGCTCAAGCCACTGTTCTACGCCGCACAGAAAGAAGCGCTGGAACGCGCCGGCGATGATGAAGACGATCAGTTCTTCGAACTGGCGCTGCTCGCCACCGGCCTGTCGGTCAAGGAGCTCGACCAGCTCAAACGCCCGGACTACGTGAGCATCGCCCAGTACGTGCACGAGATGTCGACCCGTCCGGCGTCGTACTTTCTGGAGCAGGTCGAGGACGCGGAAAAGCCCGCCGATCCTGACCAGGTGCAACTGCTGCAACCGCTCGCCGTGACCGGTCGCACCGTGACCTCGCTGTCGCTGGAAATGCCGGCACTGCGCGCCACCAAAGTGATGAAGAAACTGAAAACGGCCAAGGAACGCGCCGAGTTCATCACTGCCCACTGCACCGGTCTGATGATCCCCGATCTGGCCCAGCTGAGCGTGCCTGACTGGACGCAATTGCAGGTGCGCATCGACGATTTTTTAAACCAGCCGGCGGCCTACTTTCGGAACGCGACATCGAAGTAATCCTCGATATCGTCCCGCTCATTTACCCGGTAAGTGAAGCGGAGATTCTGGAATGGGACGCCGAAAAGGCGTTGCGCCGCTACGACATAGCGATCACTCGCCTTGGCGTGAAACAGGAGTAGAGCGGCATGGCAGAGAGTAAAAACGCGCTCATGTACGCCGGTGAGAGCACGGATTCCGCGAGCCGCAATATCGGCTTGACCACTGCAGCAACGGGCACGACTACAGCAGGCCTGGATCGGGATAAGGTCACCGATCTGAGGCAAGCGTTGAGCACGGCAAGTGACCGAATCGTTTCGCTGACTGCAGCCATCGATTCGCTGATCCTCACCTTGGCGACCCAACGTTCTTTGTCGAAGAGCGCGGTCAATGGCGACGGCGGATCTTCCGCGCAGAAGGCTGCAGACAAGGTAGCTGGCGCCGCCCCTCCCGAGTTGCTCAAAGCCGCTGTCGCGATGGACACAGCCGCTGCGAACCTGAGCGAAGTCGCTCGACTGACTCCGGTTCAGGGCAAGGAAATGGCTCAGGCAAGCCTGATCACGGCCAGTGCGCCGTTGGTGGCTGCCGGAGGAACCACCGGGGTTGAATTGCTCAATGCCGCGGCGTTGGGTGCCAAGGCGGGGATTGGCATCGACTTGCCCAATGCCTCGGACAAGCAGTTCGAACTGCTGAAGTTTGCCGATGACGCTGCGCTCACCGCGTCAGCATTCAAGGTGCCTGCGCTACAAGTCGCCGAGATGATGGCGGCCTGGCGTACCTCGATGAAACTGACCCGTGATCAGGCCATCGATCTGGCAGATGCGGCTCACCACTTGGGCAAAATGCCCGGAGATGTAAACGCGGCAGACATCGGCTCGGTGTTGCAGCATTCCGGCGACACGGCAATTGCTGCGGGGTTGCAACCCGAGCAAGCCGCAGCGCTGTCGGCAGCCTTGCTGAACACCGGAACGAAAGAAGGTGAAGCAAGCGTCGCGTTGAAGAGCATTTCCACAGCCTTGAGCAAGGGAGACCAGGTCTCAGTCGCCGAACAGGGTGCGTGGAAACAACTGGGGCTCGATCCCAAGGCCGTGTCTGCGGCGATGCGTGATCCGAACAAGGACAATGCGCAAGGTGCGTTGCTGACAGTGTTGGCCGCATTGAACGCCAGACCGCCAGAACAACGCGCAGTGTTGGCCAGGACGTTGTTCTCCGATGGCGGTGATGCTGCGCAGAAGCTCTCGCAAAACCTCGGCGAGGTTAATGAGACGTTCTGGCAGGTCAAGGACAAGCAGCGATACGCGACGTCGGAGCTGGGCGAGAAAGGGTCGGTAAAACAGGCTGCCCTGGCGCTTTCCGGTACTCAGCAAGGACAGCTGAATATTCTGAATGCCCGTAGCGAACGATTGGCCGTCGCCAAAGGCAACGCGTTGGCACCCACCAGCGATTCGCTGGCCTCTGCCGGGGTCGACAAGCTCAGTGAACTGACTGAAACCTATCCGAAAACTGCTGGCGTGGTGTTGACGGTGAGCGCGTTTCTCAAACCGTTGTTCGATCAAGCGCTCGATGCCATTGGCAGCGATATCAAAGGCCGGGTTGGCAAGAAAGTCGTGGATAAGGGCCTGTCCGTTTTCACCGGCGCCGCCACCGGCACAGCGGGGGCCGCCGCTGCTGGCAGCGGTTTGAAGATCCTCGAGCAAACTTCGCGGGTGCGGGCTCCGCTCCTGGAGTCGACCACCGCTGCCATGCGCCCTCTGTCACGCGCAATGCCCTGGCCTGTAAAAACTGTCGCTGCCCTCGCAGGCCTGGCGGCCGGGGTGGCCACTGGTGACGAAACCCAGATAGCCAAAAGCGTCGGCGCAGCGGGCGGTGGAATGGCCGGCGCTCTTGCAGGCTCTGCTTTCGGTGCGTCACTCGGAGCCTTGGGTGGCCCACCCGGCATGGCCATAGGCGGCCTTCTCGGTGGATTGCTTGGCGGTTGGCTGGGCAGTGAGGGCGGTTCCCTTCTGGGTGAAAAACTCGGCAGTACCCCACCGGACAAACTCGCAGCACCGGCTCAGGTCAGTCAGGCGCTGGCCAGCGCCCCGGCGCCCACCGTGCCAGCCCCCTACGCGCCCACAGTTCAGGTGTATTGCAGCGACCCGGGCAGTGTGGAAAAGATCGGTCAGTTGGTCGACTTTCACCTGAGATCCCAATTCAGCAACGAATTCATTCCACTGATGAACACCAACAGCCTCGCCACCCGCCGTGACGCAGCCCTGACCGATGGAGTCGACTGATGAAACAACAAATGGCTCTAGGCAGTTTCATCTTCGGCCTGTCGCGCAACTTTGCTTACAGCACGTTGGCGCGAAAGTCCGACGGTGGCTGGAGCGACATCCAGATCCTGACCAGCAAACCCAAGTCCAGTCAGACCGGGCAGAAAGCGGAATCGCTGACCATCAGCGGCACCTCGATGTATGCCGTGGCCATGGATCGACTCGATGAATTGCGCGCACTTCAGGCACAGCGTGTGCCGCTGCCGTTGATTGACGGTATCGGGCGCAACTGGGGTCTGTGGCGGATCAACAGCATCGACGAAAACCAGAGCGAGGTCATCGATGACGGCACCGCGATGGTGATCAAGTGGGTGGTCGGATTAACGGAGTTCAATAATGCGTAAGGTACGAAGCGTGGCCGGTGATTCAGTGAATCTGCTGCTCTACCGCGAAACCGGGCGCAGTGATGACGCCGCCGAAGAAGCTCTGTGGACACTCAACCCGACCCTGGCCGAACACGGCCCGATCCTGCCGGCGGGTGTTTGGGTCACGTTGCCGGAACTCGACTCGAAACCGGCCACGATCAAACCGCTCACGGCCTGGGATTAAGGAGGTTGCATGGCACTGGGTTTCACCCCGGCGGTAAGACTCTACGGGGCCCATTCGGCCCTGCTCAATCAACGCCTGATCAGTTGGGAACACATCGATGCAGCCGGTTTCGAGTCCGATCAACTGACGTTGACGATCGATCTTGAAGGCCTCGAAGGGCTGCCGGATCTGGGCGGGAAAATCGGCCTTGAGGTCGGTTATCTGGAGTCGGGAATGGTCGACAGGGGCCAGTTCAAAGTGACGCGCCTGACGCCGACGCTGTTCCCGTTTCGCCTGACGCTGGTGGCTACGGCGGCACCGTTCAGCAAGGATGACGAAACGGGCTTCAAGCAACGTCGCACGGCCAGCCATGGCCCGACCACCTTGGGTGCGCTGTTTCGCAAACTGGTTTCGAGCCATGGCTTTTCACCGCGCGTTGCGCCCGAGGTGGCGATGATCAGGATCGAGCACGTCGACCAGTCCAACGAAACCGACATGAGCTTTCTGACGCGCCTGGCGAAAAAGTACAACGCGGTGACCAAACCCTACAACGACGTGTACGTGCTGGCCCGTCCCGGCCAGACCAAATCGTTGTCGGGCCAGGTGTTGGCGGACGTGACCTTGTCGGTGACCAGCAACAACCGTCCCGGCGATCACGCGTTCGTCAGCGCCACGCTGGAGGAGTCTGCCCGCGAGCAGACCAAGGGTTGCAAGACCTGTTTCTGGGATGGTGCTGCCGGCGTGTTGCGCTGGGTTGAAACGGGGCTTGCGCCGTTCAAGACCCTGCGCCAGAAACAACCCAGCGAAGCCGATGCGATCGCCGTCGGCGAAGGCGAAGTGCGCAAGATGCTCCGGCAAAAATACAAGGTGAAAATCACCTGCCCCGGCAATCCACTGCTGGCCGCCGAAGGCCTTGTGCTGCTCGATGAGACCTGGCCCGACTTCATGCGTGGGCGCTGGTCGATCGAAAAAGTCACCGCCAGCGGCAATCGCGAGAACAGCTATCGCTGCGTGATCGATGCCGCGTGCCTCGACCCGAAAGCCGAAGCCAAGGACTGATTCCCCGCTTTGTCACTGCGATGAAGATCCCTGTGGGAGCGGGCTTGCCCGCGAAGAGGCCAACCCATTCAAAAGAGATGCCGGTTGATCCACCGCCATCGCTGGCAAGCCAGCTCCCACAGGTTTTGCAGTGTTCTGCAGACCGCTTTTCATTCAACTCTGGAACACCACCATGAAGATCACCCCGATCCTCACGCAGCTGCGTGGGCAATGCCCAAGCCTTGCCAACCACATTGCGGTGGGTGTCGATCTGGCCTTGCTGCAAGGCAATGCCGATCTGCCGACACCCTCGGCCCATGTTCTGCCCCTGGCGGATCTCGCCAGCACCAGCACCGCACAAAACCTCACCGCGCAACCGATCCGCGACCGCTTCGAAATCGTCTTGGCGCTCGACGCCAGCGACAGCACAAAAGCGCTGGATCTGTTGCACGACCTGCGCGCCGAACTGTGGCGCGCGCTGGTGGGATTCAAACCGGGCAATGACTACAGCGCCATCGTCTACGACGGCGGCGAGATGGTCTCGATCAACAGCAGCCGGGCCTTCTATCGGCTGCGCTTTTTTACCGAGTTCCAGCTCGGCCGCAATCTGCCGAGTCAGCCTGCGGAGAGTTGGCACGAACGTGAACTGGACGGTTTGTCGTCCTTTACCGGGGTCACCGTGCGGGTCGATGCGATCGACCCGGCCGACCCCAATCTGAAACACCCGGGCCCTGACGGGCGCGTGGAAATGACTTTCTCTGGAGACGTAACCCCATGAGCAATCGCATCACCGTACTGCCGGCCGCTGGCCGTGCCGTGCCTGACCCGGAAGCGGGCGATCTGCTGCCCAAAGAAGGCCGTGAAGTGCTGGACAGCGCCTGGTGGCGCCGACGTCTGGCCGACGGCGATATCACTCTCAAAACCGTAAAAGTCAAAGCACAGGGAGCCAAATAATGGCGATCGGATTCAGCAACATCCCTGCGGACATTCGTGTACCGCTGTTCTATGCCGAAATGGACAACTCGGCCGCCAATAGCGCGACTTCGGCCATGCGCCGTCTGATCGTCGCTCAGGTCAATGACAACATCGCCCCGACCGAAGTCGGCAAACTGGTGCTGGTCTCCAGCGTCGCGCTGGCAAAAAGCATCGGCGGTCAGGGCTCGATGCTCGCCTCGATGTACGAGACCTTCCGCAAGGCCGACCCGATCGGCGAGATCTGGTGCCTGCCGCTGCACAACACTGAAGGCGCCATCGCCAAAGGCGTGCTGACCCTGACCGGCACCGCGACTCAGGCTGGCGTGCTCAACTTGTACGTCGCTGGTGTGCGGGTGCAGGCCACCGTGGTCAACGGTGCCACCGCTGCTCAGGCGGCCACCGCACTGGCACAGAAAATCAACGCCACCGCCGATCTGCCGGTCAGCGCTGCGGCTGCCGAAGGTGTGGTCACCCTGACCGCCAAATGGACCGGCGACAGCGCTAACGACATCAGCCTGCAGTTCAATCGTCTGGGCAAGAGCAACGGCGAAGAAACCCCGGCCGGCCTGACCACCGCGATCACCGCCATGACCGGCGGCGCCGGTGTGCCGGATCAGGTCGCAGCTGTGGCTGCGCTGGGCGACGAGCCGTTCGAGTTCATCGCACTGCCGTGGTCGGATCTGTCGACCCTCAATACCTGGCAAGCAGTGATGGATGACAGCACCGGTCGCTGGTCCTGGGCCAAGCAACTGTTCGGTCACGTCTACAGCGCCAAGCGCGGCACCGTCGGCACCCTGGTTGCTGCTGGCCAGGCACGCAACGACCAGCACATGACCATTCAGGCGCTGGAGCCGGGCGTACCGCAACCGTTCTGGGTCCAGGCGGCAGCACTGGCTGCGCGCACCGCGGTGTTCATCTCCGCCGACGCCAGCCGTCCGACCCAAAGCGGCAGCCTGCCGGGTGTTGATCCGGCGCCGGCCAGCGAGCGATTCACCCTGACCGAGCGTCAGTCGCTGCTCAACTACGGCATTGCCACCGCGTACTACGAAGGCGGTTACGTGCGCATTCAGCGTTCGATCACCACCTACCAGAAGAACGCTCACGGTCAGGCCGACAACTCCTATCTGGACAGCGAAACCATGCACCAGTCGGCGTTCATCGTGCGTCGTCTGCAAAGCGTGATCACCAGCAAGTACGGCCGGCACAAACTGGCTTCCGACGGCACCCGTTTCGGCGCCGGCCAGCCGATCGTCACTCCGGCGACCATTCGCGGCGAGCTGATCGCGCAGTACGCCAAGCTGGAACTGGAAGGCCACGTGGAGAACGCCGAGCTGTTCGCCGAGCACCTGATCGTCGAGCGCGACGTACAGGATCCGAGCCGCGTGAACGTGCTGTTCCCGCCGGATTACGTCAACGGTCTGCGCGTGTTCGCACTGCTCAACCAATTCCGTCTGCAATACGACGACGCGGCCTGATCGCCGCGTTTGGCCGTAAGCATTCAGCCCACTCCGGTGGGCTTTTTTATTTGAAGGGAGTAACACCATGGGTCAAGTGATTGCAGGCACCTGCTACGTCAAAGTCGACGGTGCACAACTGACTATCAACGGCGGCTGCGAAGCCCCGCTGATGGCCGTCAAACGCGAAACCGTCGTACCGGGTTTCTACAAGGAAACCGACGTCGCGCCGTCCTTCAAAGTGACCGCGCTGCACACCGCCGACTTTCCGCTGAAGAAGCTGATCGAAGGCACCGACATCACCGTCACCTGCGAATTCAGCAACGGCAAAGTCTACGTGCTGGCCGGTGCCTATCTGGTCGAAGAGCCGGTTTCCAAGGGCGATGACGCCACCATCGAACTGAAATTCGAAGGCATCAAGGGGACCTGGCAATGAGCGGCGCCGTGAAGCTTCAGGTTGCGATCGAAGCTCACGGCGAGCCCCTGACCGAACTCGTCCTGCGCCGTCCGACGGTGCAGGAAGTGCGAGCGATCAAGGCGCTGCCGTACAAGATCGACAAAAGCGAAGAAGTCAGCCTCGACATGGACGTGGCGGCCAAATACATCGCCGTGTGCGCCGGCATCCCGCCGTCGTCGGTCAACCAGCTCGATCTGGCTGACCTCAACGCGCTGAGCTGGGCCGTTGCGAGTTTTTTCATGAGTGCGGCGTCGGAGCCATCACCGACCTGATCGCAGTCGCCTATGACCTGGCCTGGTTCTGGAAGGTTGACCCCGAACAGATGATGGCCAGGCCACTGGATGTGCTCCGCGAATCGCTGGAGCACGCGCAACGGATCAATGCGATGCAGCAGGTGCAGTGATGGCGAATACAAATTTGAGCCTGATCCCGCAGAACTTTCCCGTCACGGTCAACATGCTCGTGGTGCTCAAGGGCGCCGAGAAAATGGAGACCGAGATGAAGGGGCTGCGCGGCAAGGTCGCAGCATTCAAGAAAAGCATGGAAGACAGCGGCCTCGAGCCGCTGGACGTGGCCGGCTTCATTGCCGAAGGTGGTTTGCTCAAGCCGTTTCAGGACGGCATCAAAAAAGCCATCGAAGCGCAGGATGCGCTGGCGAAGAAAGCCAGGGCACTCAAGGGCCTTAAAGTGCCGAAGGTGGTCCAGGGGGAAACCTCGGCCAACCTGGAAAAATTCAACAAGGCGCTGGATAACATCTCGCTGAAAATCGGTCAGGCGTTGTTGCCGGCGGTTAACGGCATCGTCACGGCGCTGACACCGGTAATGACTTCGATTGGCCAGTTTGTCGCCAACAATCCGTATCTGGTCGAAGGGCTGGCGGCCGCTGCCGTAGCGTTTACGGTGGTCACGGTCGGGGCGATGGGGCTGGTCGCGGTGCTGGGGATTCTGACCTCGCCCATCGGGCTGATTGCGGCGGCTATCGCGGCAGCGGTGGCCATCATCGTGATTGGCGCACGGTTGATTACCAAAAACTGGGCGTCGATTTCCGGATTCTTCGGCAGGATGTGGGACTACGTTTCGACGAAATTCAACGCTGGAGTTGCGGCGACCACGCAGGCAATCGAATCGATGGGCGCATTGATCAGCAAAACGTGGGGAGAGATCAGCGCGGAATTTTTTGCCGGCGTCGACAGCGTCGTCAATATTTACAACGGCTTGGTATCGAAAGCGCAGGCAGCCACTGACAAGCTCGCGGCGGCCTTCGACTTCTCGCCGAGTGAGCTGTGGAACAAGGCGTTGGCGAAAGCCAGCAGCGTTGTCAGTGATTTCTTCGCCAGCACCATGGCGAATGCACAAGCAGGGATCGACAAGCTCAGGGCGAAGTTCGATTTCTCACCGCGTGAGGTGTGGAACAAGGCGTTGGCGAAGGCCAGTAGCGTTGTCAGTGATTTCTTCGCTGGCACCATGGCGGATGCGCAAGCGGGTATCGACAGGCTCAGGGCGAAATTCGATTTCTCGCCGAGTGAAGTGATGAGCAAGGCTTTTGCAACCGCGAGCAATGTCGTCAGTGATTTCTTCGCTGGCGCACAGGCCAAAGCTGCTGCCGGTGTGGACGCGCTCAAGGCGAAGTTCAGTTGGTCGCCAGTGCAGACGATTACTGACGCCTGGGGTTCGCTGAACAATGTGTTTGGCAATCTTGTTGGCGGTGTTGCCGATAACGCCGCGGCGCAGTGGGAGCAGGTTAAATCGATCTTCACGCAATCGCCGGTGGCGATGATTGAATCGGCATGGCAACCCTTGGCGCCGGTTTTTTCCGCGCTGTGGGACGTACTCAGGGCTGGAGCCCAGCCGTTGAAAGACGAGTTTCAAAACCTGTTTGGCAGCGCGCCTGTGGAAGCGGTCATGGCGAAGTGGAATGGCGTGAGCGCGTACTTCTCCGGTCTGTGGGCATCGTTGACCACGGATGCACAAGTGGTGAAGAGCTTCTTCGGCGATCTGTTCAGCCAGTCGCCGCTGGAGTCGATCCAGCAGAAATGGCAGCCGGTACTGACCTGGTTCAGCGACATGTGGAAAAACCTGCAAGGGATTTTCGGGCAGCTTAAAGAACTGTTCGGTGGCAATTTCTCCGGTGTCTTTGCAACCCTCACCGGTACCGCCCCGGCAGCGCCTGCCGGTGCCCCGAAGTTAAGCAGTTCGCTGCCACAAACCTCCAGCGCCCTGATCCAGCAAAGTGCCGCCAACAACCGCACGCAACTCGAGGGCGGCCTGACCGTGCGCTTCGAAAATGCACCGGCGGGGC
Organism: Pseudomonas sp. YL2; assembly: GCF_023063025.1. Lineage (NCBI taxonomy): Bacteria > Pseudomonadati > Pseudomonadota > Gammaproteobacteria > Pseudomonadales > Pseudomonadaceae > Pseudomonas > Pseudomonas sp. YL2. The sequence continues at coordinate 28,343 of NZ_JAJSLU010000020.1, read as the reverse complement.
TGCGCACCGATCAACCACAAAGCAATCAACCGGGCCTGGCGCTGTCTTCGCGCATCGGCTATCGCTCGCTGTCGGCAGGAGGTTCCAATGAACTGGCGTGACCGTTTGTTGCCGGCATCGTTTCGCGGTGTCGGATTCTGGATCGATCAGGCGAAAACTCCGGTCGGTCGCAAAGGTCAGTTGCACGAATACCCGCAACGCGACCTGCCGTATTTCGAGGATCTCGGCCAGCAGGCCAAGACCCACGACATCACGGCGTTCATCATCGGCGCCGATTGCCTGGAGCAGCGCGACAAGCTGCTCAAGGCCTTGGAGGCGGGCAGTGGTGAATTGGTGCATCCGTGGCTCGGACGCTTGCAAGTCAAGGTCGGCGAATGCGACATGACCCACACCCGCCAGGACGGCGGGCTGGTGACGTTCAGTCTGAAGTTTTACCCGGACCGGCCGCTGCCGTTTCCGACTGCCACGGTCAGTACGCAAAAAGTTCTGTTGGCCAAGGCTGACACTTTGCTGGGTTCTGCGGTGGCGCGTTTCGAGCAGGCGATGACGTTGATCAAGGCTGCGCGGATCGGCATCGCCAATCTGCGCAACAGCCTGACCGGCGTGTATGAGGTGATCAAAGAGCAGCTCAAACCGCTGATCGAGCAGTATCGGCAGATCACCGAACTGGTCAAAGCGGTCAAGGAGTTGCCCAAGGAAGTGGCAGCGGAGTTCAAGGGCTTGCTCGGCGATATCAAGGAGCTCAAGGCATTCGCGAAGGAGGGCTACCGTGGCGTGATTGCCGACGTGTCCCAACAACTCGAAGCCATCCGCAAGGCAGATGCGCCGAAGATCACCACCGGTAAGGACACCAACGCGGCGGCGCAAGCCATGGCCGATCTGGTGCAGGACACGGTGCTGGTCAAAGTCGCGCAATGGGTGGCGTCGATGCCGGTGGCGACTCCGGCGGTGAAGCTGTCGTCGACACCTTCGGTGGCGCATCAGGCGGATCAACCGGTGACTCGTCAGGAAGTGCCGGTGACCGAAGAAATGAAAGCACTGCAGAAGGCGGTCGGGGTGGCAATTGACCCGATGCTGGACAAGGCCGATCCCAAACATCACCAGGCAATTAACGATGTGAAGGAAGCGCTGATTGCGCATCTCAAGGCAGTGGCGTCATCCGGTGTGCGCCAGGTCACCAAATCGTTTCAGGAAAGCCTGCCGGCGCTGGTGGTGGCCTACAAGCAATTTGCCGATGCCACACGGGTGACTCAAGTGACGCAGAGCAACGCGATGAACCATCCGGGCTTTTCTCCCAACGACGTAAAAGTGTCCAGGGAGTGAGTCATGAGCGAGATGGATAACCATGTCACGCTGACCGTCAACAACATGGAATACGGTGGCTGGAAAAGTGTGGAAATCACCGCCGATCTTGAGCGCCAGTTCCGCACCTTCAAACTCGACATCACCTGGCAGTGGCCGGGGCAGACGGTGGATCAACGGATCAAACCGGGTGACCCGTGCGAAGTGAAAATTGGCCAGGACCTGGTGCTCACCGGCTACGTGTTCAAGGCGCCGATCAGTTATGACGGACGCCAGATCAGCTTGAGTATCGAGGGCAGTTCCAAGACTCAGGATCTGGTCGATTGCGCAGCCACCAACCGGCCGAACCAATGGCAGGAGCAACCGCTGCTGAGCATCGTCCAGGCTCTGGCGGCGGAATACTCGCTGTACGTGGTCAACGAAATTCCCGAGACCGCGCGGCTCGCCAAACACACCATCGTGCCGGGCGAAACAGTGTTCCAGTCGATCGACCGATTGCTCTCGCTGTTCCGGGTGTTTTCCACCGATGACGAGCAGGGCCGGCTGGTGCTGGCCAAGCCCGGTAGTGGTGGTCGGGCCAGTGACGCGCTGGAGTTGGGCAAGAACATTCTGTCGGCGAACGCGCCGATGGATCAGAGCCAGGTGTTTTCTGAATACCGAGTGATCGGTCAGCAGAAAGGCTCGGACAATAAGAGCGGGGCGGCTGTCAGCGAGGTTCAATCCAGCGCGGCTGATCTGAGCTTCAAGCGCCGACGCACCACGATCATCAACGAGGGCACCGCGCTGACGTTCGAGTTGGCCCAGCAACGCGCCCAATGGGAAAGCGCCACCCGCATGGGCCGGGCGCAGACCACCACCTATCAGGTGCAGGGCTGGCGTCAGGCCAATGGCGATCTGTGGCGCCACAACACGCTGGTGAAGGTCACGGATCCGGTACTCGGCTTTGACGGCGACATGCTGATTTCCAAAGTCACGTATTCGCTCTCGGCGCAGGGCTCGGTGACCACGCTGCAAGTGGCGCCACCGCATACCTTCGATCCTGATCCCATCCCACCGAAAAAAACCCAGGCCTGACACCCATTCCCTGTGGGAGCGGGCTTGCTCGCGAAAGCGTCGGCAGGTCCAACATCCCATTGACTGACCCACCGCTTTCGCGAGCAAGCCCGCTCCCACATTTTGTCCGTGTCGGGTCTGCTCCCTGAGGACAATTCATGAGCCTACTGACACGCCTGCTGGCGCGCGGCACTGTCGTGCTCGCCCATTCGGCATCCAAGCTGCAATCGCTGCAAATGCGCCTCACCGCCGGCGAGGTGAACGACGACATGGAGCACTTCGAACCCTATGGTTTCACCAGCAACCCGCTGGCCGGCGCCGAAGGCATCGTCACGTTTCTCGGCGGTGACCGGTCTCACGCCATCGCCCTGGTGGTCGCCGACCGCCGCTATCGCTTGCAGTCGCTGGCCTCTGGCGAAGTGGCGATCTACACCGACGAGGGCGACAAAATTCACTTCAAGCGCGGGCGGATCATCGACATCGAAACCGCCACCCTGAACATCCGCGCCAGCAGCGCGGTGAACTTCGACACGCCGGTGATCAACCAGACCGGCAAGATCGTTTCCAGCGGCGACCAACTCGCCGGCGGCATCAGCCAGATCAAACACGTGCACGTCGGCGTGCAGGCCGGTAGCGGCCAGACCGGTGCGCCGGCAGGAGGCAAATAATGCTTGTCAGCCAGAACCTCCACGCCGCACTGACTCGCGCCGTGCTCATCAGCCTGTTCACCTGGCGCCGCGCCGCCGATGACGACGCCCTCGACGACGAGGAGCGCTTCGGCTGGTGGGGCGACAGCTTTCCCACCGTCGCCGACGATCGCATCGGTTCGCGGCTGTGGCTGTTGCGTCGGGTCAAGCTCACCCGACAGACCCAGATGGACGCCGAGTTCTATGCCCGCGAAGCCCTGCAATGGCTGATCGACGACGGCCACTGCAGCGCCATCGACATCATCAGCGAACGCCTCGACGCCCAGCGCCTGAACCTGCGCACGGTCCTGACCCTGGCCGATGGCGAACGTCTGGACATCAACCCCGATAACAGTTGGCAGGTGATCTATGCCGTTTGAAACCCCTTCGCTGCCGGTGCTGATCAAGCGCACCCAAAGCGACCTGGCCGGCGATTCGCTGCGCCAGTCCGATGCGCAAGTGCTGGCCCGCACACTCGGTGGCGCGGCTTATGGTCTGTACGGTTATCTCGACTGGATCGCCGAGCAGATCCTGCCGGACAAGGCCGACGAATCGACCCTGGAACGCATCGCCGCGCTGCGCCTGAACCAGCCACGCAAACCGGCGCAAGTCGCCACCGGCAGCGTCAGTTTTACCGCGACCGCCGGTGCGGTGCTGGATGTCGACACGCTGCTGCAAGCGAGCGATGGCCGTACCTACAAAGTCACCGCCGCGCGCACCACCGTCAATGGCAGCAACACCACCACGATTGCTGCGCTCGACGCTGGCAGCCTCGGTAATGCCGACGCCGGTCTGGCGCTGAACCCGGTGCAGCCGATCGCCGGTGTAGTCGGCAACAGTTTTGTGGTGCTCGCGCCCGGCCTCAGTGGCGGCGTGGCGCGAGAAAGCCTGGAGTCGTTGCGCTCGCGGGTGATCCGCTCTTATCGCGTGATCCCCCACGGCGGTTCGGCCAGCGACTACGAAACCTGGGCGCTGGAAGTGCCGGGTGTGACGCGGGCCTGGTGTCGTGGCGGGGATGGTGGTTTGGGCATTGTCAGCCTGTTCATCATGCGCGATGACGATCCCCAGCCGATTCCCGGGGATGAACAACTGGCCGAAGTTCAGGCCTATATCGATCCGTTGCGTCCGGTAACAGCCGAGTTGCACGTGCTGGCACCGGAGCAAGTCTCCGTCACCTACAAAATGCGCTTGAACCCGGATACCAGCGCCGTGCGCGCGGCTGTGGAAGCGCAGCTGCGCGACTTGCACAACCGGGAAGCCGGTCTGGGCGAGACCTTGCTGCAAAGTCACATCCGCGAAGCAATCAGCAGTGCCACCGGCGAATACGACCACCAACTGTTTGCTCCCGTCGGCAACGTCGTGCCAACCGCCAACCAATTGTTGACCTTCGGGGGCTGCGTATGGGAGGCATAAGAACTCCGGCGCAATATCAGGCCCAGTTGCGCAACTTAATGCCGAGTGGTCCAGCCTGGGATCCAGAGCGAGTACCAGAACTGGATGCAGTGCTTGAGGGCATTTCTCAGGAGCTGTCACGCCTGGACGCCCGCGCCGTTGACCTGCAGAACGAAATGGATCCTGCCGGAGTCAGCGAGCTGGTACCGGACTGGGAGCGGGTCATGAATTTGCCTGACCCCTGCCTGGGACAGAAACCGTTGTTTGACGATCGGCGTCTGGCCGTGCGCCGACGATTGCTCGCAGTCGGCAGCCAGACCATTGGCTATTTCGTTGAAATTGCCCGAAGTCAAGGCTACCCCAACGCCAGTGTTACTGAGTTGAGGGCGCCGCGAATGGGGCGCTCACGTTTTGGTATCGGGCACTTTGGCAGTTGGCAGGCGCAGTTCATGTGGACCCTCAATACCGGCGGGCGGCAATTCATCGGCCGCCGTTTTGGCGCCAGTTACTGGGGCGAGCGCTTTGGCGTGAACCCGGGAAGTGCCCTGGAATGCCTTATCCACCGAAGTGCACCTGCGCATACCCACGTGCACATCAACTATGAATAGAGGTTAGAAGTATGGATTACCCAAGAAACACCCCCGGTGTCGGGCTGGTGAATGGACAGTTTGTGGACGAAAACCCGGTGGCGGGAACACCGGGGTCGTTGATCCCGGCGACCTGGGGCAATGCCGTTACGCAAGAGATCCTGAACGTGATCAAAGCGGCGGGGATGGAGCCACAGGAAGATGTTTCAACGCAGTTGCTGGAGGCCATCCAGAGTTTTGCTGCGCATGATTTCAAAAACTCGGTGCGGGTCGCGACAACGGGAGCGATTGCCCTCAGCGGCTTGCAAGACATCGACGGAGTACAACTTGCCGTAGCCGATCGAGTGCTGGTCAAGGATCAGCCCAATGCGTCGCAAAACGGTGTTTACGTGGTGGCTGTCGGCTCATGGTCGCGTGCAGTGGATGCGGCTCAAGACTATCAAGTGACCAGCAGTTTTATCATTGCGACCGATGACGGCGTAGTGAACAAGTCCCGTCTTTGGCAACTGACCACGCCGGGTCCAATCAAGGTCGGAACCACGGCGCTGACGTTTGAATTACTGGCGGGTTACACCGGGGTTGCATCCGGCGAATACCGCAAGGTCACGGTCAATGCACGCGGGCAGGTGACTGCCGGCTCTAATCCGACCACGCTTGATGGATACGGAATTGCGGATGCTTATACCAAAGTGGCTGCCAATAGTGCCTTTGTGAAACAAGGCACTGGTGCCGGGCAACTTGGCAATTCGGTCTCCATTGGCTGGGATGGCAAGAACATCCTGATCCAGGTAGATGCCACGAGTTTTGGCAACCTGTGGTGCTCGGCCAACTTTGATCCAGGCACCAAGGCCAACGTGTCGGACGTTTACAGCAAGGGGGCAACAAATGCCTTGCTGGACGCCAAGATCGGTTCGGATGCGTGTTCGGTGGCCGGTTTTGCAGGTGGTAGTTCCGCTTCGCCGTATATGCGAAACAAAAACAACAACGAAGTTGTGATGCTGGCGAAAACTGCCTCGACACTGGCTGGCTATGGCATCACAGATGGCATGACCCGTGCCGAGATCACCGGACAAGTCAATGCTCGAGTTCTGAGTGATGGCATTACTTGGGCAGGGTTTGCCAGTAACGACCCGAATCAGCCCTATATGCGGCGGACTTCCGATAACGGTGTTTATCTGCTGCAACCTCGTCTCGGGTTTACGCCGGTTCGCCAAGGCGGCGGAAACTTCCAGTCGACCAATACGGTAATGATTGGTTGGGCGGCTGATGGTACTTCTCTGCGCGCACAGGTCGATGCTACCGATCTGGGTAGCATCTGGACCGATGGTATCGGTAATCCCAAAGCGGTTGCCGCGCAATCGACCGCAGAGGCCGGGGTGGTCGGCTCTTATGCCTTGCTGGTCGTTGGCGGTGGTGGTGCTACAGGCACGGGGGGGCTCGCTGCCGGTGTCAATTGCCGGTTCACGGCCACCGACGGTACTGCCTGGGGCGGAGCACCTGCCGGCACTTGGCGAATTATGGGCGCTATCCGAAACGCGGACGGTGCCAGTCCGGACTCCACCACTCTATGCCTGAGAGTTTATTGAAATGATGACAATTCTGAGTGCACGTCAGCCTTGCTGGAACGACGTGGAACATACCTCGCTAAACCTGTTGGTTACCTTCGAAGAGACCAGGGACTCATTGGGTGAAGTGCCATTTACGGCTTCCCCGAAAGATCCTGAACCTCACGGTCGAGAGTTGTTTGAACGAGCGATTACGCTGGAATACGGCGACATCGCCGAACCTGATCAAGAGTCACTGAAAAATGCAGTACGAATGAAATCCTCCGGACTTTCAGCATTGGCCTCGTCGATGATCACGAAGTTGCAGGGTGACGTGAACACGCTTCAGGACTCCGTGGCACTGGGCATGGCAACGGACGCAGAAGTCACGCAATTGCCAACGACTCAGGCACAACTGGATCTTTGGAGAAAGTACCGGGTACTGCTTTCCAGGGTCGAAACTCAGCCCACTTTCCCTCGTGCGATCGATTGGCCACCGCAGCCTGATTGAATGCTTTTGTGCAGGAGCCGAGTGCGTCAGGCCTGGAAACTGTATGCAAGTCGCCAATGAAATTTGCTTATTGCAAATGCGTTCAAGGGACAGGACAGGCTGTGTGCGCGACTCGGCGTCGACTCAGTAATAGCCGGAGACAAAAATGGATTATCCAAAGAGTGTGCCCAATATCGGACTGGTCAACGGCAGGTTCGTGGATGAAAACCCTACAAGCGGAGCGCCGGGTTCGTTGATTCCCGCCGTGTGGGGCAATGGAGTAACGCAGGAGATTTTGAGTGTCGTGCAGGCAGCGGGTATTACGCCGGATGAGGCGGCCAATGATCAACTGCTTGGCGCACTTCGCAGTCCAGCGCTGTTTTTGACCGCCCCCCAGTTTGATAAAGGTCGGTCAGTAGCCACTGCTGAGTTTGTTCAACGTGCATTGGGCAGTTACGCAAGTGCACGTGGAATATCCACCGCAACGCAACTGTCGGTCGCTGATATCGGTTGCACGATCGGAATGGGAGGAACAATTGCCTATACCGTTACCTTACCTGACGCAGCCTCAGTACCGGATGGCGCGACGATTGGCCTGCACTGTCGCAACAGTGCCCCGGTCACCGTTGCCAGCAAAGCCGGAGCACAGATCAGTCCACAAGGCTCCTATTTGACTTCGATTGTGATGAACAGCGGAGAAAGTGCCAACTTTGTCAAAGAGAGCGGCATCTGGACGGTTTATGGAACGGCAAGCCTGAAATATGCCGCGCTGTTCTCCGGGCTTGTGAGTAACCCTGGGTATCAGAAACACGCCAGTGGGAATATCGATCAGTGGGGCTCGGGAGTATCGAATGCTGACGGTAATGTGTATGTGACATTTCCGATCCCGTTTCCGCGAGGCTACTTCTCAGTTGTGGCAACCCATTCGGGGGGCGACGCGGCGATGGTCGCAGTGACCGCGTTCAGCCAGCAGGGCTGCACGCTGAAAATCCGTAATTCTGCCGGTCAAGTGAGTGTGGGTTGGTCCGTGAACTATTTTGCAAAGGGTTATTAAATGAACACTTTCAATGTTTTGTTCAGCGCCAGCACGTGCAGCGCATATGTGCCGGGTATCAACTCGTCGGACATCCCTGACGACGTTATTGAAATTCCTCAGGGCTATTGGATTTCCCTGCTGCAGCAGCTGGCAGTCACTCCAAAAATGATTGGTGTGCGTGCCGACAATGGTTTTCCGATTCTGGTTGACCCGCCGCCGCCCTCGTCGGATGAAGCCGCTGCAGCCGAGCGCTCTTGGCGCACGGCACAATTGGTCGCCTCTGACTGGTTGGTGGCGCGCGACCGGGATGAACTTGAGGATGGCGACGGCACCACGTTGACCACCGAGCAGTACGCTCAATTGCAGGCTTATCGTCGTGCGCTGCGAGACTGGCCGCAAGGATCATTCTTTCCGTTCAGCGAGCACCGACCGGTGGCTCCGGGGTGGTTGGCTGCTGCAGGATGAAACAGTAGCAACTGATTAAAGCCACTATTGCCTGAAAACTCCGGAAAAAAATGGCTGGCAAGCATTCGCTCTTATCCATGATTCAATCGGAGCATCCAGGGAGGATTACGCATTATGCAAATAACCGAAGACAACCTTAAAACCATCATGCCCAACGCCCGCTCCCAAGCGGGCGTTTTTGTTTCTGCACTGAATAACGCAATGAATCGCCGACATATCGACTCGCCAAAACGTATCGCTGCGTTTCTTGCGCAGATCGGTCACGAGTCGGGCCAGTTGCAATACGTGCGCGAGCTGGGCAACAACCAGTACCTGAGCAAATACGACACTGGCACGCTGGCGTTACGTCTGGGCAACACGCCCGAGGCCGACGGCGACGGGCAGAAGTACCGCGGTCGCGGGCTGATCCAGATCACCGGGCGCAGCAACTATCGGCAGTGCAGCCTCGGCCTGTTCGGCGACGAGCGCTTGCTGTCCTTGCCGGAATTGCTTGAGCAACCGCAATGGGCAGCGGAATCGGCGGCATGGTTCTGGGAGCAGAACGGCCTGAACGATCTGGCCGACCGCGATCAGTTCAACAGCATCACCCGCCGAATCAACGGCGGGTTGAATGGCCTGCAGGATCGGCTGGATATCTGGGCGCGGGCGAGGGCGGTGCTATGTCCGTCTCCTGGCGCGTAGTCGGCGCTTTGTTGCTGGCTTTGGGGAGCGCTGCGCTGGCCTGGCAGTTTCAGGACTGGCGTTACGGGCGACAACTGGCGGAGCAGGCGCGGTTAAACGCCGACACTCTCAATCAGCTGAATGTGGCCGCAGCCAGCGCGCAGCAGGTCGAGCAGGATAAACGTCTGGCCCTTGAGCAACGCCTCGCGGCCAGTGAACAAACCCACTATCGAGCACTCAGTGATGCCCAACGTGATCAGGATCGCCTGCGCGATCGTCTTGCCACTGCTGATTTGCGCCTGTCAGTCCTCATCGACGCCGGCGACACTGCCCAAGGCTGCGGGGTGCCAGCCGCCACCGGCCCCGGCGGCGTGGATCATGCAGCCGTACGCGCCCGACTTGACCCGGCGCATGCTCAACGAATTATCGCCATCACCGACACCGGCGATCGCGGACTGATTGCCTTGCAGGCCTGTCAGGCCTATGTCAGAGCGCTGGCGCCCGAACATTTTGAATGAGTCTGTGTATTGAAAGCGCAACCGGGTCGTGTACGGTGGTAGTCATTCCATCCGATCCGGAGCGCACCGTGAAAGAGATCACTCAACTGGCTGCCGAGCTCGGCCGACGTTTGCAGTTGCTCAACGCCCACGTCACCACGGCCGAGTCGTGCACCGGTGGCGGAATTGCTGAAGCGATCACGCGGATTCCGGGGAGCTCGGCGTGGTTCGAGGCCGGTTACGTGACCTACTCCAACCGGCAGAAGACCCGGCAGCTGAATGTCCCCACCGAATTGTTCGGCACGGTGGGTGCGGTCAGTCGCGAAGTCGTCGAGGCGATGGTGCGTGGTGCGCAGAAGCACAGTCTGGCGCGGTTTGCCGTGGCGGTCAGCGGCGTGGCGGGGCCCGATGGCGGTACACCGAACAAACCGGTGGGCACGGTGTGGCTGGCCTGGGGCGTGGGCGATGCGGTTTCCAGTGAGGTTCAGCACTTCCCCGGCAACCGCGATGAAGTCCGCCGACAAACGGTGAAGGCCGCGCTAGAGGGGCTGTTGCGACTAGCGGCACGAGAAATCGAAAATCAGGGGTAGGCGATCCGCGAACGCTGTGGAATAATACTGGCTACTTATACAGGTGTTGGCCGTCAGGCCTTATTGATTACGTGAGGACTTTAATGGACGACAACAAGAAGAAAGCCTTGGCTGCGGCCCTGGGTCAGATCGAACGTCAATTCGGCAAGGGTGCCGTAATGCGTATGGGCGATCAGGACCGTCAGGCGATCCCGGCTATCTCCACCGGCTCTCTGGGTCTGGACATCGCACTCGGCATCGGCGGTCTGCCAAAAGGCCGTATCGTTGAAATCTACGGTCCTGAATCTTCCGGTAAAACCACACTGACACTGTCCGTGATCGCCCAGGCGCAAAAAGCCGGCGCGACCTGCGCATTCGTCGACGCCGAACACGCCCTCGACCCTGAGTACGCCGGCAAGCTGGGCGTCAACGTCGACGACCTGCTGGTGTCCCAGCCGGACACCGGCGAACAGGCACTGGAAATCACCGACATGCTGGTGCGCTCCAACGCAGTAGACGTGATCATCGTCGACTCGGTGGCGGCACTGGTACCGAAGGCTGAAATCGAAGGCGAAATGGGTGACATGCACGTGGGCCTGCAAGCCCGTCTGATGTCCCAGGCGCTGCGTAAAATCACCGGTAACATCAAGAACGCCAACTGCCTGGTGATCTTCATCAACCAGATCCGCATGAAGATCGGCGTGATGTTCGGCAGCCCGGAAACCACCACCGGTGGTAACGCGCTGAAGTTCTACGCCTCGGTCCGTCTCGACATCCGCCGTACCGGCGCGGTGAAGGAAGGCGACGAAGTGGTTGGCAGCGAAACCCGCGTCAAGGTTGTGAAGAACAAGGTGGCGTCGCCGTTCCGTCAGGCCGAGTTCCAGATCCTTTACGGCAAGGGCATCTACCTCAATGGCGAGATGATCGACCTGGGCGTGCTGCACGGTTTCGTCGAGAAATCCGGCGCCTGGTATGCCTATGAAGGCACCAAGATCGGTCAGGGCAAGGCCAACTCGGCCAAGTTCCTGGCAGACAACCCGGAAGTCGCTGCCAAGCTCGAGAAGCAGCTGCGTGACAAACTGCTGTCGCCAGCGGTGATCGCCGATTCCAAGGCTTCTGCGGTCAAAGAGACCGAAGACGACCTGGCTGACGCTGATATCTGATCGCAGCGATGACCACCGCCGTACTCGATACCCTCGTCGCGGTGCGGCGAACCGCCATGGACCTGCTCGCTCGACGCGAGCACGGTCGAGTCGAACTGACGCGCAAACTGCGTCAGCGCGGCGCTGAGGCGGAAATGATCGAAACAGCCCTCGACCGATTGACGGAAGAGGGGCTGCTTTCCGAAGCCCGTTACCTTGAAAGCTTTGTTTCCTACCGTGCCCGCTCCGGCTATGGCCCCTTGCGCATTCGCGAAGAGCTGGGTCAGCGTGGTTTGCAACGCGCCGATATCGAACTCGCCCTGCGTGAAAGCGGTATCGACTGGCAGGAGCAGCTTCGCGAGACGTGGAAACGCAAGTTCTCCGGACACTTGCCGATTGACGCCAAGGAGCGGGCCAAACAAGGCCGCTTCCTCGCCTATCGGGGTTTTTCGATGGAGATGATCAACCGCTTGTTCAGCGGCAGAAGCATGGACGATTAAATCGGTTTAAATAGAAACGGACCGCTATGGAAATAGCGGGGCGGCTTTTTTTCCTTCCAATTACCTTTGGTGGCTCCCGTGCGCGCTGGGGGGGCTGGGGGGGGGGGGGGGGCCTC